>DATFVZ010000262.1:0-4244 GCA_035259785.1 Gemmatimonadales bacterium
CTCTGAAAGCAGCCCTCGTCTTCACCTTGGCCTGACGCCGTTGCCGCGAGGCTCGCCGCCGGATCACCGCTTTTCGCGAAGAAGTTGGCGATGACCTTGACGAAGCAGGTTCCGATCGTGGGGTTATACGCGCTTCCTCCCTCCACCTTGACCATGGGATACGGTCCGTCCTGACGTTCGACGGTCGACACGCGCTCAAAGAACAAAGCGAAGGCCTTGGTCGCCGTGCTCTGAACCATTACCCCTTCCTTGAACGAGTAGCCGGAGCGGCCGCCAGTCGTCACCTGAGTTTGCTTGGCGACGGCCTCCGGCGTCATGGAGATCGCCAGATCGCCCGGGATCGGGAGTTGCACGGCCGGCGGCCGCGCGACCTGCGTCTGCTCCGGAACCGGCCTCGCTGCCGCGCTAGCCTGAGCAGGCTGAATCGCTGCCACCGGGCCCGGAGCCGGCGAAGGCGCTGCCCCGCTCGCGGCCGGGGCGGAGGGCTCCCGATTCGGGGCTGGTGTGGCTGCCGGCTCCGCTCGCGCCACCGGGGTGCCCGCCGATCCCAAGGCGGTCAGGAGCACGGGGTCCTTGAGCAACTGCGCTTCGATATCTCGGAATGCCGCGTCCACGGCTCGCACGAAATCAGACTGCTCGCTGCCGCTAGCGGCCGTCCCCGCCTGAAAGGTCGTTGCGGCCGCTCCCTTTCCGGGCGAGAACGTGACGACAACCCTCGCAAAGTAGGTGCCCAGCGTGGGGTTGAAATTGCTGTTTCCCCCCACGGTCGCCAACGCGGCGGTGGGGACGGGCTCCGGGCTCGTTGAAACGCGCTCGAATACCCTTTGGAACGACTGGATCGCGGCCTGCTGGATGATCTTGCCCTCCTGCAACCAGGCGTTCGATGAGCTGGTCGCGGGCGGCGGCGTCGCTCTCAGAAGGTCCCCCGATGGCATGTAGACAATCAGGTTGCCCTTGATCGGCAATATGACGCCTGGAGGTGGAGACGGAACCGCTGGCTCGGCGCCCACGCGGGGCTTGGACAGGCTCAGTTTCGCCGCCCACGCGTCGAGACCCGGCGTCGTGTTCTCAAACGTCGTGCTCGCGCACGCCGTTACGGCGAGGACGGATGCAGTCAGGAGCGAGCGCTTGGGAAGCTTCATCGGTTTCCTCCCTCACTTCGAATGTCTCATCGACGGCCCCGCGTACGAAGGCGACGACCCCGGGTATTGTCCATGAGTCGAGCACGACAAGAAAGTGCCTCGGGGCAGCGGAAAAAAACGGCGCCCGTGGGGGCGCCGTTTTCCACACTCGGACCACGGGGCAGATCGCTCAGAAAAACAGGATCGCGCCAAGGATGAACGCGGTGTCGCTGATCTTGTTACCACCGCCGACCCCGGGGTTGGTCCCCTGGGCTTCGGCTTCGGTCCAGACCACTTCACCGACCAGGTTCAAGCTCTCGGTCAGGGCATAGTACGCGCCGATGACGTTGGAGCTATTCTTCTTCACGAGCAGCGGATTGCCCAAAGCAGTCTCGTTGGAGGCGAACTTCAGGTTGCTCTGGCCGTAGCTGTAGCCGAGCTTGACCGGGCCCAACTTGTAAGTCACCTGAGCGTACCCGCCGTTGGAGTCGCGCTTCTGCAGCGTCCCATTCGCGAAGGCGGCCGCCCCGAGGCCGATGGCGGTCGTGCCGATGCCGCCCGCGTCGTAGTAGTACAGCACGCCCTGGAAGCCCGCGATGTTCACCAGGCCGCCGACGTCCCAGCCAAACCCGTTGATCGATGGGGTGCCTGGGCTACCTGGAGTAAATTGGTTGTTGTTGGCCTTGACCGTCTGTTGCATGAAACTCGCCCAGACCTTGCCGCCGACCGTGGCCTTCCACTCGTAGCTCACCTTGCCCTGGAAGCCCGGTTGCCTGTGGTTGGTCAGAGTCGCGGCGTCAGGATCGACGCCAATGAGAACCGGCTGGAGGTCCAGGCCCTGGAACGCGCCAACGGCGAACTTGAAGCCGCTCCAGTCAGGCGAGCTGTAGGTGATCTGCGGGATCCAGTCGGTGTAGATGTAGCCGATGCCGATCCGGCCCAGGGTCGTAACGCCGCCGAGGAATGCCGCGCCGCTGCCCACGCCGAGGAGGGTCATGTCGGCGAGGATGGCGTCGGACGCGTAGAGGCCGATGTCCCGGCCCACCTTGACCTGGCCCCAGCTCTTGTCGCCGAACGTGAGGAAGTTCTGCCGCACGTTGATCGAGGCGTTCCCGAGGGCCGTGTTCCCGCTGCCCACGCCCGGGTTCGTCCTGAGAGTCGGGTAGAACCCGATCGTGAAACCGATGTCCAGGTTCGCCTGCCTGGTCTTGGCGGAGAACACCAGCGCGCTCGGGAGCAGGCCGGACTCGATCGACTGAACGGTATCGTTGCCTGCACCGGTCGGGTCGCCGTTGTTGCAGGCGAGACCGCCGGCGATGTTGAAGGACTTGTTGTCGCATTTGTTCCAGGTGGCGAAACCGTTGACGTTACCGGAGATGTCGAGATCCCAGTTGCCCGCTCGGAAGCCGATCCCCGCCTGCGCGGCACCGGTGCCCATCACAGTGCAAGCTGCCGCAACGCAGACGCTGAGTCTTTTCAGTTGGAAGTTTCGGAACATTTGCAAGTTCTCCCATTGATTAGCAAAGAAGCATGAACATCCCTTTAGGGCTATCGCAGCTCTTGCTGAGGGTCGGTCGTCGTGGTGCCTCCTTTCCAGGCTCGGCCTGGCTCGAGCTCTGCTGCAGGGTCGGTCGCGCGGTGCGCCAATCGGCAGTGAGCAGGTTGGAAATCGTTTGGACGGCGGGAATCGCAAATCGCGGGGCGAACGAGGCTCCGCCAGGTCTCATTTGCGATCGCGCCCTGCGCACGCACGTCAGAAGACGCACGCGGTTCCGCAGGGACTGCGAACGTGCCTAGCTACGCCTGGTGTCGTACGTCCCGGCCGGGGCACGACCGCCGGCATGGCGGTCGCTGCTGACCCGCCGCGGCGCGTCGTGCGGCATCACCGCGCGCGAGCGAGCGCCCGGCCGGCATTTCGTCGCGATGGGGCGCGAAGCAATCGCGCGCCTCGCGCGGCCGTGATTGCGCGACTTGCGAGGAATATCGCTCACCTCCCTCCACCGCTCTCTGGCAGTTCGTCGCTGTCATGTTGTGCCCGAGAAAGCGGGTTTGCAACCGATGCTGAAGCGATTTCGCAAGCGCATCGGTCTCGCGGCGGAGAGCTGTGCCACAACGGAAGCAACTGTTCGCTCGAAATGCTCAAGTCTGATTCGGTTTTGACACACTGCGCGCGCGTTATGCGGCGGCGCGGCGCGCGAATTCAGTCGCGGCGGCTGCTAGTCGAGTAAGAGACGCCTCGCGTGAAGGCTCACAGAACGCCAAAGAAGAGTGGTCTCTCGAAGACGGTCGCGAAGCAGATCTCGCGATCCGCTGCGGAAATCGGTGTGGGCGGAGTGGGCGGCGTGACCGCTCGCCTCTTCTTCATGTCGTGGCGTCGGACTGCAAGCTGACGCCGACGACGTTCGCTCAGATCAAGCCTCGAGCCCCTTTAGCGCCGCGGCGACACCGGAAACGACCTGCCAGGTAAACCTCGCGCCGGCGACAAACGTCGGAAAGCAGGAATCGACGAGCCCGGCCGCGGCTAGCGCGAGCGCATCGCCGCGCATCTCCTCGGGCACCTGACTGGACTTCACTACGACGAGATGCGCGGCACCGGTCCGCGCCGTCAACCACGCGGCGAGGCTGTCCGATGTGACGTTCCACGATGCCGGAAGGTCGGTCGCGGGGAGCACCATGCGTTCAGGCGCCCAGACCGGTGTGAGCTCTCGCTGCCAGGCGGACTCGAATTCCGCCGGACTCTCGGCCACGGCGAAGCCGGGCGCGAGCGCGGCGAGCATGACCGCGGACTGGTGCATCGCGAGCAGCGCCATGTGATGCGCGGCGCGATCGGCGAAGGCATGGCGGCGCTGCGCGATGCGGACGGTCTCCGCGAACTCGCCCCCACCGGGAACCACGATCAAGCGCCCCGGCCGTCGCGCCGAAAGGCTGCGCATGAGCGCGGCCGCTGCGTCGGAATCCGCAAGGCTTCCGCCGAGCTTGATGACCGTCAGCCCGCTCACAGCCGCCGCAGCAGCGCCGCGACCGCAAAGGCCGGACCGCACGTGTTGACGGCGACGCGGTCGTCGGCCGCGACGTCGGTGAGTTCCGCGAAGTCCACGTAGCGACGCTCCATGCCTGCCGCCA
>DATFVZ010000263.1:0-12033 GCA_035259785.1 Gemmatimonadales bacterium
GATCGTGCTGTTCTTCATCGCGGTCGGCGCGTTCTTCATCAAGGGCGAGAACTACACGGCGTACGGGGGCTTCGCCCCGAACGGCTTCAAAGGAATCGCCAGTGCCGCGGCGATCATCTTCTTCGCGTACATCGGATTCGACGCCGTCTCGACCGCGGCGGAAGAAACCAAGGATCCGGCGAAGGACATGCCGTTCGGCATCATCATGAGTCTGATTGTCACCACGGTCCTCTACATCCTCGTGGCACTGGTGATGACGGGCATGACTGAGTGGCGGAAGCTGGACACTGCTGAGCCGATGCTGACGGCGCTCGCGCAGTCGGGGGGATCGGCCGGGATCCTGTCGATCGGGCAATTCATCATTGCGTTCGGCGCGGTGTTCGCGCTTGCGTCGGTGCTCCTGGTCTTCCAGCTGGGCCAGCCGCGCATTTTCTTCTCGATGGCGCGTGATGGCCTGCTGCCGCCGTTTGCTGCAAAAGTGCATCCAAAGTACCAGACGCCGCACATCACCACGATTCTCACGGGCATCTTCGTCGCCGTGTTCGCGGCATTCGCGAATATCGACGAAGTCGTCCAGCTCACGAACATTGGGACGCTGTTCGCTTTCGCGATCGTGGCGGCCGGCGTGCTGATTCTCCACTACAAAGAGCCCAATCGACCGCGGCCATTCCGTACCCCGTGGATGCCGTGGACGCCGATCATCACGATCCTCGCGTGCCTGTTTTTGATGTACCAGCTCCCCCTGGTCACTTGGCTGCGGTTCATTGGCTGGCTGTTGATCGGGCTCGTGATCTACATCGGGTATGGATACCGGCACAGCCGCATGCGAGCTGGAGGGACACCTACCGGAGGCGCCTAGCGGCTCTCCTCGAGTAATTGCGCCGCGAGATGCAGCGCACCGATCGGTGCGTCGACCGGCCCACCAGTGTCGTCGAGGCGCGCGCGGGGAATCTCGGTGCTCAGGCGTGCGCGCAGCGCCGCGAGGAGGGGCGAGCCGACCCGCAGTAATCCACCCACTGTCGCCACGCGGATCGGATCGGTTGCCGGGAAGTGTTGCGTCAGGATCTTCACGAGTTGTGCTAATTCCGTCGCCGCTTCTTCAACGGCCCGCTGCGCGACCGTTTCTCCTTCATTCGCGGCATTGAGCACGTGAGGCGCCAGTGCTGCCACTTGCGCCGGCGTCGCGGTTGCCGTCCACCGGATCAGGTCATCGAACGTTTCGAGCTCGAGTGCGAGGAGCAGTCGTTTCAGAAGCGTCGACGACTCTTCGAGACCATCCCGAGCTCGAGCCGCCGCGGAGAGGGCGCGACGTCCGAGCCAGTATCCACCGCCTTCGTCTCCGAGCTGCCAGCCGTGTCCGCCGGCGCGGTGCAGTTTCCCGTCCGGCGTTCGGGCATACGCGATGGATCCCGTTCCCGCATTGATGAGCACGCCCGGGCCGTCCCCAAAGGCCGCGGCGAGGCCGATCTCGACGTCGCCTCGCACGTCTACGTGCGCCGCGACGCCAGCCGTCAGCACCGCACTGGCAAGCGCTTGTTGCTCCTGAGCGCGCCCGGCGCCGGCAGCACCAATGAGGGCGACAGTCGCTGGCAACGTCGCGTGCGCCTGCGTGGCCGCTCGGCGTGCGACATCGAGGATCACCGCTGCCGACCGCTCCGCGCCTCCAGGGCGCATGGCGGAGCCGGGACCCTCTGCGCGCGCCAAGACCCGGCCATGCCGATCGCCGAGGACGACCGCGGTGTGGGAGCCGCCGGAGTCGATACCAAGAAGAATCTCTGTCGGTTGGACGGTTGGACGCTTGGACGGTGTCGTCATTCCGAGAGCGCCTGCTGTCGGACGGTCAGACCGTCCGACCGTCCGACAAGCGATGACAATATCCCCACCCCGATCGTCACCGCAGTTCCCAGGGGCACATACCATGGCCAGGCGAGCTTGCTCAACCGCACGAGCCAACCCGGGTCGGGATCGGGAATGAGCTTGAGGAGCGTCCCCGCAAACACGATCGGCACCATGACGGCGGCGGAAACGGCGATTGCGAGGATCACATCGCGCCCGCCCGCACGGGTCCAGAACCCGCCCAGGATGTACGTGCCGAGCAGTCCACCATAGGTCATGGACGCGATTCCAAGCGCCATTTCGACCACGGGGCGCGTGGGGTCGCGGAAGGCGATCGCGCCTATGACGAGCACGACAGTCCACGCGAGCGTGAGCCATCGCCCAACGCGCAGGAGATGCTCCGGATCGTGGCGTCCCGTCAACGGTGCGTAGAAATCATGGGTCGATGCTGACGCGAGTGAGTTAACCGCGGACGCATGACTGCTCATCGCGGCGGCGAGAATCCCGCCCACCGCAAGCCCGGCGAGACCGGTCGGAAGATGGTTAATGATGAACGTCGGATAAATCTCATCGCCGCGCATGCCTGGCTGGTCTACACCGGCCAGGAACAAGCTCGTGCCCACTAGGAGGAACAACGCAAACTGGGCGATGATGAACACGCCTGATCCAATGAGCGCACGCTGCGCGTCCTTAAGGTTTCGCGCCGCCAGCAAGCGCTGCACGATAAGGTGATCGGTGCCATGCGAGGCTGCCGACAGCAGACCCCCGCCGATGACCCCACCCCAGAATGTGTAGGTCTTGGTGAACGACAGCGTGAAATCAAACGCCTTCAGCTTGCCCGCGTCCCACGCCTGTCCGAATGCGTCGATTCCGCCGGCCATGTGAGTGGCCACGATCAAACTCGCGATCCCGCTGATCAGGTAGATGCCGAGCTGAATGACATCGACCCAGACCACCGCCCGGAGGCCTCCCACCCACGTGTACACAAGTGTGACGAAGCCGATCGCCACGATTCCGGCGGGGAGACTCCAATGCGTGATGATCGCGAGCGGTATAGCCGTCGCGAAGATGCGCACGCAGTCCGCGAGCGCTCTGGTGAATAGAAACACACCGGAAGCGGTCCGGCGTGCAACCGGACCGAACCGATGCTCCAGCCGCTGATAGGCGGTGTCCTGCGTGCCCTGGAAGTAGCCAGGGAGCAGCAGCGCAGCGACACCAATGCGGCCCACCAGGTATCCAAACGCGATCTGGAGAAACGTGAGATTGCCGCGAGTCGCGAGTCCTGGAACCGAGATGACGGTGAGAGCCGACGTCTCGGTGGCGACGACGGAAAACATCAGCGCCCACCAGGGCAACCCGCGATGCCCGAGGAAGTAGTCCGATGCATTATGCTGCCGTCCCGCGAGCAGCAAGCCGAAAACGATGACCGCGGCGAAGTACGCGACAATGACAGCGATGTCTAATGGTCGCATGGCCTAGAAAGTAAAGAGCCCGCGATCAACGCGGGCTCTCCCTGTCGAATCAGAATCGATCAACGTTCAGACCGTGAACGACGATCCGCAGCCGCAGCCGCCGGACGCGTTCGGATTCTCGAACGCGAAACCGGACTCCTGAAAGTTGCTTTTGTAATCGATCACCGTGCCGTTCAAATACTGCGCGCTGAACTCATCGACGAAGAGACGCACGCCGGCGCTCTCTACCACGAGATCATCCGATGCCGGCTGCTCTTCGATGTTCAGGCTGTAGCGGAATCCCGAGCACCCCCCGGGCAACACGGCGACTCGCAACCCGGCCGACTCCTGCGAGACCTTCTCCTCGGCCAGGAACTTCTTGACCTCCTCACCCGCGCGATCCGTGAGCGAGAGAGTGACGGTCGGTCTCTGTGTTGTGCTCATCATATCCTCCAGTCCGGCAGCAACTTAGAGGATTGGAAGAGCGAAGTCAACGGTTGCCGCACGCACACGCTTGCCTAACCATCCGTCATACCCCCAATTGGTGGCCCATGCAACTCACCATCCTCGACTGGATCGTGATCGCGGCCTACTTCGCTCTCAACGTCGCGATCGGCTTCTACTACAAGTCCCGCGCGTCGAGCAGCGTGAGCGAGTTCTTCGTGGCGGGCCGCAACGTGCCGTGGTGGCTTGCGGGCACATCGATGGTCGCGACGACGTTCGCCGCCGACACGCCGCTCGTCGTGACGGGATTCGTCGCCAAGAACGGCATCGCCGGGAACTGGATCTGGTGGAGCTTCCTGATGAGCGGGATGCTCACCGTCTTTTTCTACGCGCGACTGTGGCGCCGCGCCGGCGTGATGACCGATATCGAATTCGCGGAAATCCGCTACTCCGGCAAACCGGCCGCGTTCCTGCGCGGATTCCGCTCCGTGTATCTCGGCATCATCGTCAACTGCATCATCCTCGGCTGGGTCAATCTCGCGATGGTGAAGATCCTCGGTCTCATCTTCGGGATCAGCAAGGATCAGGCGCTGCTCGTCGTGCTCGGGTTGATCGCGTTGACGTCGTTCATCTCCACGCTGTCGGGTCTGTGGGGCGTGCTGGTCACCGACATGGTCCAGTTCGTGATCAAAATGGGCATGGTCATCGTCCTCGCCGTGTTCGCGGTGAACGCGGTCGGCGGCATCGAAGCGATGAAAGAAAAGCTCGTCTCGAGCGGCCGCGGCGAAGCGCTGAATCTCATTCCGGATTTGAATTCGGTGTGGATGCCGATGATTACGTTCCTCGTCTACATCTCGCTGAACTGGTGGGCGACCTGGTATCCGGGGGCCGAGCCGGGCGGCGGGGGATACGTGGCGCAGCGCATGTTCAGCGCCAAAGACGAGCGGCACTCGATGCTGGCGACGCTGTGGTTCAACATCGCGCACTACGCGATCCGGCCGTGGCCATGGATTCTCGTGGCGCTGGCGTCCATCATCCTCTATCCCAATCTCGCGGATAAAGAGACCGGTTACATCGTCGTCTTGATGGACCACCTGCCGCCGTCGTTGCGCGGGTTGATGATCGCCGCCTTTGCCGCGGCGTACATGTCTACGATCGCCACGCAGCTGAATTGGGGCGCGAGTTATCTGATCAACGACTTCTGGCGCCGGTTCGTGAAGCGGGATGGCACCGAGCAGTACTACGTGCGCGCTTCGCAGGTGGCGACTGTGTTGCTGACGCTGATCTCCGCGGAGATCACGCGCCACATGGATTCGATCGGCGGCGCATGGAAAATCCTGATCGTGACCGGCGCGGGGACGGGCGGTGTCCTGCTCTTACGCTGGTACTGGTGGCGGATCAATGCCTGGAGTGAAGTCGCGGCGATGGTATGCGCAGCCGTCGTCTCCGTGGCACTGCAGCTCGTGTTTGGCTACGACACCGATCAGCCCAAGCAGTTTGCGCTGGTCATGATTACGACGGTCGCCATCACGACAGTGGTTTGGCTCGCCGTCACCTACATGACGAAGCCTGAGCCGAACGAGAAGCTCGTTTCGTTCTACCGAAGAACGCGCCCGTCGCGTGCCGGGTGGGGACCGGTCGCAGCACTCGCGCCGGACGTGAAAGCGTCGTCCGGGGGCCTGGCGAACCTGGTCGACTGGATTGCGGGCTGCGCGCTGGTGTATGGCGCGCTGTTCGGCGTGGGCAAGCTGTTGCTGCACGACACGACGCCGGGATTGATCCTACTGGTGATCAGTGCGATCAGCGGCTTCGTGATTTACCGCGATCTCTCACGACGCGGCTGGGCTACTGTGGTGGAGTAACCGCGTCCACGACCAGGTCGGCAACACGGCGTCGCACCTGAAAAATCCTGGTGTTCGTGCGGGTCGGGTTGACGCGGTTCGTGAGTAGGATGATGAAGAGGGCGCGGTCGGGGTCGAACCAAATGGACGTACCGGTGAACCCGGTGTGTCCGAATGCGTTCGGCCCCATTTTCGTACCGGCGCTCGAGTTTTGTGACGGCGTGTCCCAGCCCAGTGCCCGGCTTGAGCCGGCTGGAATGTTCTGGCGTGTGGTGAACGTCCGGGCAAGGTCGGAACTGAGTTGGGGTTGGGTTGCCGCACCCATTCTTGTTTCGAGCAGCCACTGTGCAAAGCGGGCTAAATCCGGCGCCGTGCTGAACAGTCCCGCGTGTCCCGACACGCCCTCCAGACGTCCCGCGTTCTCGTCGTGCACCTCACCGCGCAGCGCGCGATGGCGGAAGGCCGTGTCGCTCTCCGTGGGGGCGATACGATCACGCCAGCCCGCTGGTGGCAGGAACCGTGTCGACCCCATGCCCAATGCACCAAAGACCCGAGCTTCGAGAAACTCGTTGATGCGCTGACTGCTGACCGCTTCGACCGCTTGCGTCAGGACGATCGCGCCCAGGTCAGAATAGACGAACGTGTCGCCCGGTTGCCGAAGGAGGGCAGTGGTGTCCACGAGCGTCAACGCCTGCTCACGCGTAGCCGCCTCCGCGTACAGCGGGCGCCACGCTGGCAAGCCCGAGGAATGCGTCAGCAGGTGGCGAATCATCACCCGCTCCTTCCCCATTCCTTGAAAGGCGGGCACGTAACGCTGCACGGGAGCGTCGAGGTCCAGTTTCCCGGAGTCGACAAGCATCATCACCGCGGTGGTCAACCCGATGACTTTGGTCAGAGAGGCGAGATCGTAGATCGTCTCTGGCGTGACCAGTCGAGGATCATCAACGCCGTAGTGACCGACCGCCGCAAGTAGGACGAGGCTGTCTCGATATCCGACCGCGAGGACGGCGCCAGGAAATGCGCTGTCGACCTGCGAGCGCAAATAGGCTACGACAGGCTCAAAGCGGCCCCGTGGCGTGGATGCCGGTGGTGGCGCGACCGCCGCGCGACCGGCGCATGCCAGGCCCAGCGCGGCGAGCACGATGGTCGCGAGGGGGGAGCGCCTCACGGAATGATGACGCGCGGGGGTGGTCTTGGTGGTGGTACAGTCGAATCGGGAACGACGAGCCCGTGGCCGATCGGATATGCCGGCGGAATTCGGATCGGCAATTTGCCGCTGATCGGCGACCAGCCGAGCAGGGCACGCGCCGCGGCGCGCTCGGCGGGTCGCACTCCGCTCCATGCGATGAGGTACGACTTCACCCTGGGTGTCTGGTTCAGGAGATAGGGACTCCCCAGCGCCACCAGCACCGTGGGCTTCACCGAGTCCGTCATCGTGATGAGGCGTGCGAGCGAGTCCGGCAGCGCGATGAATCCTCGTCCCGAGATGGGCCGGACGTTCGCGGCGAAAATGACCGTGGGTGCTCGGCCGATTACCACCCGCGCCGAATCGTACGACGCCTGTCCCGACATCGGCCACAGCCTGAAGAAGCCGACCGTATCGCCCCCGGCACGCAGCAGCTCGAGCATGCGCTGGCCGGCGAAGCTGTTGAGCTCGTCGGCATACGCGATGATGGCCATCCGGCTGCGTGTGCGACGGAGCCGGTCGATGGTGCCGGTGGTGTCGCGCACGAGTGTCAGGGAGCGCTGCGCGATCCCTTCTGCTGCATCCAGGAATGCCTTCGAGCCCACCAGTCGGGCGATCGAATCGAGCGGCACGATCCTGCGTTGGAAGAGTCCGAGCCCGCGCTTGATCTCGAGTACACGCCGTACGGATGCATCGAGCCGGGCTGTGGTGATGCGTCCCGATTGGAGCGCGCCCAGCATGGAAGCGATCGCCGAATCGGGATCGGCGGGCATGAGCAGCAGGTCCGACCCGGCCTCGAACGCGCGCACCGCCGCTTCTCCGGCGCCGTATTTCGTAACGATCGCGCCCATTTGGAGCGCGTCGGTTACGACGAGTCCGCCGAACTTCAGGGAGTCACGCAAGACCCCCGTTAGGACCGACGCTGAGAGCGTCGCCGGCGTATCGCCGGTGAAGGCGGGGAAGGCGATGTGGGCGCTCATGACCACCTTTGCACCCGCATCAATGCCCGCACGGAACGGCACCAGCTCGATCGAGTCCAGGCGTGTATAGTCGGCGCGGATGGCGGGCAAGCCGATGTGCGAATCGATATCGGTATCGCCGTGCCCGGGGAAGTGCTTGAGTGTGGCGAGCATCCCGTTGTCCTGCAGACCGCGCACGTACGCGCGCACCAGTTTGGCGACGGCCCGCGGGTCCTCGCCAAAGGAGCGGATATTGATGATCGGGTTCAGCGGATTGTTGTTGACATCGGCATCGGGCGCGAAGTTGACGTGAATCCCGACGGCGCGTCCCTCTCGCGCGGCGACACGGCCGATCATGTAGGCATCCCGCTCATCACCCGTCGCACCGGCAGCCATGATATTCGGGAAGGCGGTCGCGCCAACCACGCGCATCGCCGCGCCCCACTCGAGATCAGCGGAGACGAGCAGCGGCAGCTTGGAGCGGCGCTGGAGGGCATTGAGTTTCGCCGCGATGTCGTAGGGAGATCCTACCGAAATGATGAGCCCACCGACTTCCAGGGAATCCACCCAGCGTACGGCGATCTGGTAGGCGGAATCGTCGAGCGCCATGTAATTTCCGCCGAGCCACGGCACCACGAGCTGCGCGATCTTTTGACGTGGCGTCAGCTTCGCCAGGTCGTGGTCAACTGAGGCGGGTGCCGAAGCGCCCGGTCGGGCCGCCGTCCGGCCTCCTCCGCACGCGGCCAGTAGCGTTACTGCCAGGAGTGTATGCGCGCGCTTCATATCGTCATCGTTCGAGTCGTCCTCGTAGCGTTTGGGCTTGGCTGTTCGGGCGGGACACGCGTCCCGACTCCGGCGCTCGCTCAGGTTCGGCCAGGGATCGAGGTGCTGCTCTCGGACTCAGCGCATCTGATTGCCGGCAAGCGACTCGGTCTACTGACTAACCACACCGGCGTCGACCGCCAGGGGCGCCGCGATGTGGACCTGCTGGTCCGCGCCAAAGACGCACGACTTCTCATCCTGTACAGCCCCGAGCATGGCTTCGCCGGCGCGGAGGATCGGCCCGGACTTCCCGACAGCCGAGACTCGGCCACCGGCCTACCAATTTATAGCCTTTATGGCGGATCGCGTACTAATGCGATCGCGTCGCTCGATTCGATCGATGTGCTGCTCGTTGACTTACAGGATATCGGCGCCCGCTACTACACATACATCGCGACTGCAACGCAGGTGATGCGCGACGCCGCGCGCGCCGGCAAGCGCGTCATCGTGCTCGATCGCCCAGACCCTATCGGCGGCCGTGACATCCAGGGCAACGTTCGAGCCCGCGCGGGTGACCCCGATTCCATGCTGGTCGGATTCTTGCCGATTGCGATGCGGCATGGAATGACTCTCGGTGAATTGGCCCGCATGGCGAACGACGTTCTCGGGCTGCGCGCCGACCTGGTGATCGTGCCGGCGTCTGGCTGGACGCGCGACATGTTCTACGACCAGACGAGCCTGCCGTGGATCAAGCCCTCGCCGAATATGCCGGATCTCGAAAGCGCGATTCATTATCCGGGGATCTGCCTGTTCGAAGGCACAAACCTTTCCGTGGGACGCGGCACGCCAATGGCGTTTCAGGTATTGGGTGCGCCGTGGCTGAATCCCGCGCTCGTCATCGCCCGTCTCGAGCCAGCGCTGAGGGGCGTGGAGGTCGTGCCGACCATGTTCACGCCCGCCTCCCCGACCGACGGGAAGTACCCCGGTGTCGAGCTCCCTGGGCTGCGGTTCAAAGTCCGGGATCGGACGCAATACGATCCGACGAAGCTTGCGGTCGCGCTTCTCGTCGCAATTCGCAGCACCCATCCACAGTTGCAGTTTCGACGCGAGTCCTTCGACGGTCTGGCAGCGGGGCCGGAGCTGCGCGTCGGTGTCGAGGCAGGGAAATCTGCGACCGAGATCTGGGCGCCCTGGGACTCCAGTCTGGTTCAATTTCGGGCCATCCGAGAGCGGTACTTGATCAGGCAGTATCACATATCCCCTTAGGGACATGTGTGTTAGCCCTACCGCCCATGCGGCGGGCGGTTAGCTTCCCCCCGGCATGAATGTCATTCCGCAGCGCGTCAAGGATGGTTTCGTAAGCTTGGTCGGCCCCATTGCGCGGGCGCTGATCCGGAGTGGCGTTCATCCCAACACGATCACCACGATCGGCACGCTGTTCGTGGTCGGCTCGGGTGTCGCCTTTGGATTTGGTGAAATTCGTCTCGGCGGCACGCTGCTCCTCCTCAGCGGAATATTCGACATTCTGGACGGGCAGGTGGCGCGCCAGGGCGGAATGACCACGACGTTTGGAGCGTTTTACGATTCGACGCTCGATCGCGTCGGCGAAGGCGCTGTATTCAGCGGGCTGATCTTCTACTTCCTCATCGGACCGCTGCCGGACGAGTTGAAAATGCGCGCCCTCGGCGCTTCGTTGGTTGCCCTGGTATCGTCGTTGATCGTGTCGTACGCACGCGCGCGGGCCGAAGGGCTCGGCGTGGAGAATAAGGTGGGCATCGCGGCCCGGGCCGAACGGATTCTGTTGCTTGGACTTCCGACATTGGTGTTCGGCGCCGGGCCCGGACGCCCCGCAGTCCTGCTGTTTTGGATTGTGACCGCGCTCGCGATCGTCTCCGCGATCACGGTCATCCAACGGGTGGTGCACGTTGCGCGCGTAGCGCCGCACGGCCCTCCACCCCCGTCACCGATTCCGAAACGTGAGACGATGCCTGGAATGGCGGCGGTGCGCCGCAAGGGACCATGATGGCACAACAGACAGCGGTCGCGACGGGGGGCGGACGGGACATCGCTCCCGCCAAAGGAAAACTGGGTGTGATGCTCGTCGGCCTCGGCGCCGTGTCGACCACGTTCATCGCCGGCGTCGAAAACGTGCGGCGCGGCCGCGCGCAGCCCATCGGCTCGCTAAGCCAAATGGCGACGATCCGGCTCGGCAAGCGCACCGACAAGCGCTCGCCCAAGATCAAGGATTTCGTGCCGCTCGCCGATCTCAACGATCTCGTGTTCGCGGCGTGGGACCCGATTCCCGACGACGCGTACACTGCCGCGCGCAAAGCCGGTGTGCTCGATCAGCACGAGCATCTCGATCCGATCAAGCCGTTCCTGGAGGCCATCAAGCCGCTGCCGGCTGTGTTCGACCAGTACTACGTGAAGCGGCTGCAGGGGACCAACGTCAAAAAAGGCAAGAACAAGCGCGATATGGCCGAGCAGCTGCGCCAGGACATGCGCGATTTCAAGAAGAAGGCAGGGCTCGACCGGCTCGTCATCGTGTGGTGCGCGTCGACCGAGGTGTTCCTCACCCCCGGTCCCGCCCACCAGTCGTTGGCCGCCTTCGAGAAAGCGATGGAGCAGAACGATCAGTCGATCGCGCCGTCCATGCTCTACGCCTATGCCGCGATGATGGAGAACGTCCCGTTCGCGAACGGCGCGCCGAATCTCACGGTCGATCTGCCGGTGATGGAGCGCCTGGCCGAAGAGCGCCATGTGCCGATCGGCGGGAAAGACTTCAAGACCGGCCAGACGATGATGAAGAGTGTACTGGCGCCCGCATTCAAGGCGCGCATGCTCGGCCTCTCCGGTTGGTACTCCACGAACATCCTCGGCAATCGGGACGGGGAAGTGCTCGATGACCCCGAGTCGTTCAAAACGAAGGAAGAGTCCAAGCTCGGCTTGCTCGAGCACATACTGCAGCCGGATCTGTACCCCGAGCTGTATGCCAAGGTCTACCACAAGGTGCGGATCAACTACTATCCACCGCGTGGCGACAACAAAGAAGGATGGGACAACATCGACATCTTCGGATGGCTCGGCTATCCGATGCAGATCAAGGTCGATTTCCTCTGTCGGGACTCGATTCTCGCAGCCCCGATCGTGCTTGATTTGGCCCTGTTCTTCGACCTCGCGGGGCGCGCCGGCCTCTCCGGCATCCAGGAATGGCTCTCCTTCTATTTCAAGAGCCCACAATTCGCGCCCGGCCTCTACGCTGAGCACGACCTCTTCATACAGCAGACCAAACTGAAGAACACCTTGCGCTGGATGATGGGGGAGGAGCAGATCACGCACCTGGGGATCGAGTATTACGAGTACGCCGAGAAGTAGCCGCAGCGGCAAATAAGCCAACGGGCCGTCGCACAAGCCTTTGCGACGGCCCGCCTGTTTATTAGCTTGTCCCGGCCATGATCGTGGTTGCCCCCGCGCCGCTCCGGTTCTGCACCACCCCAGGAGATCGCCTCGCATGTTCAGCTTGATGCCGTTGCTCGCGTTCGCCCAAGACGCTA
>DATFVZ010000264.1:0-6101 GCA_035259785.1 Gemmatimonadales bacterium
TTCTGATCAGCGACGTTCGTCTTCTCCGCCGGGTCACGTGCGAGATCGTAGAGCTCCACGCTGGATGGCAGGGTCGTTTTCCAGATGAGCTTCCAATCCCCGCGTCTGAAGCCAGCGCGGAACGGCTCGAGGTTGTAGACCATCTCGCTGCGCGGTGAGGGCTTGCCCTCGCTCAATGTTGCCCAGACGTCGATCCCGTCGAGCGGCTTATGCTGGCCGAGGTCTGCGCCCGCGAGGCCAGCCAACGTCGGAAGCATGTCCACGGTATGAATCGGTCCGCTCACGACCGAGCCGGCGGGGATGTGGCCCGGCCAGTTGGCAAGCGCGACCACCCGCGTTCCTCCCTCGTACAGCGTGCCTTTACCGTCGCGGAACGGGCCATTGTCGGGTGGGATGGTGCTCTTCGACATGTCGATCTCGCCGGTGAACTTGGCCGACGCCGGCCCGCCGTTGTCGCTCTGAAACACGATCAGCGTGTTGTCCCGCAGCTTGTTCGCTTCGAGCGCCTGCACCACTCGCCCGATCTCGGCGTCCATGGCGGTGATCATCGCATTGTAGGACCGTCGCGCCGGATCGGTGACCGACGCGTACTGCGCCAGCGCCTCCGGCGGGACCTGGTAGGGCGTGTGCGGGGCGGTGAACGCCAGATACAGAAAGAAGGGCCCCTGCGAGCCGCGCTGGGAGATGAGGCGGACCGCTTCGTCTCCAAGTAGACGGGTTACATACCCGTTCTCCTTGACCGGCCGTTCGTCCCGGAACCAGTCGCGCGTGCCGTGCGCGGAGTGCGTGAAGTAGTCGATTTCTCCGAGCAGCGGTCCGTACTGATGATCAAACCCGCGTTGCATGGGCCAGTACTTGTGGTCGGCGTGGCCCAGGTGCCATTTCCCGACGATCGCGGTCGAGTAGCCCACCGCTTTCAGCGCCTGCGGCAACAGCCATTCATCCGTGGCCAGTCCGTATTTGCCCGCCGACGGGATGACCAGCGTTTGCAGACCGTAGCGGAAGGGGTATCGCCCGGTCATGAGCGCCGCGCGTGACGGGGTGCACATCGGCAGGCCGTAGTACTGCTCAAGTTTCGCGCCGCCTTGGGCAAGCGCATCGAGGTTCGGCGTCTTGATGAAGGAGCCATGAAAGCCGACGTCCTTCCAGCCCTGGTCGTCGGCGACGATGTAGATGATGTTCGGGCGCGGCGCCGTAGCCCGCTGTGATGGCGGAGCAGCCTGGGTGGTACACGATGCCAGTGTGAGCACCGCGGCAATGGAGAGCAGTATGGTTTTCATGAGG
The DNA here is from genome assembly GCA_035259785.1 of Gemmatimonadales bacterium. GTDB lineage: Bacteria > Gemmatimonadota > Gemmatimonadetes > Gemmatimonadales > GWC2-71-9 > 20CM-2-65-7. Next base: position 1,285 of record DATFVZ010000264.1, read on the forward strand.
GCGGCAATCTACGCCTGCTTTGGCGGGTGACGGATACGTCCTTGGGGAAACGCCTAAGAACGCGACGCCCGGAGTGCTTCAGCTGCCACGTGCAGTTGATCGTCTGTGACGTACGGCGCCGGCCCTACTCGCAGCACGTCCCCCCGATAGTCCGTCCAAATGTTCTTCTTACGCAGGGCCTTCTGCATCTTGGCGGGCCGCGTCACCGGCATCGTAAGGAACCCTCCGATAGCATCGTTTCTCGTTCCACCGGAGAGAATCTCGATCTGATGCTGGCTGAGCTCGCGCAGCTTCTGCGGCGTGAGCTTCTGTTCCTCGAAGAACTTGAACACGGCCGCCGCCCGATAGTGACTCGTGAAGTCATAAGTCGCGCCGGCGAATCGTGCGGGGCCGGGGCCGTACGCGACGCGGCCGTCCTTCGGTGCGCTGCTGAGATCGATGAACTCGCTGAACCACCCCGTGACGACGGGTCGTAGCTCGGAATCTTCCGGAAATCGGAGAAACGCGTTCCCCGGTCCCAGCTGGCAGTACTTGTAGCCACCGCCGACGACATAGGCGCGCTCCAAGCTTTCGTCGGTGATCGAGAACGGCACGACGTTGAGCGCGTGATAGGCGTCAACGAGCAGCTCGGCCCCGACCCGCTCGGCCGCTTCCTGGACCGCTCGAAGATTCGGGACGATCTGCGCGGTCGCATACAGCACCGCTGATACGAGAATCGCTGCAGTGCGATCGTCCACCGTCACCGCAATGCGCTCCGCCAGCGATGAGACGGGCGTCGCCGGCACTTTGATGACCTCGATGCCTTCTTCGGCGAGCCGATCGAGCTGGCGACGAATTGTGTGGAACTCGCTGTCGGTCGTGACCAGCTGCGGACGCTTGTGCAGCGGCAGCGCAGACAAGAACCGCACGACCAGCTCATGGGTGTTCTGAGCAAGCGCGATGCGCTCGGGCGTATCATCGAGCAGCCGTGCAAACCCGCGCCGCACTTCGTTGGCTTTCTCGAACGCGAGGTCCCACACGTCATCGACGTGCTCCGCCGTATCCAACCATGCTTGCTGTTGTGCTTCGAATGCGATGTCGGGCCACGCCTGGTGTGAGTGACCGGTGAGCAGAATACGCTCGGTCACTCGAAAGCGCGTGTAGTGCTTGGCGAGCTCGGCAGGATTGATCACAACTCGGATCTAATGGCCCAGAGATCCGGGAATGCCGGCTGGTTCAGCGTCTTCAGTAAGTACTCAGCCCCGGCCGACCCGCCGGTGCCGGCCTTGGTCCCTATCGTTCGCTGTACCATCTTCACGTGCCGATAGCGCCATTCCATAAACCCCTCGTCCAAATCCACCAGCCGCTCGGCGATCGAAGCAACCGTCGGATTCTTCCGGTACACGTCGATCAGAATCCTCTGCACCTCAGGCGACGGTTCTAAAGGCACGGTGACGTCGCGTTTCAGTACGTCTTGAGGGAGCTTGTAACCGTTCGCATTCAGATAATGAAGGAAGGCGTCCCATAACGTGGGCTGCGCAAAGCGCTCCTCGACAATCTTTCGTTGCGCGCTCCCCGCAGGATAGCGCTCGAACGAAGGTCGAGATTTCTTGCCGAGGGCGAATTCGATCGCGCGAAATTGGTGTGATTGGAACCCGCTCCCGGACTCGAGCCGGTCACGAAATGCGAGAAAGTTGAGGGGAGTCATCGTCTCGAGGACGTCGATCTGCGCGACCAGCGTTTTCAAGATCGTGAGAATGCGCTTGAGCGTCGACGCGGCCAGCGGCGTGTCGTCGCCACGCAGCAGCCGCTGCAAATAGTCCAGTTCATGCAGCACTTCCTTGAACCACAGCTCGTAGACCTGATGAATGATGACGAAGAGGGTCTCGTCGTGCTCCAGCTCACCAGACCTCGGCTCCTGCAACGACAACAGCTTGTCGAGCTGCAGATAACTCGAATACGTGACGGCCATCAGGCGGGCCTCGGTTTGTACTTGTTGAGCGTCGCGTAAGGGTCAGGCCAGGGAAACGCATAGCCCTGCTCGTAGGCGGCATGGCGGGTCCAGTAGGGATCCCACAAATGCGCTCGCGCGAGCACGCACAGGTCCGCGCGTCCCGCTGCGAGGATCGTGTTCACGTCTTGATACGACGAGATATTGCCCACGGCCATCGTGGCGATCCCAACCTCATGCCGAATGCGGTCGGCGAACGGCGTCTGGAACTGACGACCATACTGCGGCTTCGCATCCGCAATGGTCTGGCCGGCCGAGACATCCGTGATGTCGCAGTCGTGCGCCTTCAGCAGCCGGGCAATGTCGACCGCATCGACCGGCTTCGTCCCCGCCGGGTGCCAGTCCACGGCCGAGATGCGCACCGACATGGGCTTGTGCGCCGGCCATACCTTACGGACTGCATCGAACACGTCGAGCGGAAACCGCATCCGGTTCTCGAGCGAGCCACCGTACTGATCCGTGCGTTGGTTCGTCAGTGGAGAGATGAAGCTCGCCATCAGGTAGCCGTGCGCGAAATGCAGCTCGAGCAAGTCGAAATCGGCTTCGTTCGACAGCTCTGCCGCTCGGACAAAGTCGGCTTTGACCTGATCCATGTCAGCCCGCGTCATCTCTTTCGGAACTTGGCTGTGGGGGAAATAGGGCAGGGGTGACGCCGATATGATCGGCCAGTTGCCTTCGGCTAACGGCTCATCCATCCCCTCCCACATTCGACGGGTAGATGCTTTTCGACCCGCATGGCCAAGTTGTACGGCGATCTTCGACGATGAATTTGTATGCACAAATTCAACGATTCTCTTCCACGCCTTTGCATGTTCAAGCTTATACATGCCCGCACACCCGGGTGAGATCCGGGCTTCCTGCGATACATCGGTCATCTCCACGAACACCAATCCCGCACCGCCGATTGCCCGGCTGCCGATGTGCACGAGGTGCCACTCGTTGGGCATGCCGTCCTCGGCGACGTACTGGCACATGGGAGACACGACCACCCGGTTGCTCAGGAGCATGTCGCGCAGTTTGAACGGGGTGAACATGGGAGGACGTGCGTCGTGCGTCGTGCGTCGTACGTGGGATTGCTTCTCCGCCTCCTGCTCGAACCACTGATCAACACTTTCGACGAATTGTGGATCGCGGACCTTCAGATTGTCGTGGGTGATGCGCAGGCTTCGCGTCAGGAGATTGAACGCAAATTGGAGAGGCTCGAGGTTCATGTAGCGCTCGGTGTCCTCGAACCACTGCAGGCTCACCTGCGCCGCGCGCTGCAGACTCTCGACGGCTGGACGACGCTCGGTTTCATAGGCGGCGAGCGCCGCAGGCACATCGCGCTCGCGTCGCAGCGCCCCCGACAATGCGATTGCATCCTCGATCGCGAGCTTGGTGCCCGAACCGACCGAGAAATGCGCCGTGTGCGCCGCGTCGCCCACGAGGACGACATTCTCGTGCGACCAGTTGGCGTTCTTGATCGTGACAAAGTTGCGCCACAGCGAGCGGTTCTTGAGCAGCGGGTGCCCCTCAAGCTCCTTCTCGAACAGCTTTTCGCAGAACGCGACGGTCTCGCCCTCAGTCGCCCGATCCAGGTCTGCGCTGCGCCAGGTTGCCTCCGTGGCCTCAACGATGAAGGTCGAATGGCCCTGCTCGTATTGATAAGCGTGCACGCGCCACAAACCGTGCTTGTCGCGCTTGAAGTAGAAAGTGAAGGCGGGGAAGGGCCGTGTGGTGCCGAGCCAGACAAACCGATTGGGGCGCTCATCCATGCTCGGCTTGAAGTGCTCGGCGTAGCGCTGGCGCACGATACTGTTGAACCCATCGGCGCCGAGGACGAGATCGGCGTCGCGCCGGTAGACTTCGGGGTCTGTGACCTCCTTGCCCACTTCAATGCAGACGCCAAGCGCCCGGCAACGCTGTCCGAGGTTCTGCAGCAGTTTGTGGCGCGACAAGCCGCTGAACCCGTGGCCGCCGGAGCGAATTACGTGGCCCGGACGCTGGTGGATACTGATGTCATCCCAATGGAAGAATTCGTGGGCGAGCGAGGCGTAGGTCTCGGGGTCGGCGGCGGCGAGATTGTTCTGCGTCGCGTCGGAGAAGACGACGCCGAAGCCGAACGAATCGTCCAACCGGTTGCGCTCGAGGATCGTGATCTCGTGCGCGGGGTCGGCCTCTTTCATTAATATGCCGAAGTACAGCGCCGCCGGCCCGCCGCCGATCGCCACGATCCTCATTTGACGAGCTGCCCCGCGATGATGAGGTGTTGGATCTCCGTCGTCCCTTCGTAGATCCGCAGCGCCCGCACCGAGCGATACAGGCGATCGACGGGATTGTCGGCGAGCACGCCGCGGCCGCCAAGGATCTGAACCGCATCGTCCACGATCCGCTGCGCCGCTTCCGTCGCAAAAGACTTCGCCATCGCTGCTTCGAGCGTGACGCGCGGCGCGCCTTTGTCCTTTTCCCACGCGGCGCGATAGACGAGCAGCCGTGCCGCGGTCAGCTCGGTGGCCATGCGCGCAAGCTTCTCCTGAATGAGCTGGAAATCGGCAATGGGCCTGCCGAACTGCTGCCGCGATTTCGCGTGGGCGAGCGCTTCGCTGAGCGCGCGCGCCGCCATCCCGCACGCCGCTGCGCCCACCGTCGCCCGCACGCGGTCGAGCGTTGCCAGGCCGAGCTTGAAGCCTTCTCCTTCCTTATCTAAGCGACATGAGGCCGGGATTCGTGCTTTTTGAAACGCGATTTCCCCCAGGGGATGCGGAGCCGAAAGGAGCAGCGGGCGGACAAATCGGAGCCCGGACGTATCGGCCGGAACTACGAAGCAGGCGATGCCCTTGTCACGTTT
>DATFVZ010000265.1:0-16556 GCA_035259785.1 Gemmatimonadales bacterium
GCTGTCGCACAGACGTCGCGTCACGTCCTCAAAGGTGATTCGGTCGCCATCTACAATCTCGTCGGCGAGCTGCGTGCCGACGGCGGCTCGGGCAGCGATGTCGTGGTCGAGATCCGGCGCGGTGGCGCCGATGCGGCGCAGCTCGAAATCGCATCGGGCGAGATCCGCGGCCGCGAGACGCTGCGCATCATCTATCCCGATGACGTGATCGTGATGCCCGAATGGGGCCGCGGCTGGAATACGACGCTGCGCGTGCGGGATGACGGGACGTTCGGCGACGACGATTGGTGGGACGAAGGAGGGCGGCACCGCATGCGGTCCCACGAGGGTCGGGAAGTTCGCATCACCGGCCGGTCGCGCTCGGGACTCGAAGCATACGCCGACTTGCGAGTCACGATTCCCAAAGGCAAGACGGTCGGACTGTACGTCGGCGTCGGGAAGGCCTTCGTCACGAATGTCGATGGCACGATTCGCGTGTCCGTCGCTTCCGCCGATGTTGCTTCGGAGCGAACCCGCGGCTTGCTGCGGATCGAGACGGGCTCGGGGAACGTGGACCTGCGCACGGCGGCCGGCGACGTCAGCCTGTCAACGGGTTCGGGCGACATTACGGCATCGGATGTCGATGGATCGCGGCTCCGGCTCGAAACGGGATCGGGCAATGTCACGCTCCGTGACGGCAAGGCCCCAACCGTGCACGTGGAGACGGGATCGGGGAGTATCGACGCGATGACGACGTCGGGTGACGAGCTGTCGTTTGATACGGGCAGCGGAGACGTGGACGTGACGCTCGTGACGACGTTCCGCTCGGTGCGGATCGAAACCGGTTCCGGCAATGTCACCCTGAAGGTGCCGCCGACCGCCGGCGCGGAAGTGGATATCGAAACCGGCAGTGGAGAGATCGACCTTGGTGGGTTGACGCTGCTGGTGCGGCGCATTCAGAGTGATCACATCACCGGTACGCTCGGCGATGGAAAGGGGCGCCTGACCGTGGGAACGGGATCGGGCAACGTGCACCTGCAAAAGCTCTAGTCTTCTCCGTCCTGGAGCCGCTGCAGCTCGCGGCGCTCTTTCTTGGTCGGCCGGCCCTTGCCTTGGTAAGTGGGGGCCGGCGCGATTTTGTGGGCTTCGGCGAGGCGCTCGCGGGCGGCGCGTCCTTCCGCTGTTTCGTCGTACAGCAGCTGCGCATCGCGCGCCGAGCCGCGCCGCTCGGTCACCGCCCGAATCGTGACGTGCCAATCGTAGGGACCAACGCGGACGCGCAGCGAATCGCCGGCGTGAACGAGCTTGGCGGGTTTGGCGCGGCTCCCGTTCAAATACACCTTGCCACCGTCGACCGCTTCGGCGGACAACCCCCGTGTCTTGAAGAAGCGCGCGGCCCACAGCCATTTGTCGAGCCGCACTCTGTCGGCGTCCATACCGAAAGGTATTATCAACGCCATGAAATGGGTCGTGATCGTCGTCGGCGGCGTCTTGGCGCTCGTGGCTTTGATAACGCTGATCGGTGCATTGGTGCCGCGCGAGCACCGGGCGACAAGCACAGTCCTCCTGCATCAGCCCGCAGACAGTGTGTGGAAGGTGATGCGGGACCTCGGCGGCGTCCCGGCGTGGTGGCCCGCGATCAAGGAGTCGGTGCGACTGCCGGACAACAATGGCCGCGAGGCGTGGCGACAAAAAATGAGCGGCTGGGACGTTCCGCTTCTCGTCATTGAGTCGACGCCGCCGAGTCGTCTGCGTACCGAGATCGATCCCAGCGCTGGTAGTGCGTTTGGTGGAACCTGGACCTACGAGCTGACAGCTGATTCGGGGGCGACACGCATCAGCGTGACGGAAGCGGGGTGGATCGGGAATCCGGTCTTCCGCTTCCTCTCACGATTCATCTTTGGGTACTACGGGTCACTGGATGGATACTTGACGGCGTTGGGAAAGAGATTCGGTGAGGATGTGAGACCGGTGCACTCTTAAGACTGAGCGTCGTACGTCGTGCGTGGGTTACGCACGACGTACGACGCACGACGTACGATTATCTACTCCGCAGTTTCGACAGCAATCGTAGAATCGCCACGTACAGCCAGATTAGGGTTACAACAAGGCCGAACGCCGCGTACCACTCCATGTGCTTCGGCGCGCCGTGCTCGACACCTTGCTCGATGAAGTCGAAATCGAGCACGAGGTTCAATGCCGCGACCGTGATGACGAACAGGCTGAAGGCGATGCCGAGCGGCGTCCCCTCGTGCAGCATGCCGACGCGAATGCCGGCAAAGGCCGAGAGGCCGATCGCGACCAAGTAGAAGATGGCGATCGCGCCCGTCGCGGCGCAGATGCCCAGCTTGAAATTCTCAGTCACCGGAATGATGCGCAGCCGGTAGACGATGAGCAGCGCCAGCAGTACGCCAAACGTGAGCCCGACCGCTTGGATTACGATGCCCTTGAACTGGGCCTCGTAGATCGCGGAAATCGCGCCCAGCGCGAGTCCCTCGAGCGCGGCATACATCGGAGCGGTGAACTTGGCGATCCCCGGTGCGAACACCGTCACGAGCCCTACGGCGAAGCCGCCGAGCAGACCGACGAACAGGTAACCATTCACCGGCGCCCCGATAAACGCTTCCATCCAGGTCCAGGTCGCCGTGGCTATCAGGATCAATAGCAGGAACGCCGTCCGGTTGACGGTGCCCTCGAGTGTCATGACTGGCGTGCCTTCGACGCGCTTGACGTTCACAAACGTCTTCGCGTTGAGCACGGGATTCGTGGTGCGCATCTCTCGCCTCCAGGAGCCTCAAGAAGGGGCTCCTAAGCTAGAAACCTCCCACGACCGGACCACATGACGGGGGTCACATGCGTTGGTACGACGCGACTTACGGTGGGGTTTACGAGAGCGCAGGCGCGCTTACGCGTCAGTCGTCACGATCGACAGCTTCTGCCAAATCTTCCGCGCCAGGCCGGTGGTGAGATCCTCGATTTCGTTTACAGCTTGTAATGCGACGTCATCTTCGAAATCCTGCACGTACAGCGCCGCCACCTTGCCGGTGAGCGACAACATCTCGCTACAGTAGTCGAGATACCGGCCCAGCTCACGCGCTGTCATCGGCCGGTCCGGGTCGGTGCGTTCAGGATCCTTAGTCAGCTGATGCATGTCGATGATGTGGGCGATCGAGCGCAGCTCGCGTAAGGCGCGTAGCGCCCGGCGGCGCTTGATGCGGGCCTCGATGGTGATGAGAAAGAAAATGGCCGCACCGATCAAGACCACGTCGTTGATGCCGGCTTCCAGCACCTGAATGAACTGCCCCAGCTCGAACGTTCCCGGTGGCGGCCGCAGCCTGGTAACCATCAGGATCAGGCCTGCGACGATCACCACCGCCAGGATGCCCGTTGCGATGCGCAGCGGCAGAATCGGTTTCGCGATCTGCGCGGCGCGCTCGCCAGCGTCTCGCGAAATCTGCAACAGTTGCGCGCAGACTTGTCCGAGTCCCGATCCGGAAAACCGATCTTCGATACGCGCTCGCAATCTGTCGATCGTGTTGACGATCTCGCGGGCGTCGAGCGAGAGGTAATTCGATTTCACTTGCCCGCTCGGCTGAGGTAATCCACGGCGAGGTGCGCCAACGCGCGGACGCCGGTGGGCAGCGCCGCCTCATCCACAAAGAATCTCGGTGAATGATTCGGCGCCACTTTCGCGGGATCGGTGCCGGGGGGTGTGATCCCCAAAAAGAAGAACACCCCCGGGATACGCTGCTGAAAGCGCGAGAAGTCTTCCGCCGTGGTGCTCGGCGCCACGACCACGAGGTGGTTTGCTCCCGCGACGGCGCGCAGAGTCGGTACGCTCTTCTCCATCAGTGCGGGATCGTTGTACGTCACCGCGGTGGTGGTGTCGATGATAACCTGCGCCGTGGCACCCGCGCTTTGTGCGATCGATTCTGCCGTGCGCCGCATCCGCTGATGAATATCGTTGCGCATCGCGATGTCGAATGTCCGGATCGTACCGAGCATCACGACGCTGTCGGGGATGATGTTGAATCGCACACCGCCGTTAATGGCACCGACGGTAATGACCGCCGGGTCCGCGGTCAGATCGATCTGGCGACTCGTGATGGTCTGCAGCGCGACCACGATTTGTGACGAGACGACAATGGGATCGACGCCGGCCCACGGTAGCGCGCCGTGCGTCTGCCTGCCCTTCACGATGATGCGAAACGCGTCCGCCGACGCCATGATGCCGCCTGACCGATAGCGGATGTCGCCCGCGGGATACGGGAATACGTGGAGGCCGAAGATGGCGCTCGGTTTCGGATCGTCGAGCACACCCTCTTCGATCATCAACTGGGCGCCGCCGCGCTCGCCGGCGGGCGCGCCTTCCTCGGCAGGTTGGAAAATGAACTTTACCGTGCCGGGTAGCTCGTTCCGCATCCCCGCCAGGACTTCGGCGACTCCCATCAGCATTGCCGTGTGCGCGTCGTGGCCACAGGCGTGCATCACCCCGACCTCCTGCCCGTTGTATGTCGTGCGCACCTTCGATGCAAAGGGCACATCCACTTCTTCAGTCACGGGAAGGGCATCCATGTCGGCCCGCAGCGCAACGACGGGACCCGGTTTCCCGCCGCGCAGCACTCCGACGACGCCGGTGTGCGCGACGCCGGTGCGCACCTCCAGGCCGAGGGAGCGCAGGTGGGTCGCGACCAGATTGGCGGTACGTGTTTCGCGATTCGAAAGCTCGGGGTGCTCGTGAATGTCGCGTCGCCACGTGAGCACCTTCTGTTGAACCTGCGAGGCCAATCGATCCACTTGCGCGTTAAGCCTGGTGGATTGGCCCGGGAGGGGGGCGCTAATGCCGAGGGCGATGATCGCCGAAAGGAGAGGTCGCATGGTGCCTTAACGTAACGAACCTTCGCAACCCTTACAGCGTAGGGAGTGTCGAAGCCCATATACCCCAATTGCTCCGGAGCCCGTCATGCATCGCTACCTCACCGCGCTCGCCCTCGTTGCCCTGGTTCTCCCGGTCCCCGTGCTCACCGCGCAGGAGAGTGATGAGGAATGGCTGGAGGACTGTCGAGACGGTTGGGGGGGGAGGGGCGAGTGGCGGTCACGGGTCCGGCATTGCGAGATCCGCGAGATAGGAATGAAGCCTACAAAGGGGCCGCTCAGCGTCGAGCCGGGGATGAACGGGGGTGTCGAGATCACTGGATGGGATCGCGACAGCATCGCCGTGACGGCACGGATTCAGGTACAGGCCCGCACGCGGGACGATGCCGAGGCGATGGCTCGCGATCTCAAGATCGAGGCTGCTGGCGGCGTGGTTCGTGTCACTGGTGGGCGGGGTTCCTCTGGTCGCCATCAAGACTGGGGGGTCATGTTCATCGTGAGGGTCCCGCGACGGACCGACCTGACGTTGTCTACCGATAATGGCCCGCTCTCGGTGAGTGACGTTTCCGGTCGCATGGATCTGCAGACGCACAACGGGCCCCTGCTGCTCTCAGGCGTCGGCGGTGATGTGCACGCGAGCGCTCAGAATGGGCCGCTCACGGTCGAGTTGTTGGGGACAAAGTGGGAGGGGACGGGACTCGATGCCGAGACGATGAACGGGCCAGCGGATCTGGAGATTCCCGACAACTACAATGCAAAAATCGAATTCGGGACCGTGAACGGGCCTATGGACGTCGGCTTCCCGATGACCGTGACCATCAACGGCCGTGTCAAGGACCGGATATCGACGACATTGGGGAACGGTGGCCCACCGATCCGGGTCGTGACGACGAACGGCCCGATGACCGTACGCCGCGGTCGGATCTAAGGACAGCTTTCTGCCATCTGCCGTCTGCCATCAGCATGCCATCCGCCAACAGCGGCGTTTCTTGGATGGCAGACGCGCGATAACGATCATGAGAAATGCTTCTTGGTAGCACAAAATGAGCTCGTCAGCGCTCTGGCGAGCTCATGGGTCCCTTTCGAAAACTTCTTGTTTGGCAGAAGGCGCATCAGCTGACGTTAAGCATCTATCGGGTCACCAGAACGTTTCCCGAGGATGAGCGATATGGATTAACCTCACAGATGAGACGCAGCGCGGCTTCGATCGGCGCTAACTTAGCGGAGGGATCAGCTCGCAGGAGCGACAAGGACTTTGCCAGATTTGTCCAAATCGCCTTTGGCTCGGCCACCGAGATTGAGCAGCATTTGATACTAGCGAAGGATCTCGGTTATCTCTCGGAAGAAGACTACGCGACATTGGACGGCCAAGTCGTTGATGTAAAACGCATGCTAACAGGGTTGGGTAGGAGCTTGAGGGTATCGGCGAGGAACGGACGGCAAATGCAGAGGGCTGACAGCAGAGCAGACGGCTGATGGCTCTTTAGACGCCGATATCCTCGTTCCACAACCCGGGGTGCGCCGCGATGAACTCCGTCATCAGACGGATGCACGTCGAGTCCTGGCGCACCTCGAGGATCACACCACGTCGCGCGAGCAGCTCTTCTTCGCCGAGAAAAGTCTTGTTCTCGCCGATGATCACCCGGGGAATGCCGTAGAGTAAAATCGCGCCGCTGCACATCGCGCAGGGTGACAACGTGGTGTACAAAGTTGCGTCGCGGTACACCCGCGCCGGCAGCCGGCCCGCATTTTCCAGGGCGTCCATCTCGCCATGCAAGACCGCGCTGCCCTTCTGTACGCGCCGGTTGTGCCCGCGACCGATGATCTTTCCCTGCGATACCAGCACCGAACCGATCGGAATGCCGCCCTCGCGGCTGCCTTGCTCGGCTTCAGCGATCGCCGCCGCGAGAAAGGGATCTTCCGTCACGCGGCAGTCGCTTGCATGGCATCGAACTCGAACACATTGGGACCGCGCGGCATCTCGCGCGCGATGCGCACCATGGCCCGCGCGACCGTCTCAGCGCGAATTGGCCGGTAACGGCGAAAGGGACCAGGCAGGAACAGCGGCATCACCGGCGCCGTCAGCATTGCGACGCGCTCGCCAAAGCGGAATTCGGCGCGTGCACCGAGCAGGAGCGAGGGCCGGAGGATTTGCACGGCGCGATAGGGAAGCTGGCGGACCGCTGCTTCCGCTTCGCCTTTCACGCGACTGTAGAAGATGCGTGAGGCCGGATCGGCGCCGATCGCGCTGACGAGCAGAAACTGCTTGGCTCCGATGCGCAACCCCGCGCGCGCCAGCGCGACGACGAACTCGTAGTCGACTCGCCGAAACGCCGCCTGCGAGCCGGCCTGCTTGATGGTGGTGCCGAGGCAGCAGAAAATGTCGTCGGCATGCGGCAGGCCCACCGCCTCGAGTGCGCCGAGGTCGAGAATGCGCTGCTCGAGTTTCTCGTGCTGTCGTGACGTCGTACGACGACCGACCGTCACGACCTGCGACCACGTGTCATCGGCGAGCAAGTCGTCGAGCACGTGGCTTCCCACGAGGCCGGTTGCGCCAGCGATGATGGCGGTGCGGATACCACTCACGCGTTAATCGACTTCCGGACTTCGGCGTGGGCGACGGCGAGTGCCGGTTCTTCCTGGAGCAATTGGAAGTAGCGCTGCTGAAAGTCGGCCCCGTCCTCATCGGGCCGCAGCCGATCGCGCACCTGGGCCAGCAGAAGCTCCGCCCGTGTGGTGGCGTCGTCGGGCGGCGGGTCCGCCTCCAGCCACTCGTCGAGCAGCGCGATGAGTGTGGGAATGGGCCGCAGCCAGTAGAACCAAGGGTCGTTGAGCACGATCTGCAGGAAGGCGCCGCTGCCCGGAACCCGGCCATGTTGCCGTTCGTAGCGGATGCGCTCGGTTTCGAGCAGTACCTGATGCACGTGCAGCAAGGCGTGCCGCGCCTGCTCGACTCTCTTTCGAGTCAGCGACTCCATGGACATCATTGTAACTCAGCAAATGGCTTCCGTGCTCCCCATCCTCGCGCAAGTTTCCGACGCGCTGCAGCACCGTCCCCTCGTGGCGGTGCCGCTCTTGTTCTTCGCCGGGTTGCTCACGAGCCTGAATCCTTGCATTTGGCCGATGATTCCGATCACGGCAGGGGCCATCAGCGGCGTCGGTGCACAGTCGGGGCAGAGCCCGCGCAGACGGACCATCGGGCTCACGCTGACGTACGTGGCCGGTCTGGCGCTTTTCTATGCCATCCTAGGCCTCATTGCCGGTCTCACGGGATCGCTGTTCGGCACGATCAGCTCGAGCCCATGGGGCTACCTGGCGATCGGCAATCTCCTCCTGGTGTTCGGCCTGGCGATGCTCGATGTGATTCCGGTGCGTGTGCCGGCGCGGCTTGCCGGGTGGGCCGGTAGCCTCGGTGGCGGCTCTTATCCCGCGGTGTTTGTCTTGGGAGCGACCTCCGGCATTGTTGCCGCACCATGCGGCGCGCCGGCCTTCGCCGCTGTCCTCACCTGGGTTGCGACGACCCATAGCGCGGTGCTGGGGTTCATCTATTTATTCGTGTTCTCGATCGGAATGACGGCGGTACTAGTCCTGGTCGGGGTTTTCTCCGGTACGCTGGCGATCCTGCCGAAGCCGGGCATGTGGATGGTATGGATCAAACGAGCCGCGGGCGTGGTTCTACTCGTCATGGCGGAGTTCTATTTCGTGAAGGCGGGGCAAGTCTGGTGATGCCGTGCGTCGTACGTCGTGCGTCGTGCGTCGGACTGCTGTTCCTCGCACCAGCGCTGCTCCGGGGGCAGGACGTAATTGGCATTCGGGTTGGTGAAACGCCTCCCGCTGTCACACTCGAGAATCTGAACGGCGACACTGTCTCACTTGCACAATGGATCGGCAAGAAGCCGGTCATCGTCGAGTTCTGGGCGACGTGGTGCCCGATTTGTGCAGAGCTGCTGCCACGCATGGAAGCCGCGCACAAGAAGTACGGGGACAAAGCCGAGTTTCTCGTCGTCGCGGTAGCCGTGAATCAAAGCAAGAATAGCGTGCGCCGGCACCTCGATAAGCATCCGATGCCTTTCTCATTTCTGTGGGATGGGAACGGTGCTGCGGTCAGAGCATTCCAGGCACCGTCGACGTCGTACATCGCGGTGCTGGATGCGAGAGGGCGCGTCGTGTATACGGGTGTCGGTGAGGATCAGGACATCGAGACTGCTCTACAGAAGGCGGTAGGGGGCGGTAACGGGCGGTAATTGTCGCTACCGTTCCGTACCGCCCCCTTAACGCCCCTACTGCCCTTTTCCAGCTGTTGAGTCCGCAGGATTCAGTTTATCGATCGCCGCTCCAAGCTCCGTATACGCCGTCGGATCGATTTCCCGGAACGGCGTCGCGCGGTAGGCGATTTTCCCGTCCGGTCCTACGACGAACAGATTGCGGTTGTCGATCTTGTACTGCGGATGGAACGCACCGTAGGCCTTGCCGACCGCTGACCCGGTATCACTCGCGAACAGGAATGGATACTCCGCGTCGCGCGCCCATGAGGCGAGCGCGGTATCGACGTCTGCGCTGATCGCGATGAGGACTACGTTCTTGCCGTTTCTGAAGAGCTGTGCGTACTGATCACGGTACGCATTCATTTGGATCGTTCAGCCACGCGTTCGCGCTTTGAAGAAGAACGCGAGCACGACCGTCTTCCCCTTGAAGTCGCTGAGCCGCACGGGATTCTTCAGCGTTCCGAATCTGGTCGCGCTTGGCAGCGCGAAGTCCGGCGCGACGGCGCCGACCGCGAGTGCCGGTGGCGGAGGTGGAGCCGGTGGAGGAGCGGGGGGGGCTGTTGGCTGCTGCATGAGTGCGGCAATCACCAATGTCGTGAGCACGACACCTTCCTTGTCTGGTCGATTTCTAAATCTATCTGCAAACCGTGCAGGGTCGCCACGGGAGGGGCGCAGCATGCTGCGCCCCTACTCTTTTCATCTATTTCGTCGCACCGACGCCGTAGCGCGTGCGCAGGATGTCGAGGTGATGGCGCTCGTGACCCGGAATCATGTAGGCGAGCGCGCGGACGCTAACAGGCTTGCCGTTGGCTGTCCCGCGCCGCCGCCAGGCGTCTGCGTCGAGACTGCGGAGCAGCGCCAACGTCGCCGCCCGAGCGGTACGGAGCTCACCCACGAGATCGGCCAGGGATCGGACATCGAACTTCGCGATGGGGACATACGCGTTCTCGTCGAACCCGGGGAGCGGCGTCGCATCGCCGCGGGCGATGCGCAGCGCGCGGTACGCCATGATGCGCTCCACATCGGCGAGATGCCCGACGACTTCCTTGACGCTCCATTTGCCGCGCGCATAGCGATGCATCGCGTCCTGCTCGGAAAGGCTGTGCAGGATCGCCGCCGTCTCTTCGATTTGGGCCGCGCACACCATCACAGGATCGAGCTCCGGTACGCGCTTGATGTAGCCGAGCCAGGGTGAAGGAATCTCATCGGGCTCGGGGCGACCGACTATGCGGACGCTCACGCTTTCTTGCCCCCGAGCTCGTTCACCGACATTGCCTTCACAGTCTTGCTCTCACCGGTGAGAATGCGTCGATGGTAATCGACCTGGCCCAGGTGATAGGCCAGGTGCGTCGCGAAATGCGCCAGAAAGGCGCCGGTGCTCGATTTGACTCCGCCCACCGCTTCCGGGTACGGTTTTGCGAGATCCGCTTCCGAGAGCTGGCTCATCCCTGTCTCGACTGCGGCGATCGCGTTGTCGATTTCACGGAGCAGGTCCTTGCGCGGCATGTCACGGCTGCCGAACTCCGCGTCGCGATTGCGGACATAGCCGTTCTTGCCCAGGACGTTGCCAAGGAAATACTGGATGTTGCCGGCGAGATGCAGCGCCAGATTGCCACCGGGATTGGCGATCCCCGGCAATACCTCCCACAGGCCGTCCTCGCTGGGATAGGTTTCGATCTCGCGTCGTAGCGCCTTGAGCTCGCGCGTGATCACGTTGGTGATCCAATCCTTCATCAGACCCTCCCCACCCGCATCGTCACCGGCCAGCGCGCCAGGCGGATTTGCTGCGGACCGCCCCAGGCGCTGGCCAGCTGATTGACCAGGTCGTCCACGGGATCCGTACGATGATGCTTCACGAATGCCCGTGTGGCCGACCAGGTGCGGATATAGCCCGCCGCGTCGTCCAAGGTGATCGGTTGCTCGATCACGAAGTCCGGCGCAGCGATCTCAGTGAATGGAAATTCGATGGTCTGATAACGCTCCTCAGTGAGCCGGCGTTCCGGTGGCCAGAACGGTCCGACGATGCCGCTATAGAAGTGCCGGATGATCGCGTCGATGGCGGGCGTGATCTCGAACAGGATGTAGGTCCAGATGGCGATCGCCCCGCCCGGCCGTAACACGCGGCGCGCCTCGGGCCAGAAGGTGTTCCGGTCGAACCAGTGCAGCGCCTGCGCAACGGTGACGAGATCGACCGATGAAGGGTCGAGGCCGCTTGTTTCCGCTGGAGCGACGCGATACGTAATCCGTGGGTCGGGCGTGGCATACTCGATTTGCGAGTTGCTGGCGTCGGTGGCGATCACATGCCTGAAATGCCGCGCCAATCCAATGGCTGCCTGGCCCGTCCCTGTTCCAGCGTCCCACGCCAGATCCTGCGACGGCGCGGTGCGAGCGAGAAAGTCGAACAGCGCGTCAGGATAGCGTGGGCGGAACGCGGCATACGACGCGGAAACTCCCGAAAAGTGGTCCGCGAACGTCACGGGGGCGTCGTCGCGCGGGGCGGGGGTGGTGCGGGGGGAGCCGGCGCGGCCGGCGCCAGCGGCGGCGTCGCACGTTGGGCATCCCGGCATTCGGGCCATGCACCGGCTTGCCCGCTCGCCGTCGGGGCGAACACCGTACGTTTTTCCCGCGACATTCTCACCGTGTCTTCGGACGCGAGATAGACGAGCATGGCAGCCAGGGCCGCGTTGTTCTCCACGTCGTCGAAACTGATCTTGTCGTACGTGTCGCGGTTCGTGTGCCAGGTGTAGCGGCCATAGTCCCAATCGCCCGAGCCCAGATTGAAGCCGGGCCCTCCGCACGACACGAATGCCGCGTGGTCGGTTCCCCCGCCGCTGGGACTCCCCGGGAAGCTGAACTTGATGTTGCGGGTGATGTCTGCGGGTACGCGGGCGAGATAGCGAGCGAGACTCGCGCCTGCATCGGGGAAGCCCGACGCG
Organism: Gemmatimonadales bacterium; assembly: GCA_035259785.1. Taxonomy (GTDB): domain Bacteria; phylum Gemmatimonadota; class Gemmatimonadetes; order Gemmatimonadales; family GWC2-71-9; genus 20CM-2-65-7. Next base: position 12,056 of record DATFVZ010000265.1, read on the forward strand.
CTCATGTTCTCGACCCGTCCCGTGCCGTTGTCCTGATTGAACAGCGCCTGGAGGCCGTTCACGATCTCCGGGTGATCCTTCACGAAGCCGCGTGAGCCGTTCAAGCCTTGTTCCTCACCGCTCCAGTGTCCAACGAGAATCGTGCGCCGCGGATTGGGATAGGCGAGCTTGAGCAGGCGCATCGCTTCGAGCATGGTGAGCGTCCCGGTGCCGTTGTCCGTGGCGCCTGAGCCTCCATCCCACGAATCGAAGTGCGCCGAGAGCATCACGTACTCGGTCGGCTGGGCGCTGCCCTTGAGCTCGGCCACAACATTGAACACCGGAACTTCACCGAGCGCCTGTGACTCGGCCGTCAGCTCGAGGATGGGCCCCTGATTGTTCTGTGCCAGCCGGAACACCACGCCGTAATCTTCGCACGCGATGTCCACTACCGGGACACGATCGGTATAGGCGCCGAAGATTTTTTGCACGCCCCAGCCTTGCGACCAGTTGCTGGTGATGATCCCGGCGACGCCCGCCGCTTCGAGGCGTCGTGTGAGCCCAGCGGTTGCGGAGACGCCCGTTCCACCACTGTGGTACCCAGTCCGCTGCAGGCGTTGCTGCCAGACTTGCTGCGCCGCAGTGCGGCGGGCCTTGAGCGAATCGAATGTTGCGGGGGTCGCCCACTTTTCCCAGCTGTCGTCGGACCGGCACGTTGGCTGGGCGAATGAGATCAGTACGAACTTGCCGCGTGCCTGCGGCAGCCAGGCGACCAGGGCCGTACTGTCGGCGACGTCGGGGAGGAGGACAGCGGGCGCGCGCACGGCGCGGCCCTTAGGCGTGGGAGGGCTCCAAGCCAGCATCATCCCCTCGAGCGTCCGGGCGCGGGGTGCGACGAGATCGATGTGCGTCTTGCCCCGTCGCCAGCCGCGCCACGTGCCGTACTGCTCTTTACGGGCCGAAATGCCCCAGCCGGTGTACGTCGCGATCAACCAGTTCTGCGCGGCGTTCATTCCTGGCGATGCCGTCAGACGCGGGCCAAGCGAGTCGAAGAGCGCTTGCGCTAGGCGAGGCAGCTGTGAGCTGTCGCTTTCGATCGTCCAGATGCGGCGGAGCACGGGATCGTCGAGGGCGAATCCGGTTGGTTGACCGAACTGCGCATTCGCCGTGAGCGGAGCTGCACTCGCGAGGAACAACACGGCGGACAAGACGCGACGCACGGTGCGACTCCTTTGCGGGAGGGTAGGTGGGAAAGTCTACCTAGGTGGTTCAGTGTTGGACAACAGAATGCGATAGCGCACTTCGGGGACATTCGTCCGGGGATAGCGACGTGTGGCGGTATCCTGACGAAAGCCGTAGTGCTCATAGAACTTGCGGGCCGGCCGGTTCTCCTCAAGCACCCACAGCGTCACTGCCGCAAACCCTAGTTTCCTGAACTCGGCGAGCACGTGATCCATGAGCGCGCGCCCGTGGCCCCGGCCTCGCAGGTGCGGCAGCACGTGGATTGACGTGATGTGTCCGATGCGAGTGGGGTCGTCGTCGGGATCCCGCGAGGGCACCATCTGACAAAACGCGACACGTTGGCCGTTTTCCTCGATCACGAAGACGGGCCACTCGGGATCTGCGATGCGCTCGGACCAGAATTGGGTTCGGTACGCGAGATCGGTACGTGCGATGACGTCGTCGGGCATGATGCCACGGTAGGCGACATTCCAGGACTCGACGTGGATCCGGCCGACCGCGGTCGCATCGTCGAGCGTCGCCCGGCGCAGCGTCATCGGGCGCCCCCCCACCATCGCTTCCCAGTCTTCCAGCGACTTCGGCCAGTCGGTTTTGAGCAGCCTGGAGAGGGACCGATCGGCCAGGACGCGACCGCCGGTCTGACACGTTGCGCAGTAGTTCGCCTCGTTGTCGGCGTAGCGAATCCGCTGGATCGGCGACGCGCACACGGGGCAGGGCTCTTTGTAGCGCCCGTGTACGGCCATCCCGTCCTTAAAAGCGCTGACCTTCTCGGGGAATTTCGAGCCGACCTCTGCACGCAGCCGGTCGATCCACAGCCGCGTGGTCGCGCGCGCCGCGTCGTACAGATGCCTGATCTCCTCGTCGCTCAGTTTCCCCGTCAGCTGAAACAGCGACAACTTCGCCGCGTGCAGAATTTCGTCGGAGAGCCAGTTGCCGATGCCGTCGAAAAGATGGGGATCGGTGAGCGCGCGCTTCAGCGTGTGCGACTCAGATTGCAGCCGGTCCTTGAACGTGGCCTGGTCAGCCGCGAGCACGTCGAGCCCGCCGGGATCGTGCGCCTTGAGCGCGTCTTCGCCATCGACCACGTGCAACGACGCGCGCTTCTTGGGGCTCGCTTCGTTCAGGAGGACGGTGCCGGTAGGAAAGTCGAATGACGCGAGTCCAACCCTTGCAGGCGACTTGGTGCCTGCGGGCCGCCACTTGAACCGGCCTGCGATCATCAGATGGAAGACCAGAAAGAGCTTGCCTTCCATTTCCCAGACGATGCGTTTCCCGATTCGCCGCAAACCGACGACCTTCCGACCCTCGGCGGCCGACAGCGGCGGGTCGACTGTTCGCAGTAACGAGGGGCTGACGACGCGTGCGCGCTCGAGCGGCTGGCCGATGATGCGTGTAGCCAGCGCTTCGAGATAGATCGTGATGTCTGGGAGCTCCGGCATGTCGGAAAGCTACTGCACGCTTACCAGCGGCCTCGCATCCGCGTCGTATCGCCAAGATAGGCGTACTGGAGCTTGGACATGTACGTGTTTGCGGCAAACGTGACATCGGTCGGCGATACATCCCGCATCCTTTTGACGAATTCGTCGCCCCGACGAAAGCCGCCGAGATACAGCTCGGCGCGCGCCAGAAAATCAGCCTGATCGGCGGCAGTTGCGTTCGCCGACAGATAATCGAACACGTAGCTGTCCAGAAACCGCTGGAGGGCGAAGCGGTCGAAGTCGGTCTCCTGCAGCGTCCGAATGGCGTCCTGCATCAGCGGCAGGACCTGATCTGGTGAGGTGGTGCTCGCGTACGCGCCACCAATTGGGATCGCGCGATCGATGAACGGCGCATAGGCTGCGTACGAGAGGCTCCGCTTCGTGCGCACGACGTAGTAGAGCTGAGAGGAGAGCAATGCGGTCGCCACCCGGAACGACCAGTAGCTCCGCTCCGTGGGGGACGGTCCGATGAAGTAGCAGAGGATGTAGTTCGTCGGAATCTGGCGATGCTCCACGAGCCACCCCGAAGCGCTCGCCGGCGCTGGCGAGGGGAGCTTCCACTGATAATTCCCCCGCGATAGTTGCCCGAGCGTGGCGGTGACGAGCGATTCGGCGTGCGCTCGCTCGACGTTGCCGACGATCACCAGCACCATGCGAGATGTAACAATCTGGTCGCGGGCGTATGCGCGGACCTGCTCCGTCGTGATGCCGCGCAATGAGGCTTCCGTTCCCTCAGGATCCAGCGAGTAGGGGTGATCTGGAAACATCGAGAGACCCGCGATGGTGCGGATGCGCTCGTCGGGGTCGGTGTAGCGGCGGTGCGCGCGAATCACGAGCCGGTTGCGCGCCGCGTTGATCGCCTGCGCCGAGAGTGCGGGACGCATGATCCGTTCGGCGAGCACGTCCCACGCCGAGTCGAAGTCCGCGGCCAAGCCGGTGAATCCGAGCACGGACCAGTCGGCGTCCGCTTCGAGTTGCACGATGCTCCCGGTGCGCGCGACCGCCCGACGCGCCTCATCGCCCGGATAGCGCTGCGTGCCGTACGCCGAGGCTTCGAGCAGCAATGCTTCTATACCCTGTGTCGCTTCCGTCAATTGGCGCGTGCCGCCAAGCAGGTAGAGGCGTGCTGCCACGATGTCCGTGGCGCGATTAACGCGCTGAATGACGCGAAGACCGGCGACATCGTACGACGTAGTGAGCGTATCTGGTCCAGGGCTGTCGGCACCGAACAGGAGCAGCACGCCGAGCGCCACCTCGACCATCATGGCTTCGCTCCCGCCGGGATCTGCGGTGGCCGCGCGCCGTTCCGTATCCACTCGCCAAGCTCGTGCGCGAGGTAGGGGTTCGTGAGCACACCGATCACTGGTGGCGAGTTCGCGACATACGTGCGCGCAAATCGTCGCAGCGAATCGGCGGTCTGGTTCGCCATGTGGTCATGGTAGCCGAGATAGTACTCCATCCCTGCGGCGCTCCACCAAAACGAGAGACTGGGAGCCGCCGACGCTGTGCGCTCACGCCCGAGCGCCGCGCCGACCTGTCGACGCTTGCGCGCGATCGCCAGATCGTCGTCGGTGACTCCCTGGAGGAGTTCGAGCTGCTGCAGCTCGGAGATGATCGCCAGAATGGCTTTCTGCGCGCGCTCCGGTTTGGTCTTGCCATGAAATTCGATAGGGCCGGTGTGATCGAGCGTGAGGTAGCCGCCCGTGATCGATTCGAACGGTCCTTTATCGACGAGACGTCGCTGAAATGCTGAGGTCGGGTCGTTGAAGACGTCGAACAGTACATCGGCTGCGTACGTGGCG
>DATFVZ010000266.1:0-2044 GCA_035259785.1 Gemmatimonadales bacterium
CGCCCGACCTCGAGCGTGTCGCTGGCCGATTTGCCGCGAAATTGCCGCCGCCACGACTCGTAGGCGACTTCTCCGCCATAGGGCTCGCGGTAGACGAGGATGTCCACGTCTTTCAAGCGATCCTCGGTATCGGTTGCGACCAGAAAAGTGATAGGCTGATCTTTGCCGCGTACCCAACGCACGACTGCGAAACCGGCGAGCGTGTCACCACGCGTCACACGTAACACAGTGTCGCCCGCAACGGGCAGGGGCGTCGCCGTTGCCGTCGTGCCGAAGACACGGCGCACCGAGGCCGCGACTTTGGCAGGGGGGGCGGTGCCGATTTGCGCGAGGATCAGCGCGATCAACAGCATCAGAACTGGTAGCCGATACCGAGCCGCAGTGTCTCGCCTTCGCCGGCTCCGCCGCTCGCCTCCGTGCGCCGAATCTCATAATCGCCTTTGAAGGCGGTGTTCCAGGTCGGCTTGTACGTCAGACCGAACGTGGTGATGCGCCGCGCAAACTCGGGATCGCGTGGCGTTCCGGCCGGGACGCTGGCGTGGGTATCGAAGTGCTCATACCGAACGAAAGCGTTGACGTGCTGCTTGCTGGTCGGGGCCAGCAGCCGGAGCACGTTGTACGCACCCTCGACGTACCCTCCCGTAATCCGGCTTCCCACAGTGGAGGTGTATAGCGCGTTGATCGTATCGGCGTCGCTCACGTTGATCATGGTGAAGACCCCGCGGACCGCCAAGCCGCCACGATCATAGCGCGCGTCGGCCGACACGAGCGCGACCGGGGCGTCAAACGTGCCGGAGCCGAGCAGCGTGTCACCTGCGGTGGTTCCACCGTACCAGAAGGAGCCGGCAACCCGCAGCCCTGGTTGCACGTACTCGAGCCGTCCGGTCAGCGACGGATTGGCAAAGGACGCTTCGCGTCCTTCCTGGCGCCCGCCCCGAATACCTTCCTCGCCGGAGAAACCGCTCGCCTTGAGTCCGTTCACGAGATACAGCCGGTAGCTCCATCCCTCCATTGGCAGCGTTCCAACGACACCGATGCCGAGCTCGCGCCACGTGGTGGGGATGACGTCATGATCGAACGCGGGGCGATCGACACCATTGAATGTCGGCGGTTCGTGGATCTCGTTAAGGATGCCCACGGGCGATAGGACCAGCCCGGTGCGGACCGTCGCCCGATCGGATACTCGATAGTCCAGATACGCCTGTTCGAGTGCGACTTCACCGCCCGACGAACCACCTTCAATCTTGGCGTCTTCAAGCTCGACCTCAGAACGAAAGCTCATGCGATCATTGAACGTGTGGGCGAGATAGACGACGAAACGGCGGAAATTGATCTCAGCGGGAGTGGCGGGACCGGAGCGATTGGTGTAGTGGACCTCTCCGTATCCACCGACCGTCGTGGATTCCTGCGCCATGCTGTTTTCGGGTATGACGGCCTGCGCCAGAATGGCCGCGAGAAGGGCGGGCAGGGGTGTAGAACGCCGCATGCGGGTTAACGCTCCTCGAAAGTTGATAATTATTGTCGGGAATGATATCCGAATGTATTCATCGGGTATTCGGAGTCAAGCGCGTCAGCGAACGGTTAGCGTTAGACGCGAGCCTTTGAAACCTTTGGGCGCGCGGCCCAATCTAAGTATTGCATCCGCAGTTTCCCGCCTGCTTTTCATTATTGACGGAGGTCAGATGCGACATCTGCGATTGATCGTTCCCTTGCTCGCGGGCCTGGTAGCTCCCCTCCGCGCGCAGGATGCGAAACTCGCCGTCCCCTACACCCGCTTCGTGCTTCCCAATGGTCTAAACGTGATCGTCCACGAGGATCACTCGACCCCGATGGTCAGCGTGAACATGCGCTACAATGTCGGCTCGGCGCGGGAGAAGCCCGGCCGTACCGGCTTCGCGCATCTCTTCGAGCACATCATGTTCGAAGGATCCGGGCACGTCGCCGAGGGCAAGTTCGATCAGTGGCTCGAGGCGGCCGGCGGCAACAATAACGGCTCGACCAGCGAGGACGGGACGCAGTACTGGGAAAATGTTCCGTCGAACGC
>DATFVZ010000267.1:0-4069 GCA_035259785.1 Gemmatimonadales bacterium
CCAATCCGAATGCCGGAATCCGGCGTACCGGACTAGTGAGAATCGCTGTGCTAAGTAGTGGGTTGCCGCGACCGAGTGGGGCGGCCAACTTCGGGAGCGTGTCCGTCACCCGCACCTCATCGCCGCGTTCAGTCGCGAACACCGACCAGGTACTCGTGCAGCGGATGGCGCGGGGAGACGAGCGCGCGCTCGGCGAGCTGTACGATCGCCATGCGGCCGTCCTCTACGGGCTCGCGTATACAATCGTGGGAGAACGCGCGGACGCCGAGGAAGTTGTCGCCGACTCATTTGGGCAAGCGTGGCGCGGGGCCGTGCAGTTCGATCCGGGGCGCGGCAGTGTGAGCGCCTGGCTGGTCACGATCGGCCGCACGCGCGCACTCGACCTCGTGCGGGCCCGTGGACGGCGCTCGCGCGCTCTCGAGCGCGCCGCGTCATTTGTGGATGACACCGGGCCCGAAGCGACTGATCGACCGGCGGAACGAGCAGAGGCGCGCGGCGTCGTGACCCGCGCGCTCGCGAGCCTCCCAGAGGCACAGCGCCGCGCAATCGAACTCGCCTACTTTGGCGGCCTCTCGCAGAGCGAGATCGCTGCGCAGCTCGGCGAGCCGCTCGGCACCATCAAGACCCGCATTCGCGACGGAATGGCGAAGTTACGAGAGATGCTGACGAAGGAAGGTGTGAGGTGACCGGGCACGAGTGGTTAGGGCAAGCGGCGGCGTATGCGCTCGACGCGCTCGATTCGAACGAGCGAGTCGCGTTCGAATCCCATCTTGCGACCTGCGTCGAATGCCGAGCGGAGGTGGACTCGTTCCGCGAAACCGCGGGTCGCCTCGCAGTCGCTGCACCGGCCACGCTTCCATCACCAGCCGTGCGGGACCGCGTCCTGGCCGAGGCGCGCCGTGTGCGGCCGATCCGCTCAGCGCGGAGCTCATGGGCACCGTGGCTTGCCGCGGCCGCCGGGTTCCTGCTCGCGATCCTGCTCGGCGGCGCGTGGTGGCGCGAGCGCGGCGAGCGGAACGAGCTGGCCACGCGCGTGGCCCAACAAGACGATCTGCTCACCAGCCTTCTTGCGCCGGACATCGGCGTCGCGAACCTCTCGGCGACCGGAAAGCCCCCATCGGCTAGGCTCTTTTGGGATTCCAAGCGACAGCGCGTGGTCGTCGCCGTGTTCGACTTGCCTCCCGCGCCGGCCGGACGGACCTATCAGCTGTGGGCGATCGCCAAAGGACAAGCACCCGTGAGCGTCGGGACTTTCAATACGCCGTCGAGCGGACGGCTCACGACAGTCCTTGCTGCCCCGCCGGGATTGGCGTTCGACCTGACGGCCGTCACCGAAGAACCGGCGGGCGGCTCGCCTCAACCAACCCAAACTCCATTCTTGGTGGGCCCGCTGCAGCGCAGCGAGTAAACCGGCGGCAATCCGACCGGGAGTGACGGGCGTAGACAGGCTGTCTGTCTACGCCCGTTTCATTTTTTTCCCCGGAGGATTGCCATGATCGTATCACGCTTTTCTCGCCGCGCGGCGCTCGGCGCCACGCTCGCGCTCTGCGTCGCGGCGGGCAGCACCGCTGTGATCCGCTACGCGTCCGCGTCGGATCACCAGGACACGCCCGAGGTCGAGCTGAGCCCGCGGCTCGACATCAACGACGTCTACGTCTTCCCCGGCTCGAGTCCAGATCGCCTGGTCCTTGCCGTCACGACGTCGTCGCCGCTCACGCCCGCGTCGTCCGTGAACGCCTCGTTCGATCCCAGTATCCTGTACCAGATCAAGATCGACAATACTGGTGACGCAGTGGAGGACTTGGTGCTCCAGTTCACCGTCGACCGCACCGGCAGCAACCAGCAGATCTCGATGCGCGGTCCGGTCGCCCCGGCGATGACCGGAGCGCGGACCCGCCTGGTGGATGTCGCGCCCACCGTCACCGGCGCCATCAACACGGTGCTGACGACCACAAGCGGCGTGCAGCTCTTCGCCGGCCTGCGCGAGGACCCGTTCTTCATCGACCTCGAGCAGTTCTTCAAGATCATCCCCGATCGGCGGCCGGTGACGGGTCCGCTGTCCAAGATCGGACCAAACCCTGAAGCATCCGCATTCCGGAATCCCGGCATCGATTTCCTCGCTGGGATCAATGCGCTCGGCATCGTCGTGGAGCTGCCCGAGTCCATGCTGCTCCCCGCCGGCGGCGGCGGTGCGGATCCGAAGATCGGCGTGTGGGCGACCACAAGCCGCTGACCACTGACCCTGAACTACTTGGGATGAGGAGATATCAAAATGCGTAACTCAATGCAGCTACTCCGCGTCGCGGCGCCGCTGGTCCTGGTGGCGCTCGCCGGCGCGTGCCAAGACCCGTCGGGCGTCAATGCCAACGTCACGTCGAACGCGAACCGCGTGTTCGTGCAGCGCGAGCGGCTCGGCAACCCGCTGGTGAGCGAAGTGATGATCGTGAAGGCCCAGCACCACGCGCACAACACTGGGACGCCCGCTACCGATGTCGCCGACTTCACGGACGACCTCACCGGATTCATGACGGGCGTGGCGGGTCGTGATGCGGCATATGCGAGCACGATCGCCGGCGCTCTGCTCCCCGACATGCTGGTCACCTACCCCAAGCGTGACGGCACACCTGTCTTCTGGCTGAGCTGGGTGTTCGGCGGATTCGGCGGACGCTCCCTGTCCGACGACGTCGTCGATATCGGCCTCGGTGCGCTCTTCGGCAGTCTGCTCGGGAACACGAACAACGTCACCCCGGGACTTGTCACCGATAACGTGAACGCCAACGACAAACCGTTCGGGGCCACGTTCCCCTATCTTGCGGCACCGAACTAGGCAGCAATCCGATTAGGTCCGACGGGCGTAGACAAGGTGTCATGTCTACGCCCGTTTTTTCTTTCCCGGAGGATCAGTCATGAACGCGTGGCGCTTGGCTCTGGGTCTTATGGTCGCTGGAACTCTGGGAGTAGGGGGGGTCGCCCTCATCGCTCACGGCGGCGACGCCGCGCCGCTTCCTGAGCGCGTCATTCGGCATCGCGACATCGCGTTTTATGCGCGGCGTGCGACGCGCGATCCGCACGGCGCCGCCGATCTCGCGCAGCTCGCCGGACTATTGCTTCAGCAGGCGCGGGAAACGGGCGATCCGCGCGACTTCCGCCTCGCCGAGGCGACCGCGCGACGGTCCCTGGCACGGCGTGAAGGCCGCAACGGCAAGGCGTATTTGACTCTGGCCTCCAGTTTGCTCGCACAGCATCGCTTTGTCGACGCGCGGGCCGCCGCCGAGACGCTGGTCGCGCGCTGGCCCGATCCCGAAGGGTATCGCGCGCTGCTCGGTGAAATTCAGCTCGAGCTGGGCGATTACGATGCCGCGGGCCGGACGTTCGAAACGCTGGCGGCTGGGCGTCGCCATCTCGCGGTGGCGCCGCGGCTCGCCCGCTGGGCTGAGCTCCAGGGTCGGACTGATGCGGCCCGCTCGCTCCTCGCGGGTGCGCGGGCGGACGCGTTTGAGCGCCGTGATTTGCCGCGCGAGCAAGTCGCCTGGTTTCAGCTGCGGGTGGGCGATTTGGAGTTGCGCCACGGAAAGCTCGATGACGCCGAGCGAGCATTGCGCGACGGATTGAATGTCGTACCGAACGATCCACGACTCCTCGCGGCGCTCGCCCGCGTGGCCGCCGCGCGCCGGCAGTGGCGCGATGTGGTGCGCTATGCCACGCGCGCGGGCAACGGGGCGGACATCGCGACCCTAGGCATCGCGGGCGACGCGGAGGTCGCGCTCGGTGATACCGCGGCGGCACGCGTGTGGTACGCGCGCGTCGCGCGACTTGCAGAGCAGCGTCCCGAGCCGTTCAACCGCCAGTGGACCCAGTTTCGGCTCGATCATCATCGGGACATTCCCGCTGTACGCGCCCTGCTCGAAACGGAAATTCGCACTCGGCCCGACGTGTACGGCTGGGATCTGCTGGCCTGGGCTCGGTATTTGGACGGTGACGTCAGCGGGGCTTCGGACGCAAGCGCGCGGGCGTTGCGCATGGGGACGCGTGATGCGGTGCTGTTCTACCATGCTGGCGTGATCGCGGC
>DATFVZ010000268.1:0-9509 GCA_035259785.1 Gemmatimonadales bacterium
GCGGTCGTTGTGGTATTGGTCGGCTGGATACTGGCACCCGCCGTGCGCGCCAGCTGGAAGAGCCGGTTTGGCCAGACACCGAACAGGAGCAACGCGACGACGACTGTCGTCACGGCAAGGCGTGCCCAGCGATCGAACACGACGTCGACGTGGGCCGCTTCGATCGGCTCTGGTTTCATGTACATCGCCATGATGACGGGAAGATAGTATCCCGCCGAGACGACGCTCGTCAGCACGAGGATCGTCGCCAGAACGTTCTGGTCGGCATTCGTCGCCGCGATCAGGATGTACCATTTCCCGATGAAGCCCGCGGTGCCGGGGAACCCCAGCAGCGACAGCATACAGACCGACATCGCGAACGCGAGCCAGGGTCGCTTCGAGCCTAGCCCAGCGAAATCGTCGATCAAAACGTCGCTTTCGCCGGACCGGCCCTTCGCCGAGAGCACGGCGAACGCGCCCAGCGACATCAGCGTGTAGGCGACCGCGTAGACCAAGAATGCGCCTGTCCCTTCGGAGCCGCCCGCGGTCACCGCGACGAGCAGATAGCCGGCATGCGCGACCGATGAGTACGCGAGCATCCGCTTGAAGGAGCGCTGGCCCAGGGCGAAGAGATTGCCGCCCACCATCGTGACGACCGCGAGCCACCAGACGATGTCGTGCCACGCAGCCACGCTACTGAACGCCGTGATGAGCAGCCGGAACAGCGCGGCGAACGCGGCAGCCTTGACGGTGGTCGCCATGAACGCCGTGACGGGAGTCGGGGCGCCGTCGTACACGTCGGGCGCCCACATGTGGAACGGCACGGCGGCCACTTTGAATCCGAAGCCCACGATCAGCAGCGCCAGTCCGATGAGCAGCATGGGAGACGGCCCGCTGATGCCCACCTGCGTGCCGATGAGAGTAAAGTTGGTGGTCGCGGTGGCGCCGTAGACGAGCGCAATGCCGTAGAGCAGGAAGCCCGAGGCGAACGCGCCGAGCAGAAAATACTTGAGCGCCGCCTCGGCGGACCGCGCGCGCCGCCGATCGAGTCCGGCCAGGACGTACACCGCCACGGACAACAGCTCGAGCCCGAGGAAGACAACCATCAGGTCTGTGCCGGCGGCCATGATCATGGCGCCCAGTGTGGCGAACAGCAGGAGCACGTAGTACTCCGGCACCAGCAGCCGCTCTCGGGCCAGATAGAAGAACGAGATCAACACTGTCAGCGCGGCGGCGCCCAAAAACACCCAGTCCGCCACCCAGCGGAAATCGTCGGCGGCCACCATGATCGCGAGCCCCTCGATTCCCGTCTGGTTCCACCAGAGCCAATAAACCGCCACGGCCGTGGATGCCAGGCCGGCAAGGGTCAGCCACCCGGCAATGCGCAGGTCGCGCTCCGTCTTGTGCCGCCAAGCCACGAACGTGAGCAGCACGAGCGACCACCCCGTCAACACGAGCTCCGGCAACAGCGCGAGGAGCAGCTCGCTGTAGACCGACAGGTCCAGGGTCATTGCCGGCCACCTCGCGTTCCAGCAGCCTCAGGTGCCTCCGCGGTCGTGAATGGAGGTTGGCCCTGGGTCGCGCCGGGCCGCACCTGCTCGATCAACTGGCGCGCCGCAGGCTCCATCCGCCGCAGGAACGGCTTCGGGTACACGCCGAGCCAGATGATGCAGACGAGCAGCGGAATGAGCACGGCGAGCTCGCGCGCGCTCAAGTCGGGGAGCTTCTCGTTCTCGGGATCGGTGAGCGGGTTGTAGATGACGCGCTGCAGCGCGGTCAGGAGATACGCCGCGGCCACGATGACGCCGGTCGTCGCGAGCGCCGTGATCACCGGGTACGTTTGAAACGACCCGAGCAGTACGAGGAACTCTCCGACGAAGCCGTTGGTGCCGGGCAAGGCGATCGATGACAACGATACCAGCGTCAAAATCGCCGCAAAGAACGGTACGACGCGCGCAATGCCGCCGTACGCTGCAATGAGCCGGCTATGTCGCCGCTCGTAGATCATGCCCGCGAGGAAGAACAATGCCCCAGTCGAAATACCGTGATTGATCATTACGAGCAGGGCACCCTGTACGCTCTGCAGGGTGAGCGCCCAGATGCCGAGGACGACGAAGCCCAGGTGCGCGACCGATGAGTAGGCGATCAGTTTCTTGAAATCGGGCTGGACCATAGCCACGAGCCCGCCGTAGATGATTCCGATGAGCGCGAGTCCCACGATCGCGAACTGCATCACCTGGTTCAGCGCGACGTCCGGGAAAAACGGCAGTGCGAACCGCAGGAAACCGTAGGTACCCATCTTCAACAGGATGCCGGCCAGGATAACGGAGCCCGCGGTCGGCGCCTCCACGTGCGCGTCCGGCAACCACGTGTGGAATGGGAAAAGCGGCACTTTTATGGCGAAGGCGAGGAAGAACGCCGCGAACAGCCACCACGCCGCCGGTCCGAGCGTGCTGATTTGCGTCAGCAGGTGCGTATACGAGAACGAATAGACGCCCGTGACGCGGCCGGTGTGAAGGTACAGCACGATGATCGCGACCAGCATCAGCAGCGAGCCGAAAAATGTGTAGATGAAAAACTTGATCGCTGCATACAGCCGATTCTCGCCGCCCCACACCCCGATGATGAAGTACATCGGGATGAGCATCACTTCCCACATCACGTAGAAAAGGAAAAGATCGAGCGCGACGAATACGCCGATCATCCCCGTCGTGAGCACGAGCAGCAGCGCGTAGAAGGCCTTCTCGTGCTTCGTGATGTACGACCAGCTGCCGAGCACCGACAGGGGCATCAAAAACGTGGTGAGCAACACGAGGAAGAGCGAAATGCCGTCCAGACCCACCATGTAGCGAACGCCCCAGGCGGTTATCCAGTTACGGCTGACCATGAACTGCATGCCGTTGCTCGGCACGAACGCCCACCAGAGCGGAACCGAAATCGCGAATTCGATCAGACTGGCTGTGAGTGCGACCTGCCTGGCTATCCGGCTCGGGACGAGCATGACGATCAGGCTCGCGAGGATGGGCCAGACGAGCAGCGCGGTGATCACCAGACGCTGGTACGTCATCCCACCGCCCGCCAGATGATGAGCAACACTCCGACGACGAAGATGGCGACGTAGACTCCCACCTGCCCCGTCTGCAGCCAGCGGTTCGCCCATCCGAGCGCGCGCGCTCCGCGCGCCGCGCCATTGACGGCGGCACTGTCGATCGCGCGCTGGTCAACGCGTTTCCAGAGCACCTCCGTCGACAGCCATACCAACGGACGCACGATCAGCGCGTCATAGATCTCGTCCACGTACCACTTGTTGCGGAGGATACGTGCGAAGCCGCGTTCCTCGGGGGCCTGGCGCGCGGTGGCCAAAGCCTCGGGCTTGAGCAGTCGCCAGGCACCCACGATGCCGAGCGCCGCAATCACGACCGCGACCGCGACGAGCACCCATTCGGCCGTGTGCGACAGATGCGTCTCCGGAAGCAGCGCGGCGCCGGCTCGCGTAACGGGCTCGAGCCAGTGATGCAGCCATGCGTTACCGGACACGAGCTCCGGAAGGTTGATGACTCCACCCGCGAGCGAGAGAGCCCCCAGCACGACCAACGGGCCCGTCATGATCCACGGCGCTTCGTGAAGGTGTTCCCGCTCCTTCTCACCAGTGCGATTCGGGCCGTGGAAGGTGTACAGCATCAGCCGCGTCATGTAGAACGCCGTCAGGAGTGCGGCGGCCAAGCCAAACAACCAGAAGAGGAACCACACCGGGTTGGCTGTGCCGCGCGCGAATGCCGCCGCAAGGATTTCGTCCTTCGAGAAGAAGCCGGACAGCGGCGGCACTCCGGCGATCGCGAGCGTCGCGACCCACATGAGCGCGGTCGTCCACGGCATGTAGCGCGCGAGGCCGCCCATGTTGCGCATGTCCTGCGCGTCCTCGTGCGAATGCGTGGCGTGATAGACATGGTGCATCGCGTAGATCACGCTTCCGGAACCAAGAAAGAGCAGTGCCTTGAAGAAGGCGTGCGTGGTGAGATGGAAAATGCCGGCAGCCATCGCGCCGGTTCCGACGCCGAGGAACATGTAGCCGAGCTGTGAGATGGTCGAATACGCCAGCACGCGCTTGATGTCCCACTGTTTCAGCGCGATCGACGCGGCAAACAGCGCCGTGAGCGCTCCAACTCCGGCCACCATCGCACTCGAGACTGGCGCCATCGCGAACAGCACATTGCAGCGTGCGACGAGGTAAACGCCGGCCGTGACCATGGTCGCTGCATGGATCAGCGCGGACACGGGGGTTGGGCCGGCCATCGCGTCCGGCAGCCACGTGTACAGCGGGATTTGCGCCGACTTGCCGGTACATCCGAGGAAGAGGAACAGCGTGATCGCGGTGACGGCGCCACCAGCGGGCACGAGCGCGGTGGGTGCATGCACAAATACCGTTTCGAAGTCGAGCGACCCAGTATCCCGGAAGATCATGAACATCGCGACCATAAAGCCGAAGTCGCCGATCCGGTTCATGATAAACGCCTTGCGGCCGGCGTCGGCGTTGGTTTTCTCGGTGAACCAGAAGCCGATCAACAGATAGCTGCACAGCCCGACGCCTTCCCAGCCCACGAACATCACCGGGAAGCTCGCGCCCAACACGAGGACGAGCATGAAGAAGACGAAGAGATTGAGATATGCGAAGTAGCGAGCGTATCCCGGGTCTTTCTTCATGTACCCGATACTGAACAGGTGAATGAGCGAGCCCACGCCCGTCACGACGAGCAGCATGATCAACGAGAGCTGGTCGACCTGAAGTGCGAAATCGACCTGCAGCGTGCCGACGGGGATCCAGGACCAGTAGCGGAACACGATCGCTTCCTCAGGATGCAGTCCCGCGAACGCGCGGAAGACGACGATCGCCACGACGAAAGACGCCAGCAGCACACCGGCGCCGATACCCGAGACGATGGTCTTGGCGTTCGGCCGGGCGAACGCGAGCGTCCCGTTCAGCACGAACCCCAGCAATGCCAGCGCGGGGGCGAGCCAGATGAGATCGACGGCCGTGTCGGTCATCAGTCCCTGAGGAGATTCATGTTCTGGAGACTGACCGACTGCTTGTGACGGAATACGGCGAGGATGATCGCGAGGCCCACGCCCGCCTCCGCCGCCGCCACGGCCATCACGAAGAAGACGAAGATCTGTCCGCCCATGCCGAGCCGCTGCGCCAGCGCCACGAACGTCAGGTTGACGGCGTTGAGCATCAGCTCGATGCACATGAAGATCACGATCGCGTTCCGACGGAGCAGCACCCCGGCGACGCCGAGGGTGAAGAGCACGGCAGAAATGGCCAACGCCGGACTGAGGAGCATGCTAGAGCTTTCGTTTCGCGAGCACGACGGCGCCCACGATGGCCGCGAGCAGCAGCAGGCTCGCGATCTCGAAGGGGATCAGATACGCCTCGAACAATGGATTCGCGACGGCGCCGACCATTCCCTGGCGTACTTGCATCTCGGCGACGGTTCCGGCCGGCAGCTGGATGGCGTCCGGCGGGGGAGCCTGTCCCAGGACCCGCAGCTGGAACAGCAGCAGCCCGCCCAGGACGGCCGCAATCGCGAGACCGGCCGGACCTTTCAGATCGCTCGGACCAGGACGGCCGAGGTTGAGCAGCATGATGACGAAGAGAAACAGCACCATGATCGCGCCGGCGTAGACGAGGACTTGCAACGCCGCGATGAACTGCGCGTCGAGCAGCACGAACATCGCCGCCAGCGCGAACAGCGTGACCACGAGCCACAGCGCGCTCGCCACGGGATTCCTGCGCGTGATGCACAGCAGCCCGCCGAGCATGGCGATCACGCCGAAGATCCAAAAGAATGTGAGGATCAACTACTCGCCTTTTGGGTCTGAAGGATCCCACAAGGTCGAAACCGGATGTGTCTGTGCCGTGAGCCGCTCGAGATCGTACACGAAGCGATCACGCGAGTATTCTGAATTCTCGTAGTGCACGCCGACGTGGATCGCTTCCTCGGGGCAAACCTCCTGGCAGTAGCCGCAGAAGATGCAGCGGAACTCGTCGATCTCGTAAATCAGCGGATAGCGGTGACCCTCTTCGTCCTCGCCGGGCACCAGCTTGATGCAGTTGGCGGGACAGATCTGCGGGCACAGGCCGCACGCCACGCATTTCGCGCGTCCCTGTTCGTCGGTGAGCATGCGGTGCGTGCCGCGCCACCGCGAGGACAGCGTCCAATCCTTAGAGGATTTCTCCTCCGGATACTGCATCGTCACCTTGGGGCGCAGCAGGTGGCTGAATGTGAGGGCCATGCCCTTGAGCGTGGCTCGCAGATACGACGTCTGTCGCGTCGGGCGCTTCATGACCTTCACGCCAATGGCCATCAGACCGTCTCCTGGGCCACGGAACCGGATACGATGCGCCCGCGGTCGAGCCACCATACGAGCGCGACGAGCAGGCCGGCGTTGATCCCCCCCAGCGCCCACGCCATGCCGGGCCCGTAATCCCACCCTAGTTGATTGCGGAAGAACCAGATCGCGACGGCCAGGATCGTGATATAGAACAGGGTCAGCGGCAGCAGCACCTTCCACCCGAGTGCCATGAGCTGGTCATATCGGAAACGCGGCAGCGTCCAGCGCACCCAGATAAACGTGAAAAGGAACACGAACGTCTTGAGTCCAAAAGAAACGAAGGTCACCAGTGTCTTGATTGGCGTCGGATCGCCTGTCGAGTCCCAGCTGGTGAATGGGACATCCCATCCGCCGAAAAAGAGCGTCGCCATCAAGGCCGATGCCGTCACCATGTTCGAGTACTCGGCGATGTAGAACATGGAGAACTTCATCGCACTGTACTCGGTGTGATAACCCGCGATCAGCTCGCCTTCCGCTTCGGGAAGATCGAACGGCAGGCGGTTCGTCTCTGCCAGGGCGCTGATGAAAAAAATCACGAACGCGAGCGTCAATGGAATGATGAACCAGGCGTGCGCGTGCTGCTGCTGCGCGATGACGCGCGTCAGCGTGACGTTGCCCGCGAGGAGCAACACCGCAACGGTGCTCATGCCCAGCGCGATTTCGTACGAGATCATCTGCGCTGAAGCGCGCAGCCCACCCAGCAGCGCGTACTTGTTATTGGACGCCCAGCCGGCCAGCACGATGCCGTACACCCCCAGTGAGCTGATCGCCAGGATGTAAAGGAAGCCGATCGGGAGGTCCGCAACGACCATCGGCACCTCGCCCCAGCGCGTGGGGAGCGGCGAAGCGAAGGGGATCACGCCGAACGTGAGGAGCGCCGGGACGAACGACACGATCGGAGCGAGCGTGAAGAGCGTCTTGTCCGCCATCGCGGGCGACGTTTCCTCTTTCAGGAAGTTCTTCAGGCCGTCGGCTGCCGGCTGCAGCAGTCCCTGTGGGCCGACGCGGTTCGGTCCGAGACGGTCTTGCATCCACGCGCACACCCGCCGCTCGAGCAGTGTCAGCAGCGCGACCCCAACCAGGAGCAGGTTGAAGACGATGAAGACCTTGATCGCTGACGCGACGATGAAAAACGTCATCGCGCCACCTCGGCGAGACCCATCGCTGCCACCAGCTCCCCGAGCACCCAGGCTGCGGGTTGCGCCATGCCGGGGGCGGGTTTGGCCTGGTAATACCGCTGCTCGCGCCCGTCGCGGTTCGTGAACGTGCCTTCTTCTTCCGCAACGTTGGCAATGGGAAGAATCACGTCCGCACGTCGGCACGGGGCGTCCGCTTCAAGCACGGTGCCGAGGTAGATCAGCGCGCCGTTCGTCTCCACGGGGCAGTCGGGGTCGTCCAACACGAACACGACCGCGGCGGTCTTCGCGGCCTGGAGCGCCTGCGCGTAATCCCGCGTGTAGCCGAGGTTCTCGGCGCCCTTCGCGTTCGGGGCGCGCTCGGCCCGCAGCGCGAGATTCGGTACGCCGGGGAGCGGCGCTTCTTCTCCCATCACGACCTGGAACGCACCGGTCCACGAGAAGCCCCCCCCGGACAGGAGACGCTTCGCGAGCGCCAGTGCCTCGGATGATGCGCCAGGCGAAACAATGGCAACCGCTTTTCCCGACGCTCCGCGAAGAATTCCGGCCGCGCGCTCGAGCGCTTCGTCCCAATCAGTGGGCTGGAGCTCGCCATCCGCCCGCACCAGGGGAGCCTCGATGCGGTCGCCCCGATTCATCCACTTGTAGTGCGCGCGCCCGTGATCGCAGATGAAGTAGCGGTTCACCTCGAGATTGGGACGCGCCCGCACGCGCACTACGACTTCGTCGCGTGTGTCGAGGCTGACGTTGCAGCCCTGCGAGCAGCCCGTGCAGATCGACGCGGTCTTATCGAGCTCCCAGGCCCGGGCTTTATGCAAGAAGTCCTTGGAGAGGAGCGAGCCCACCGGGCACAGGTCGACGACATTGCCGGCCCAGGGGTGATCCAGCCGTGCCTCCGGATGGATGCCGATGAACGCGCGATCACCGCGCTCGGAGACGTTCAGCACGGGCTCTTGCGCCACATCCTCCATGAAGCGCACGCAGCGAGTGCACAAGATGCACCGGTTCGGCACGTAGAGTACGTCGGGGCCGAAGTCCTCGACGGGATTGAAGCGCTTGGCAAACTCGCTGTAGCGCGTGCCCGGTCGTCCTTCCTGGAACACGAAGTCCTGCAGCTCACATTCGCCGGCCTGATCGCAGATCGGGCAATCGAGCGGGTGATTGATGAGCAGGAACTCGAGGACGCTCTTGCGGGCGAGCTTGGCGGGCACGCTTTGCGTCTTGACCACCATGCCTTCGGTGACCGTCGTCGCACAGGCGATCTGCAGCTTGGGTGCCTTCTCGATCTCGACGAGACACATGCGGCACACGCCGGCAACAGGCAGTCCGGGATGGTAGCAGTAGTGCGGGACGAGGACGCCTGCCTGCTTCGCGGCTTCAATGACGAGCGTGCCGACCGGGACGCTTACGGCAGCGCCGTCGATGGTCAGGTTGATTAGGCCGTCAGCCATCAGCCGTCCGCTCTCAGCCAACCATGACGGGTTGGCGGTTGCCTGCGAGATACGCCTCGAATTCGCTGCGGAACTTCTTGATGCCGCTTATCACCGGCGCTGCGCACGAGTCGGAGAGCACGCAGATCGTCTTGCCCGTCATGTTCTCCGACAAGTCCAGCAACAGATCGAGGTCTTTCGGTTTCCCCTGCCCCGCCAGAATCCGCTCGAGGATCTTCGTGGTCCATGCCGTGCCCTCGCGGCATTGCGTGCACTGCGCGCACGACTCGTGGGCGTAGAACCGGGCCAGCCGCATGATTTGATAGACCATATCGGCCGAGTCGTCGAAGACGATGACGCCGCCCGAGCCGAGCATGGATCCCTTCTCGACGACGCCCTCGTAGTCGAGGAGGCACGCTTCGGTCTCTTCGCGCGTGAGAATGGGCACCGATGAACCGCCCGGAATGCAGGCCTTGAGCGTGCGGCCTGCCGGCGGACCACCGCACATGTCGTACAACAGGTCCTTCAGCGGAAACCCCATCGTGACTTCGTAGTTGCCGGGACGCTGCACGTG
>DATFVZ010000269.1:0-2024 GCA_035259785.1 Gemmatimonadales bacterium
GAGACAGATGTTATTCGGCGGAGCAACCCAACACGTCTTGGCGAACGCTGCCTTGCCTGTCTTGATGGCGCATTGATGCGGTACCCTCCTCAGGTGTTCTGCTGGTCACCAACGGTGATTTCGCTTTTTGGCGGGAATACGAAACGCTCCGCGCCGAGAGCCCTATCGCGGAGAGGATCGAATTCATTGACGAAGCCGAAAATCGGCGCGCTGGATGTGGAATACGGTTCTCCCAGTCCCGTCACTAAACCAGGCCGTGCCGAGCCAATCGGAAGTTCCCCTCTGCGTTTACCCCCTTCGCGCCTCTCCCACGGGCGAAGCGCGGGCGCGAAGTACAGGCGAGTGTGTCAGTTGCATTGACTGCGCGAGACCCGGTGAAAGCCGTCCATGATCCAGGCCACACAGACCGGATTGCAATGTAAAGCCCTGCCCCGCAAAGCGCTAAGAACAAGTGCCAAAACCATTGGCGCTGTCACATGAGGGGTGCTCCCCAATTTGGATTTTCCTTGCTCATTCGTCGGACGAGGTCACGCAGGCCTCCGATCGATCTTGGGGCCGCCTTGCCTTCTTCCGCGATTCCAGGGCTTGGGTGGCCGATGCACAATTAGCGTATGACAAAGCCATCGCAAGCCTGATCTCCGATCAGAATGCAAGGGGTTGGCCCTTCGGGAAGACTCTGATTTTCGGCACACCAACCGCCGCCGATGTAGAGACGCGAGGGTAGACGGTGGCGGGCGAGCGATGCCGCGCAATCGCAACCCAGTTATTCGGGCATGCCCGCCTTGCGCAGCCCCTCGTTGAGGCGTGCGCGCAGTTGCTGGTACGTCGGGCTGGTGAGCGCGAGAGGAACCGGCGACCGCGTGCGAAATGTCGATACCCTCGTGCCGGGACGTCTCTCCAGATAGGCAGCGAGCGCCGCGTGAGCTTCCTCGGAGCGACCGAGGAGCGCGTAGACCGCTGCGAGGAAAGCGTGTGAAAAGTGGTTTTTTGGATTGGCGTCTAGCGCGCTGATCAGCGCGCGGACGGCTTCCTCGTCGCGCCCGAGAAGAATCAGCGCGTGGCCTCGACTGTCCAGCCAGGTCCACTGCCCCGGGTCGCGCGGACCGATGCGATCGGCCTTGGCGAACCATTCGAGGGCTTGTTCCGGCTTGCCGAGATACAAAGTCGACAAGCCGATTTCCTTGTAGGCCCACGGCTCGCCGGGATTTTCCATGATGACGGCTTCGGCCGCGACAATAGCGTCATCGAATCTGCCCTGGGCGCGCCGCAGCGCAGCGTTCGCCTTCAAAGCCATAAGGTGACGGGGCTCGATCGCGAGGGCGCGATTGAGTAGCTGCTCCGCCCTGCGCAGCCGCTCTTCCGCACCGGTTTCATAGTAGCCGTTGAGGAACTCGAAAACGAGCGTCGTGGCCACGCCAGCCAAGCCATCGACGCTGCTCGGCTCGACCTTGAGCGCCTGCTCGAACAGGCTGCGGGCGTCTATCATCGTTGCCGGCGACGACGGCAGGTTGAGCACCGCCTTGCCGCGCATGACGAGGTCGATGAGCTCGGCGCTGTCCGGCCTTTCGCGTAAGCTTCGCCGCGCCTCGATGTGGACGACCTGCAAGCCGATCGCGCGCGACACCCGGGCGACGATCTCGTCTTGAACGTCCAGGATGCTCCTTAGTTCGGTGTCGAAGCGTTCGGCCCAGAGCTGGCTTGCTTCCTTGGTCTCGACCAACCGGGTGTTGACGCGCACGCGCTCTCCCTCGAGAACGACGCTGCCCTCGAGCAGATAACGTACCTCCAGCTCGCGGCCGATGTGTCGCGCGTCTGCGCCCCGGTCCCTGTAGGTGAACGCGGTGTCGCGGGAGACAATGGAGATGCCGGGCAGCGCATGCGCCAGGTCGCTGATGAGACTGTCAGTTATCCCGTCGGCCAAGTAGTCCCGCTTCGCATCACCGCTGAGATTGACGAACGGAAGGACAGCGATCGACGGGACCGGCGCCTTGAGCCGGTCCGCCGAGGACGGGGCTTCGCTTGCC
>DATFVZ010000270.1:0-2701 GCA_035259785.1 Gemmatimonadales bacterium
TACCTCTTCTACGGCATGCCGATGATGGTGGTCTCGGTCGCCATCTCCCACGTCTATCTATGGTGGCGCTATTTCTGAGCGCGCTTCCGCCGCATCGCGGCTTTACGTCGGGCGTGCTGAATTTGGCGTAACTCTTGCGGCGGCTTCGCCGCGCGATCGCGACCTCGCCTCCACGCCAGCAGCTATTTCTTCACGACCACGATCAGCGGTTTGTCCTTTGCAGCTCGGCTGTGGACGACGAGCGCCTTGCCGCTGGCGTTCGCGCTCTCGTTGCGGGCGAGGTGGACGAGTTCGGCGGGAATGATTCCTGCTTCTCCGGCCTTGAGCAGCGTGCTGCCCTTGCCTTCGATTTCCACGACCAAATTGCCTTCGATCACATGCAGCAGTTCCTGGGCACCGGGATGCATGTGCCAGGGAGCGGCGGCGCCGGGCGGGAATTCGACGATGCTAACCACGGTCTCCTGCACCACCTGGTCTTGACTCTCGAGATCCTTGCGCAAAATTTGGGTCAGCTTCGGCCCCGCCTGGGCTTGCGCCAGCGCAATGGTCGCGATCGACGGAGCCGCCACTGCGAGGCCAGATAGCCCAAGAAACTCGCGGCGGATGATTTGCATCGTTCCCTCCCTTGAATGCGATGGTGAATGTTCGAGGCGACGTCTTCGCAGCACTGCGAGGATAAACCCCAGGGAGGGTCGGAAATTCCGGGGACCGCGTTTCAGTCGGAGAGCGAGGCCGCAACCTCCTCGGCAATCGGCACCGCGCACGGCCCGGCAGTCCCGGCCAATAGTCGCGGATGCGCCGGTATCTGAGAAGGCGGACGGGGTGGGCTTGAAGACGAGGAACGCTGGGTCTAGCAATCCGCCGATCACTCGCGGCCCAACGGATGGCGCCCGATCGCCCGGGAGACCGCGCCGGCGTCAAACGAGAGCGGGCGGAGGAGTCATGTTGTCGCTCACCGATCTCGACAGCAGCAAGATCGTAGACGTCGACCTTGGAAGCAGCGAGTTCAAGCAAAACGCGCGAACCATTCTCGCCGGATGGGCTAGGCACCCTCCCTTCTACGTCCTCTCATCCGGGCCCCCGCAGGTCATCTGCGGACGCTATGCGGACGTGCACGAAGTCTTTTCCGACACCGAGCGTTTCTCGTCCGAAGTGCCGAGAGGCCCGGGATTCGAGCAGTTCGACAAGTTCATGGGCGTGCAATTCATCACCCAGATGGATGGCGAGCGGCATGCCCGAATTCGCAGGCTGCTGATGCCGGCCTTCTCTTCACGCAGCCTCAGCCGGCTCGAAGCCCGCATCACCGAGATCATCGAGGGTATGCTCGACGAGATCGAAAGCCGCGGCAATGAATTCGACGGGATGCAGGATTATGGCGCGCAACTCGTGGTCGGGGCGCTGCTGACCGCCATGGCGAATCTCACCGAACGCCAGAAGCAGATCTTCCTCGCCTTCCACGAGGTGCTGCCGCTGACGACCTACACCAAGCCTGGAGCATCATTTGCGCCGGAGTGCGTGCAGGCGTTCGACCGCGCGGCGCAATTGGTGCGGGAAATCATCGCGCAGCGGCGGGCCAATCCCCGCCCGGACTTCATCAACGATCTGATCACGGCGCGCGATCAAGGTGACAAGCTCACCGACCGGGAACTGTTCGATCAGATATTCACGATCTGCGGGGCGGCACTCTCTGCCACCAGCCGGGCCGCTGGCGGCGCGCTCTACACGCTCTATTCTCACCCCGATCAGCTCGCGGAGCTCGTGCGCGCACCGGGCCTCATCCCTGCAGCCGTCGAGGAGTGTCTGCGCATCGCGAGCAACGGCTATTTCACCTTTCCGCGCATCGCGACCCGCGATACCGAGGTCGGCGGGACCAAGATCCCGAAGGGCCTAGTGGTGCGGCCCTCGCCGCAGGCCGCGAACTACGATCCGAGCGTGTTTGCGGACCCGATGCGCTTCGACATCCATCGCCATCCGCAACGGATCATGGCGTTCGGCGCCGGGCCGCACCACTGCATCGGCAACATTCTCGGCCGCACCACGATCACGATTGCAATTCGCAGGATGCTCGCGCGATTCCCCGACGCAAAGCTCGCCGATCCGGAATTCGTTCCCGTCTACGGCGGCGCGGTCGGCGAACTACGGTTGAAGCACCTGCCGATGAGAATTCAGTGAGCATTCCCCTGGAGCGCTCTGAAAATTCAGCGAGGTTGCCTGCGACGAGGTGGTCCGTGATGCCAAAAAAACTAGCTCGCGCTCACCGGCAGGCCCGAGCACGGAGGGCCCGTGAATGAAATTCGGCATCAATTTCTTTCCCGCCTTCCGGCCGGATCAGAAGACGACGGCCCAGTATTACGCGCAGTGTTTGCGCGTCAGCGAGCGATCCGACCAGCTCGGGTTTAGCTCGATCAAAGCGGTGGAGCACTATTTCCACGATTATGGCGGCCATTCCCCCAATCCGATCGTATTTCTGGCCGCGATAGCGAGCCGGACCAAGCACGTGCGGCCGATCACGGGAGCCGTCATTCCCGCCTTCAATCATCCGATCAAGCTGGCGGGCGAACTCGCCATGCTGGACAACATCTGCAACGGGCGCCTGGATGTGGGCTTCGGCCGCGCGTTTATTCCCGAGGAATACGCGGCCTATGGGCTCGACATGCAGGACAGCCGAGCGCGGTTCGACGAAGGCGTCGCGGTGATCAAG
>DATFVZ010000271.1:0-5594 GCA_035259785.1 Gemmatimonadales bacterium
TTTCCCCACGTTTCTCGCGATGCCCGCCGCGGCGATTGTGCCAGCGTCCGCCGGACCGGAGCTGGGACAGCATCCGATCGGCACCGGGCCCTGGCGGTTTGTCGGGTGGGACCATGACCAAGTGCTCCGGTTCGCGAAAAACGCGAGCTATTGGGGCGGCGCGCCGCTCGCCGAGTCGCTGGCCGTCCGGATCGTTCCCGAGCCGTTCACACGCGTGGCGGAATTCCTGGCCGGCCGTCTGTCGGTCGCGGAAATCCCCTTCGGCGAGACCGCAAAGTGGGACCGCGAACATCCCGACTGGCTGCGCAAGAAGCCCGCGTTGCGCGACATCTACGTCGCGCTCAACAACCGGCGCGGTCCGTTGCGCGACGTCAACGTGCGCCGAGCTATCAATCACGCCGTCAATGTCTCCGAGATTTTGAGCACAGTCTGGAGCAACCGTGGCGTGCCTGCCGCCGGCTCCATCCCGCCGGCGCTGGGGGGCAGTGACTCGACGCGCCGCCGGTACGCTCATGACACGACAGAAGCTCGCAGGCTGTTGCGCGCTGCCGGTTACCCGGACGGCTTCGCGATCCAGCTCTGGCGGTCGGGCACGAACGTCGAGCTGGGACGCGTGGCCCAGGCGATTCAGGCTCAGCTCGCTGTCGTCGGCATTCGCGTGGAGATCGTATCGCGCGACGCCTCCAGCATGCGTGAAGCGGTGCGCAAAGGCGACACCGACATGGCAATTCTCGATTGGTGGGCCGACTATCCCGACGCCGACAACTTCCTATATCCCTTGTTTCACAGCGCGAGCTTCGGGCCCGGCGGCAACTATTCCTTCTATAGTGACCGTGTTACGGACTCACTCATCATGGTTGCGCGTCGCACGGTGGACCGCGAGGCGCGTGAAACGATCTATCGCCGTATCGATGACCGCGTGTATCAAGCCGCCCCCTGGCTCTATCTCTGGTTTCCCGTCGACTTGTGGGCGAAACATCCGTCGATCGACGGTTGGGACGTGGCCGTAATCTTCAATGGGCAGCGCTGGACCAAAGCCCGCCTGGTGCAGTGATTCACCTCGTTGGACGGCGCCTCGTGGCCACGATTCCAACGCTGTTCGGGGTGCTGGTCGTCGCCTTTCTGCTCCTCAACGTGGTTCCGGGTGATCCGGTCGCCGAGATGGTGGGAGAGCGGGCCGACTCCGCCACGATCGTGCGCCTGCGCGCCGAGCTCCATCTGGATGATCCGCTCCCGGTCCAGTTTGGGCATTATGTCTGGGGCGCGATTCGCGGCGACCTCGGGCGGTCCTACATCACGCAACGACCAGTCCTCGGCGATCTCGCTGAGCGGTTTCCTAAGACGCTTCAGCTCGCGGGCGCTGCCATGCTCCTCGCGGCGACCTGCGGGATCACTCTCGGCGTCCTCGCGGCGATCCGTCCCGCTGGGCTGGTCGATCGGTGCAGCATGCTGATCGCCTACGTGGGCGTCTCGTTTCCGGTCTACTGGGTGGGACTGCTCTTGATTCTGTTGTTCGCGGTGGCGTTGCGCTGGTTGCCGCCCTCGGGATACGGCGGAATCGCTTTCTTGCTGCTCCCGGCGCTCACGCTCGGGATGCGCTCGATTGCGTTCCTCGCCCGAATGACGCGGGGGGCGATGCTCGAGGTCCTGCCCGCCGATTTTATTCGCACCGCGCGCGCCAAAGGTCTGCCCGAGCCCCGCGTCATCGGCCGGCACGCTCTGCGCAACGCGCTGTTGCCGATCATCACCGTCCTGGCGCTCGATGTCGGCAATTACCTCACGGGAAGCATCCTCACCGAAACGATCTTTTCGTGGCCCGGCGTAGGACGGTACGTGCTCCTGGCGATTGAACGGCGCGACCTTCCGGCGGTTCAGGGGAGCATTCTGTTTCTGTCCGTGATTTTCGTGCTGGTCAACCTTCTCGCCGACCTGCTCTATGCGAAAGCTGATCCTCGCGTCGCTTACGATTAGCGGCGCGGCGTCGTCGCTCACCGCGCAGTCCCTGCAGCAGCGCCTGAATCGGCTGCTCGACACGCCCCCGTTCAACCGGGCCACCTGGAACATCTATGCTGAGGATGACCACGGCCGCGTCTTGTTCACCCGCAATGGGGATCGGTTTTCGGTGCCCGCGAGCAACACCAAGCTCGTGGTCGCAGCGACGGCGACGGTGCTCATGCCCGCGGATTATCGCGCGCGCACCAGCGTGTACGCGAACGGCACCGTGACGAACGGGGTCCTGCAAGGCGACCTGATCCTGTACGGGCGCGGGGATCCGACGTGGTCGGAGCGCTGCTATTCGGTGGACACGCTTGCGGCTGGTGCGTGCGACTCCACGTGGACCACCGTCGACGCGATCGCTGATTCGCTGCGGACGCGGGGCATCAAACGCGTCACCGGACGGATCGTCGGTGATGGATCCTACTTCGAGTCGACCATCACCCACTGGAACTGGAGCGCCTTCGATCTCAACTGGTGGTATGCCGCGCCGGTCTCAGGACTGGGATTTCACGACAACAGCGTTGATTTCCAGATCACTCCGGGCCCGCTCGTCGATGCACCGCCGGTGGTCTCCTGGAATCCGGATCTCAATCTCTTCACGTTCGAAAATCGCGCCCGCACCGTGCCGGCTGATTCCAGCACGACGATCGGCGACAACTTTTTCCGCAAGCCCGGAACGATGGACATCTGGGCCGAAGGCACGGTCGCGCTCGGCCGGACGCCGTGGATCGAGAGCTTCGCTCTCCCGGATCCGAATCTCTATGCCGCCAGGGCGCTGTCTGCCTCCCTCCGCAAGAAGGGCATCGCTGTCGAAGGAGGCGTTGCCAGCACCGTGGACTCGATGGAGTACCGCAGCCTGCGGTGCTGTGGTAGCCCGCTCGTCGAGTATCTCGGCCGCCCGCTCTCCGACATCGTCTTCCCGATTTTGAACACGAGCCAGAACTGGTTCGCCGAAATGCTGCTCAAGACCGTCGGGCGCCAGGTAGGTGACACCGGGAGCTGGGCGAAGGGACTCGACGTCGAGAAGCGGTTCCTGATCGACTCCGTGAAAGTCGATTCCACCGCGTTCTCCCTGCAGGACGGTTCGGGACTTGCCGCGGGCAACCTCGTGACCCCCCACGCGTTCGTGCAGCTGCTCGCCTACATGTACCGGCACCCCAAACGCGCGCCATTTCTCGCAGCCTTGCCCAGAGCTCAACAGCTTGGCTCGCTGCTCCGGCGCTTTCAGAACACTCCGCTCGAAGGGCGCGTGCTCGCGAAAACCGGATCGATAAACCGGGTTAATACGCTGTCAGGGTATGTCGAGAAAGCGAACGGGCGGGTGATTACGTTCTCGATTCAGGTGAACGCCCACGATGTGCGGACGCGACAAATGCTGGCGCAGATTGATTCGGTTGTGGTTCAACTAGGACGGTAAAGGTCTCGCGCCCGGGACGGCGCTGTGTTATGGTGCTCACTCTCGACCAATAGCGGGACTCGAACAGTTAGCGATGGCACACCTTCCCGACGACGTCCTGACCCGTCCCGCTCCCCTGGGAGCGCGGCTCGTCGCGCTCGGCTTCCTGGATGACGCCGTGAGCGCCCAGCCGCGTCTCGCCGACCCGGACGACGAGGAAGCGCTCCACGACTTCCGCGTCGCCTTAAGGCGGCTCCGGAGCGCGGTCAAGTCCTATCGCGCGCATTTGCACGGGAGCGTCGCCAAAAAGGACCGACGGGCATTGCGCAGTCTCGCGGCCGCGACGAACCGCAACCGCGACGCGGAGGTGTTGGTCGCCTGGATACGTGAGCGGATCCGCCGCCTGGCACTGCGGGAGCGCGTCGGCGCGACGTGGCTGGCCGAGCGACTGGAGACCCGGCGCGAGGAGGAGTCGCAAAAAGCCACCGAGCGGGTGCGGCAGGATTTTCCCGCTCTTGAGCGGCGCCTCCGCCGGGGCCTCGGGGCGTATCGGGTCACGCTGGGCGAGGGTGAAGGCACGCCCAAACCGGCGTTCGACGCGGCGGCCGCTGGCGCGACCAGGGACGCGAGCGAAGGCCTGAGCGACCGGCTGGGTGCGGTCGAATCCGAGCAGGACGCCGCCGCCGCGCACCGGGCGCGGATCGGCGCCAAGCGGTTGCGCTACGTCCTCGAGCCGTTCCAGGGTCGGGTGCCCGACGGCGCGCAGCTGGTGCAGAGTTTGAAAGGGCTCCAGGACCTGCTCGGTGAGTTCAACGAGATGCACATTCTGGCGACCGAGATCGCCGCCGCCGTGGAGACGGCGGCCGCCGAGCGCGCGCGCCGGGTGCACGACCTGACGGTCGGGGGGGCGCCGGAGCAGGCGCTTCGCGCCGCCCAGCGCCAGCGGGACGAACGGCCTGGCCTGCGCGCGCTCGCATCGCTCATGGCAGCGCGCCGCCGCGAGCTGTTCAAAACTTTCGACAGCGAATGGCTTGGCGGGCGGGCGCAACCGTTCCTCGCGCGAATCGCTGACGCTGCCGACGCGCTAGAGCGCAAGCCAGCGACGCCGGAATCGGCAGCCCCGGCCCGAGCCCCGCGCCGTCGCCGCCCAGCGTCCCGCCGCCGCAAGCCCCGCCCGCCGAAGGCACGGCGGCCAGCGTAGCCTTAGTCGTCCGTCAGCGCGTTCCAGAACTCAAACGTGAGAGGATGGATCGGGCGGCCGGCGCGAAGCCGCGCCCGGATTTGCAGCACGAGGACCTCTCGCAAGACATCGTCGCGGTCGTGGGGGACGCGCTCAGCCAGCCGCGCGCGTGCCTTGCGTCGCCCCCGCCGCCCCGGCTCGAGGTAGTCGGCGAGGTACAGCATGCGGCCGACGGCGTCCCAGCCGGCGTAGCCATAGCTGTGATAGCGCACGGCGTCGAGCACGCCGCGATCGGACTCACCCTCCCGCTCAGCCCGGTCGGCCGCCGCGGCGCCATGAGTCGTGTTGCGCGGCAACTGAGCGTCCTTCAGGGCGTCGTGCAACCAGACGGCGTTGAGCCAGCGGCGACGCTCGCGCTCGGAGACCTCCATCTCCTCGGCCCACTCCTCTATGAGAGCGGCGACGCGAGTAACATGCGCGCGGCGGCGCTTGCCGACCTCCGCCCAGGGTGGCAGATCGGTGAGGGGCGGCGCGGTGGATGGACGACGCACGGGGGAAGGCGCCGCAGCGCCGAAAATGCGCCGCATCACAATCCAAGTACGACCGGCGAGGCTCACCGCTCACTATTATCATTGCTCGCCGGTGCGTCAATGATTCCCCTTCCCCTCAATCGTCCTTCTGTCCAAACAGGGCCATGTTTGAAGAATGGCCGGGCATAACCTTGGCTGCGGGATTTAGGAAGTGCGCGATCTGATTGACCGCGATGCAGGCCTCCGAAAACCCGGTCGCAATGAGTTTCAGTTTCCCGGGGTAGGTCGTGATATCGCCGGCGGCGTAGATGCCGGGGATGTTGGTGTCCATGGTCTGCGCGACCTTGATGTCGCCCTTCTCGATTTCGAGTCCCCATTCCGCAATCGCGCCGAGTGAGGAGACAAAGCCGAGCTGCGGGATCACGCAGTCCATCGCCAGCGTCTGTTCTTCCTTGGTCTTGTTGTTGTAGATGGTCACGCGCTCGATCTG
>DATFVZ010000272.1:0-10297 GCA_035259785.1 Gemmatimonadales bacterium
AGATCGCGCGGTCGATCTCGGTCTTCGCCTGCGTGATCGGCTTGCCGGCTTCGAGCGCCAGTGTGCGCGCGAATTCCGCTTTCGCTGCGTCCAGTGCATCGGCGATTTTGCGCAGAACCGCGGCGCGGGCGTGCGCGGGCATCTCTCGGCATGCTCGAGCGGCGGCAACGTTCGCGTCGAGCGCAGCCCGCACATCCTCGGGACCGGCGAGCGCGGCGACGCCAACCTCGCTGGCGTCCTGCGGCGCGCGAATGACGGCCGTTTCTCGATTCTTCTGCTGTTGTTTCGTTGTCATGACTCAGTCCGAAAACAGACGCCGCAGACCTCGTTCTGTTTCGGCGAGCGCTTCTTGGAAGTGTTGCAACTCGCCACCGTAGCCGAAGCGCAAGAAGCCGGGCATACCGAAATGCTCGCCGGGGCAGAGCAGGACCGAGTGCTGCGCCCTGAGCTTCTCGACGATCTCCGTCGCGGGAATGGCGCCGCGGTAGCGGGCCCAACAGATCGCCCCGGCGTGCGGCGGATGCCAGGTGAACAGATCGCCGAACGTCTTGAGCCAAACCTCCATCACCGGGTAATTCGCCGTGAGAATGCGGCGCGTGCGGTCGATGATCTTCTCCCGCACGCGCGGGTCGAGCGCGACCGCCGCGAGATGATCCGACGCGCCGGACGGGCCGATGGTGGTGTAATCGTGCCGGGCCCAGGCCTCCTGGCTGAAGGTCGGCTGTGACACGATCCAGCCGATGCGCAGGCCGGGCAGACCGTATGCCTTCGACAGGCCGTTCACGATGATCACCCTGTCGTAGCCGCTGCCCCCCCCCCAGAACGACTGCGTCGTTTTGCCATTGCGCTCGGCGCCCTGGTAGACCTCGTCAGCCAGCAACCAGGCGCCGACCTCCTGCACGCGCTCGAGAATCACTCTGCGCAGGGGTTCGCTGAGAACGTGCCCCGTCGGATTATGGGGATTGGTGACGACGACGAGCTTCGTGCCGGGCACGATCGCTGCGCGGACTTCCTCGGCGTACGGTTCCCACGCTTCCTTCTCGTGAAGCGTGATCGGTCGCACCTGAGCGCCGAAATTCTGCGTGAGACCCGGCGTCTGCATGTAGTTCGGCATCATCACGGCGACTTTGTCGCCGGGCTCGAGCAGTCGCCAGCAGACGCAGAAGTTCGCCTCCGCGCTGCCGGTCGTGACCAGCACCTGGTCCGGGGACGCGTCGGGGTAAAGCGCGGCGATGCGCTCGCGCAGCAAATCCGTCCCGTTTGATTGGCTGTACCCGAGGCGGATGTCGAGGAGTGGCATTGCCGATTCGCCGGCCAGGCCCAGCAACTCCTGGATAGTGAGCGGATGGACGCCCGATTCCGAGAGATTGAAGCGGACGCGGTTTTCCCAGGTGCTTTGCCAGCGTTCCAGCTCGAACGGGACGAATTTGGTTGTGGCCATGCCGTAAAGCTGCCGGGTTAGCGTTACTGGGCAAGGTGCAGCGCGCCGATTTCGACCCTCAATACAGGCGTCTTAGGTCTTCCGGTTTCTCCAACCAGTAGTCAGGGTTCAGATCCTCGAGGTGAGCGCGGTCGAACGGTCCCCAGAGTACCGCGGCAGTCTTCACCTTGGCCGCCCGGCCCGACTCCATATCATGGCGCGAGTCCCCGACGAACACGGTCTCGGCGGGCTTCACGCCGAGCTCGTCCACCGCCTTAAGTACGGGCTCGGGGTGGGGCTTGGAGTTTGTGACGTCGTCGCAGCCGATGACGATATCGAATACGTCATCGAGCAGTGAAACTCGCAGTCCCCGCATCGCCCCGTCACGCAGCTTGCTCGTCACTACGCCCAGCTTTAGACGGGTTTTCTTTAGACGCCGTATTTCTTCAACGACTCCCTCATACGGTTTTACTAAAGCATCGTGATGCGCCAGGTTGTAGGTCCGGTAGGTCTGAACCATGCGCTCGATCTCTTCCTTATCCTCCGTGATTTGGCCGAACTGCGCCCAGAGCGGCGTGCCCAGGCCCTTGATCCACATGTCATCGGGAGGCATCGGCTCGTTGCAGCGGTGCAGTTGCATCGTGTGACGGTACGAGCGGAGGATCAGCTCGATGGAATCGATGATGGTTCCATCGAGGTCGAAGAGAAATGTCGTGAGCGGCATCGCTGACAAGCTAGCGCAGCGTTCGTATGATTGCAGGCGTGAGACGCCTGCCGCGCTTCTTGATCATCGTCGCGGTTCTTGTTGCGCTCGCTGCAGTCGGTTTCTACCTGCTGGCGCGCCACATACGCCGTGCCCTGGTCGATCAACCACATATCGCCGCGATCGCGGGACAGCTTCGTGCGCTTGTGTCTGGACAGATGGCATATCGGACCGCGCACCGCTCATACACAACAGATGTACTGCGCGTGTGGCGTGCGCCCGCCGATAGCACGGCGCGGGGTGTACGCCTCCGGATCATTTCGGCCGATGCCGAGGGCTTCATCGCCGAAGGCCGCAGCGCCTATTGGGACGGACGTTGCGTGGTCGCGACCGGCCGGTACACCGGCGATAGCCTGACGACGGGGATCCCCGTCTGCCGTCCCCGATAGAAGCTTTTACGCGGTCGCCAATGCCGCGATGAGCTCAACAGTGCCGGTCGTTTCCTCACCATCGGCGGGGGGCAGGCGCATGTGCCACGCCAACAGGTCGCTCACCGACAGCGGCTCCGGTTGCGACAGGACGTTATCGAGCATGAGCTCCTCACCGGCTGTCATCCCAAGCGCCAGGCGCGAGACCAGTGTGTCCAACGTGCGGAGCTGATCGCCGTCACCGCGACGAGCCGCGCGCCGTGCAGCTGACAGCACCCACGGAATGAGACGGCGCGCGAACCGGTCGCGGTCGCCGCTGCGCCAACGCGCGTCCTGAACTGCGGCCAGGCGGGCCTTGATCAGAGGCGCCGCCGCGTCAATGGCCTGCCTCAGCATCGCCCGATCGAGAGGAGCCGGCGCCAATCCTGCGGCGTCCGCGAGTATGCGGGTTGCTGCCGAAGGGTTTGTCCGTGCGACGCCGTCCTCGACAACGATGGCATCGACGAGCGTGCCGATGCGGACCACAAGCACGATTGTCGCCTGGCCGGTTGCGACAGCAGCGCACGATCCGCTTGCCGACGCCTCGCACAGAGCCAGCTCCGCCAGTTGATCGCACCAGTCCAGGCGCCCATTCGAACCGGCGACGTGCTGGGCGCTTACCTTCGCGGCTAGACGCTCTTCGATTGCCAGCGCGTCGGCGAGCGATTTCGGCGGCAAGAAGGTGATCGTGGAAATCGCGCTGTGTGGCGAGCCCAACCGGTCGATCCGGCCCACGCGCTGTGCGAGCCGGGCGGGACTCCATGGCAGGTCGTAGTGCACCACGCGTTCAGCGTCCTGCAGGTTCAGTCCTTCGCTCAACAGGTCGGTAGCGAGGAGTAGATCGGTCGCGAGTGCCGCCGGCGGCGCGGCGACACCCTGCGCGCGCGGGGCAAACGCCTGCAGCACCTGGCGCCGTGGGGCATCTCCGGCAGCGAACCGGCCGGCTCGGCCGAATACCGCGGCGACGCGCCGGTGCCGCAGCCGATGCAGGAGGTAGCGCACCGTCGGCTGCGCGTCAGTGAAGACGATGGTCTTCCCCGGGCGTGCGTCGAGCAGCTGCTCGAGCGCGTCCGCTTTCGGATCGGCGGCTGGAACGCGCGCAACAACAGCACGAAGACTGGCAAGAATGCTTCGGTCTTGCTCTAACGGCTGTCTAGATGTCGTGGCGTGTTGAAGCAGAACCGGAAAGAGGACCAGCTGCACGTCAGACTCGGCGGCTCGCGGAAAACAGCGCTGGAACTCGCGTGCGGTGAGCGCACGGTTCTCCGCCGCGGCCCTGGTTGCGAGATCGAGGTAGGCGTCGTAGCGCAGTAGCGCCGCTCGAAAGGCGGGGATGCTCGACCCCAGGCGTCGCAGCAGCATCAACCGCAGCAGGGGCGCCGCAGCTCCTCCAGCCCGGAGCCTAGAGATTCCACCGATCAGGTCCCCGAGTACTGCATCGGTCGTCGGCCCCACGCGGTGCTGCTCATCGCTCGAACGCGGGAACGACAGTGTGACCGGCCCGCCGTTGTATCCGCTCTGCACACGCTCACGCGAGCGAGCAACGATCAGACGCGCCGCCGCGGCGCTCGCCAGAGAGTTGTCGTCTTCGCGTTGCGCCGCGGCCCGCAGGGAGGGGACTCCCAGCGCCGCCAGCGCATGATCGCGCAGGAATAGTCTCAGCAGGTAGAGAAGATCAGCGACGCGGTTGTGAATCGGGGTCGCGGTGACGAGCAGGATTTGACTGCCGACTACTAGCCGCGCGAGCGCACGGTAGCGATTCGTCTCGGGATTGCGGAAGCGATGGGCCTCATCGACTAGAAAGAGGCGGTAGGGGGCGGTAGGAGGCGGTAGAGGGCGGTAGAGGACATTGCTGAGGGCTTCGTGCGTGATGATCGGCGCATCGACGATGCCAAAGCGGCCGAGCAGGCCACGCCATTGCGGCACCAGCACCGACGGGACGACCAGCGCGAAGGGATCCTGGCGCGCGAGGGCAACAGCGAGTGCGATGTAGGACTTGCCAAGCCCCACTTCATCAGCGAGGAGCGCGCCGCCGTGACGCGCGATAATCGCGGTCAGCCGGTTCGCCGCCGGGATTTGGTGTGGAGCGAGCCAGGACGGCCACGCGAGCGTCGCCACAGGACTCCCGTCGAGCAGCGCGCGCGCCGCGGCGCTAGCGACCGCGCGCGGCGACGCCTCGCCCGTGGCCTCGAGAGCCATCGTGAGAGGCTCCTCGACCGGAACGAGGTGCTCAGACAGAATCCGCGGCCAGCGTGCGCCGGTCGGCACGATCGAGTTGGAAAACATCGGCAATGAGGTCGTCGGCGGGCTCGCGATCGGCGCCGTGCTCGGCGAGCTGATTCCACACGGCAGAGTCGGATGGCGGAACAGGCAGACTACGAACGACGCGGGCGTTGAATCGGCGGAATCCACCGCGCGCGGGATCGGCGACGAGACGGGCAAGCGCGGTGAGCCAGCGCGTGTTGAACAACGCGGCGAGCGCAGCCGCGTCGCTGGCCTGTCGCGTCGCGATACCGTAGACGGTGTTGAGGGGAACGATGTCCCGATCGAGGACCGTGGCCGCGAGCCGTTTCCCGATATCGGACCACACAA
This sequence comes from Gemmatimonadales bacterium, assembly GCA_035259785.1. Lineage (GTDB taxonomy): Bacteria > Gemmatimonadota > Gemmatimonadetes > Gemmatimonadales > GWC2-71-9 > 20CM-2-65-7. The sequence continues at coordinate 5,183 of DATFVZ010000272.1, forward strand.
CGCGGAACGGAGCAACGCCCAGCCGAATTCGAAAGAGCTGCCATACCGCGCCACCGTGATAATCCGCGCGGCGTCGCAAACGATCCTCGTGTGGTGCGAGCAGCTCGCGGAGCTGCCCAGGAAGCCGATCCAACGGCTTCCCGTCGGGTCCATGCGTCCACGCGACGAAACGGCGAGGCGTGCAGTGCCAGGGCCGAATGTCGCGGCCGCGAGCAGCTGGTCGAGCGCCCGCGCACTCGTGGTCCAAGAGGAAGACGTCATCGGCTCCGGTTTTCACGCCGAGCTGCGGCGTCCAGCGGTCACCGACGGTGGGGAACTCTGATCGAAGGCGTCGCGCAATGCGGTCCGGTCCGGGAGTGAGAATCCACGGGCCGGCGCCGAGCTGCTGCTGCGGCACGACCAGGGCGTCAGGCTTCGGGCCGAGCGTCGTGGCAGCACCGTGAGTCCCGGCCGGGTCCGCGCGAGTTGCGACCAGCACCATCGGATAGACCGCCGCGCCGAACGTCTGCGAAGCCGGCTCGGGCAGCGGCGCGACGCGCTCGATGCTCGTGTTCTGCACCAGTCTCAGGCGCAATGACTCCGCATAGCCACAACTGGCGAGCTTCGCCGGAACGAGCAGGGCCACCGTTCCCAAGGGCCGCGCCAGCTCGAAGGCGCGCTCCGTGAACGCAACGGCAAGATCGGGGAGGTGCGCGAAGCCTTTGAGACCGGTCGATCGCCAGCAGGAGTACCGCGTGGCCAACATTTCGCGCACGCGTGGCGCCAGCCGCTCGGCACGAACCCAGGGTGGATTGCCGATCACGAGATCGAATCCACCATGACTGACGACATCGCCCAGGTACGTTTCGAAACAGAAGAATGGAGCGGCGCCATCACGCCGGAGCTTGCGACCCGCGGCGCGAAGATCGCGCAGACTGGAGCGCAGGCGCGCAAGGCGAACGCGTTGATCAGCGGCCAGCCCCTTCTTCCGACCAAACAAGTCCCGGTCCCGACCGAGATTCAGTAGCTCTCCAACGGCCACCTCGAGCATCGCGATGCCGTCATCTACCAGCCGTTGCGCCAGCGCCGCCTCGGCGCGCCCTAGCTCAGCCTGCGCGGCGCGTTTCTCGGGACCCGCCAGCTCAAAGAGCCGCTGCCGAGCAGTCGCAAGTCGTCGCGTATCAGCGGTGCCGGCACGAATCGCCCGGCCTCCAAGAGACGCGGCGAGCGCCAACGGATCGAGCAGCGCGTCGCCCTGGCGCACGTGGCCATCGAGATTCGGCAACGGCGCGATTGACGCGATGTCGACCGTATCATCGTCGGCGACCAATGCGAGCCAGAGCCGAAGCTCGCTGAGGCGGACTGCGGTAAGAGTGAGGTCGACGCCAAATAACGAGTGCGCGAGGACGTCGCGCTTGACCGCGAGCGCCGGTCCCTCACCCGTGGCTCTCCGCAGAGCGACCAGCTCATCGAATGCCCCGAGGAGGAAGGCCCCCGAGCCGGCAGCGGGATCGAGCACCGTGAAGCGATGCAGCGTTGGCGCTCCAGTAGGAGCGACGCCGTCATGCACCCAACGCGCGGCGACCGCCGGACTCAGCCCAAAACGGGCGGTGAGCGCAGCCTCGAGACCGGCTTTGACGATTTCACGAACGAGCGATGCCGGCGTGTAATAACTCCCGCTGGTGCGTCGCTCACCCGCCTCCATGACTCCCTCAAAGACACGGCCGAGCATGTCAGGGGCGACAAAGTCGCCCGCATCGTGTTCTCGGGCGGAGAAGTGAAATCGCTCAAAGACATCGTCGAAGGCGGACCGCCAATCGGTATTAGACCACTCCGCGGGGCCATGCTGTCGTTCCAGCCAGGTAGTCTCGAACAGGCCGCCGTTCAGGAACGGGATATTGCCGAGCCTGCGAGCTGCCGGGCTGCGCCGCTCCAAGGGCCGGTTGAGAGCACCGAAGCAGAGGGCATGAAAGAAGGAGCGATGAAAGTGATGCCGGCTCGACAAGGCGCGATCGAGCAGGCGCGAGACGTACCGTGTATCCCCATCGAGCCAGCCCTTGGACTGGATGAAATAGAGGAAGAGCACGCGAGTCAGCGCGGTCAGCGCCAGCGCGTGCCGGTCGGTTCGTGAGCGCGGCACGGTCAGGCGGTCGGTCAAGCGATCGAGTGTCTGGCGAAACGCGCGAAAGAAGCGCGGGGTGACCCCTTCGCTCGCGAGCACTTCGCTGACACGCAGCGACAGGGCGAGCGCCGACTCGTTGGGGTTCGGCGCGAGACGTTCCAAGGTCGCGAGACTGGCCCCGGAGGGACGAGGCAGGGCAATCGTGGCGAGGTGCAGGCCCCCGCCCACGGGCCCTGCCGCGCAGACGAGCCGGCGCGGCACGCCGCCGAGCGAGCAGACAAGGGCCCGTTCCGCACTCGCGGCAAGTCGTCTCGCTGCGGCTCGCGCCGCCGCTTCCGGATCTGTCGCGGCCGTCGCGAATACCCGGAACGCGCCGTGGCGCGCGATCAGCGCCGCCCTGGTCACTCCCGCATCACGAGCGCGTTCTCTGCCGAGCCAAGCCTCGGGCGGCACGTGCTCGGAAGCGGCCGTGTAGCCGAGTGCGACGAACAGCTCGCGGATGTGCTCGATCTGCGTTGTGCGGGTGAGAATGTCCCGCAACACCGAAACCCCTCGTGAAAGAGGAGTGAAGGTGATGCTGGATGGTCGGGGATTAGGTACCGAATGGCTGCGAACTGGTGCGATTTAACGTGCGGCGTGTCGCGTGCGGCGCGGACTCTTACGCGTCATGCGCCGCACGCCGCACGTCACACGCCGTTACGTGCTCTTCTTCAGCCGAATCTCCCCATTCACCGTGCTCAAATTCAGGATCCGCCCGCCGCTACCGATCGTGCCGCGCAGTCGCCGTGGCCCAAACCGGCCAGAGATCGTCAACGGGTAATCGGACTCGATCTCGCCGTTCACGGTACTCGCGCGTACTTCGGTGTCGAGCTTATCGGGCATGATCAGCGTGATTCTGCCGTTCACCGTGGTGAACTCGAGCTCGTCCGTCCAGTTGGCGCGGCCCATCTCCACGTACACCGAGCCATTCACGGTCGACGCCTCGGCCAGGCCGGTCGTCGTTACGCGCACGCTGCCGTTCACCGTGCTTGCCTTGACGTCCGCCTTCATACCTTCGACGGACATCTCGCCGTTCACGGTCTGCCCGGTGAATAGGACGCCCGCTGGGACCTGGACTTCGAAGTCCACCGTGACGTCGTTGTCTTCGGTGCTCGAGTGCCAGCGATCACCCGGCTCGCAGCTGTTCTCGCGGCGGGCGCGCGGAGGCGTGGGATACACGGCGCAGATCGTGACACCGTCCTCATGCTCCACGACCCGGATCTCGACCTCGTCGGGATCGGAGCGGTGCGCGTGCTTGGCCGCAGTCACGATCGCCTCTCCACCGCTCGCGGCGACGGCGCGGACATCGCCATTCACGCCTTTGACCTCGAGCCGCTTGCCTGCTGCGATGCGGCCCTTCCAGTTGAAATCCTGTGCTGTCGCAGCCGAGACGGCCATAAGAGCCAGAGCCGTCACAATGATTGGAATCCGCATCGATACTCCTTTTTGCTAGTGCGATGGCTGGCGACTGTAGACCCGACTGTAGGTGCGGGCATACATGCGCGCGTAAAGGGGAGCGTACTCACGGGCGTAGCGCGGGGCGTATTCCCTCGCGTAGCGCGCTGCGTAACTGGCCGCAGAGTCGACGGTCTCTTTCACCTTCTCGTCGAAGTCAAAGTTGAAGTTGAAGTCGTTATTCGAGTCATTGTTGTTGTGTTTGCCGTCACGCCCGCGGTCCCGTTGGACCTCGCCGGGGCGGCGTAGCCGGATATCGCCCTGGAAGGACTCGACTTCGAGTCGCGCAGTCCCGGTCCCAATCTTGAATGTCCAGCGCTTCCGTGTCGGCGTGCTGGTGACCGGCAGCGAAAAGCTCGCATCGATTTCGCCGTTCGCCGTCGCGCCCATGATCGTGACGCTGGCGCGCTCCGGGATGGTGACTGTGATGTCCCCGTTGTGAGACGTGAAACTGTACGATCCACCGTCGGCGATATTTCCGTCGTAGGTCACATCGCCATTAATGGTGGCGGCCTCGACACTCGAAGATTGGATCCCCAGCAGCGTGACTTCTCCGTTCGTGGTCTCGACCTTGAGCTCACCGGTGACATTGGAAACGCTGACATCTTCGTTCACGGAGTTCACCTCGATACGGCCGGACGCGTCCGCGAGTGCCACGGTGCCCTGTATCGATCGCAAGGTGATGATCCCTTTCCCCCCGCGGACATTGACTTCACCGTCCACGGTTTCGGCGCTGATCGGGCCGGTCATCCCGTCCACCGTGATCTCGGCATATGTGCCCGACAACCTCAAGGGCGTGGCTTGGGGCACGCTGATTTCGAAATCGGTCACCGTGGGTGGACCTTCGCGACTGCCGGACTTCACCGTCACTGTGTTGCCGACGATAGAGACTTCGACCCGCCCGCGGCGGCCATGCTCCGCCTGCACCCGCATGCGACTCTGGTTCCATCCGTGAACAATGATGGCCCCGCCGAAATTGTTGACTGACAGGCTCGCGCCGGCCGGCACGGCGAACGTCGTGTCTGTTTGACCCTGCAAGGCCAGTGTGGCCACTGCCATGGCGGCCAGCGTGATCAGCATTCCTATTCCTCCTAGGACTCTGCCGCGAGCGCGTTAATGCGTCGAAGCAGCTCCACCTTCCGTCGCATGGTATCTGCGAGGTGGAGATTCAGGTACGTATTCCCGGGGTCGCGCTCCAGCGCGACTCGCGCTTCTGCGATCGCCCGATCGATAACCGCCAGATTCTGTCGCACGACGCGCACCGTGGCCGTGTCCAACCGGCTCTCATTGCGGGCCAGCGCATCCTGGAGCTCAGCGACGGCCACGTCAGTCGGCGATGTCCACGCGACCGGTGTGATTGCCGTTCCCGGCGCCTCTCTCAGTGTCACGGTGGTCGGCTTCAGCGCCATCCAGGCGCCGCCGCCAGAGATCAGAACAAGCGCGATGCACGCGGCCAGTAACTGCGGGACCGAGAAGCTAAACCGGCGCGCAGCAGGCTTCGCAGGCCGGCGAGCCCCGGC
>DATFVZ010000273.1:0-4357 GCA_035259785.1 Gemmatimonadales bacterium
TGGAGCGCTACATCGAGTCGAGCGCCCACGGTCACGATCCGGTGGCCCTGGCGCTGCTGAGAACGGTGCCCGGATTGGGCGAGATCCTCGGGTTATCGATCCTCTACGAGATCGAGCGGATCGAGCGTTTCCCGCGGGTGCAGGATTTCCTGTCCTACGGGCGACTGGTGAAGCCGACCAAGGAATCGGCTGGCAAGATCCTCGGCCACTCGGGCCGCAAGATCGGCAACGCGCACCTGAAGTGGGCGTTCTCGGAGGCCGCGGTGTGCTTCCTGCGAGGCAATCGGCGGGCCCAGGCGTTGCGCGTGCGACTGGCTGCCAAGCACGGCAAGGGCAAGAGCCTGTCGATCATCGCCGCGCGGCTCGCCCGCGCCGTGTACTTCATGCTCAAGCGAAGAACGCCGTTCGACGCCGAGCGCTTCTTCGCGCATTCGGGTTCGGCAGGGACGAAGGGCTCGAGCCTGAACGTCCCAACTGGGGCCGCTCTCGAGGGCGTGCGGCCTGAACGAAGCTCGACCAAACCCACTGTGCCTGCGAGCACGAAGCCCGAGCTTGGCCGCCACAGGATGCGCCTGGCAGCCCAGCGGCATTGATTGGCCGAGCGCCTCGTCCTCTGCCGTCCGAACCGACCGGATCACCGTGTGATGCGTGACCTGCCCCTTCCCCGAGCGCGGCACTAACTGGACGGGATCCTCGATTCCGAGCCCGACGCCTTGAATGCGCCGGCACAAGGGCAAGCAGTCATTTCTAGGGCGTCGCCGCTTGCGGCGACGACGTCGAGCACGGGCTCGACGCCTGACCCTCGATAGGTGTTTGGTGCAGGCACGGCCTGCAAAACCCGCCACCCGAAATCAAGCCAGGCGTGCGCAGCACCGGGGGTCGCTGTCGGAACTACCGTGCACAAGGCTAGACGCCTCGCGCAGGGAATGCTTCACCCGTTGACACGCCGGGGCCTCATAGGGGTTGGGCGTCGAAACCGAGTCCCCGGCGAGTTACGCACTTGTCGGATGGTTGACGATTCTAGGCAAGTCCGAAAGACGGACGACTGGTGAGATAAGGATCACGGCGGCCCGAGCGAGAAACCCGATAGCTGCCGCCACCAGGCAAAGATCCATCCCGTAAGACCCTCCGATGAGCGCGCCAATCCCAGCGCCAATCGGTCGGGCTCCGTACGCCATTATGTTGATCGCTGATACCCGGCCAAGCAAATCCGGTGGCGTGATTGTTTGGCGCAGCGTCGTAGTACTAATGACCCAAACGACAGATAAAGCAACACCGTCACGCGACTAAGGGGCCGGCTACCAAACGCCCGATCGCGTCGTTAAATGTCGCAACGTCCGTGATCAGCGCATCGCCCGCGAACTTCAAGCTCTCCAGCGAATGCCGCGCGGCCTCCGCGTTACCCGCGCCGCAGGCATCGGAGATGATGATCGGAATCAGCCCGAGATCGACTGCATGCCGCGCCGTGGGCTCGATGCCGACCTCCATCGCAATGCCCGCGATCGCGATCGCGGTGACCCCACAGTCGCGCAGCGCGATTTGCAGGGGCGTGCCCTCGAAGGCGGACATCGTAATCTTGTCGAAGACGGCTTCGCTCGGAAGCGGGGCCAGTTCGGGGACGATGGGAAACCCCGGCGAGTCCCGCAAAAACCACGGCTTGACCAGGCTCGGTTCATCGACCCGCTGCCACACCATCGCCATTCGAAACTGAAAGACGCCCATCAGCTCCGGCGGCAGCGACATGTGGCGCGTGAAGAACGTCCTCATGCGCGCCTCGCGAGCCGCCCCGAGGACCTGGCGAACTTTTGCGACGACGAGGGCAGCGTCCTGGATCTGGCTCGCTATCCCGACCTGCATGTCGTAGACAAGCAGGGCCAGCCTTCCGCCACGGCAAACGTCTGTCAGTGTGCCCGGGACTTCCAGATCGAAGATCTTCTTCACGACAGCAGCCTGTCAGAGCGTGGCTGTGCGGGCTCGCGCTCGCGCGTGGTCCGGTCAAACGGTTCGCCCACGTCAATCCTGGAATCGAACAGAAATTCCAGCGGGAGCGGAGCATCCAGAGGAATGTAGTGCCACTCGAGCAAACCGGCCTTCGAGAGCGGAAAATCTTCCACGTAGCGTTTGGCATCTTCCACGCTCCGGCACTCGAATACAATGACCACACCCGCTACGTCGGCGCGCGCGTAGTTCTCCCGCACGATGCCGGCCTTCCAGAGCCGCCAGACATTCGCGACCTCTTCCTTTAGGTACGGTTTGACAGTCTCCATGGTGACGCCTGGCTTGAAGCGGTCGTAGGCAATGATCTTCATCGTGCATCTCCATGCTGATTTTGCTGGCCTGCAAAGCCGAGCATCAATCCTTGCGAAGGCTGCGCGCTTTCGTCGCTCGAACGCGTTGTCCGGGCCAAGGTGCGAGCGTAGAGCCGCCCCGCACCGTCCGTCCAATCGCGTATAGCGATGCCGGAGGATTCGCGCCATGAATATCCGAAAGCTCGATCTGCGCTTGCTGCAGTGCCTGGACGCTCTGATCACCGAACGCCACGTCAGCCGCGCCGCCGCGCGCGTGCACCTGAGCCAGCCCGCGATGAGCGGTGCGTTGAGCCGCCTGCGCGATGCTTTTGGGGATCCCTTGCTGACGCGGACGAAGCGCGCACTGGTGCCCACGCTCCGGGGGATTGAACTCGCGCAAGCCGCGCGAGCGGTCCTTCAGAGTGTTGAGGCAATGTCGTCGGGAATACGCCCCTTCGAGCCAGCGACCTCCGAGCGGACATTTCGCATCGCCATGACCGACTATTCGGAGTTCGTCCTACTCCCGCCGCTGGTCCGCCGCCTGCGCAGCGAGGCGCCAAGCATCAATATCGCCGTCGCACCGCTCGACCGACGAACGCATGCGGACGAGCTGCTCGTTAACGGGGAGATCGATCTGGCGATTTCCAATTTCCCTGGTGTGTCGAGCAGTCTCCGGACCCGCGAACTCTTTCGTGAACGCTTCGTATGCCTCGCGAGCAGAGACAACACGCGGGTCGGAAAGCGACTGACGCTGGTCAAATTCACCGAGCTCTCCCACGCTTTCATCTCACCGCACGGGGGCGGATTCTACGGCGCAACGGACGATGCGCTGGCTGCGATCGATCGCGCCAGGCGAATCGCCGTGTCCGTGCCGCATTTCCTCGTTGCGCCCTTCGTGGTCGCCAGTTCGGATCTCATAATGGTCGTACCGGAACGGGTGGCGCGCCATTGCGCGGCGACATTGCCATTGCGGCTCCTCGAGCCGCCCGTGCGCATTGAGGGATTTGTGGTCTCGGAGCGCTGGCACGAGCGCTCGGATCGCGACGCCGGCGTCAAGTGGCTGCGGAGCTTGATGACAGGGCTGGTCAGAGCAAGGCCTTGATACCACGCTCTTCGGTCCTGTGACGGCTCCGCTCATGACATGACGGTGACCCGCGCGACAGCCTGAAGAGCCACCCACGCAGAACCGGACAGGCCTCGGTTTACCTGTGGAGCCACGGGCCGCTCCAATGGCTCACGCGCTTCCAGGGGCGCGATTCCCCGTGGTGGTTTTGGGGAATGCCTGTAACGCAGCACGTCCCACGTCCCCATCTTGACGCCGCGCGCGGCGCAACCTGAGCGACGCTCCCCAACCTCGGGCCCCATCTTGATGCCGGCGCAGCCAGTCAGCGAAGTGGCGAGTGCGCGGCGATGACTGCCTGTCTCACTACTGCGGCCTGCTTAGCCTACGCATTTCGCCAGCTTGCTCTTGCATACCCACTCTTGAAGCGACAGCGGTCAGGCGCATTCTGAGGCTGCGCGCCCTCCTCCTCCTCCTCAACAGGGCGCGCCCTCGGCGATAGCCGAGGACCTTTAAGGCGCTCGCGATGGGCGCCTTCTTTTTTGTGGAGCTCCCCGCCGCGCAGTTGAACGATGCGGGCCGGGACGCTAACGTGATTTCGACGCGCTCCCGCGTCGGACTCGCAACGCTCCTCGAGACGCTCGCGGGGAAGGAAGCGATCGCCGCCGTGCGGTGAAAGCAACCAGAGTTATGCACAGTTTCTGTGGAAAACCTGGGGATGACTTCGGTTGATTCGCCCGCAAGTTCTTGTGAGCGTTTGATGACACGTAACCTGCTCGTGTATTGAGCGCGCCGACGTGGTCCGCTCTTGAAGAGCGAGACAACGCTGAGATCGTAGGGACTGAACCATCGAGACCAAGTCCCTATGCTGCGCACCGAAGAAGTCGCCACACCAGCACGCCCCAGCCCGCCGCGCCGATCACGCTATGCCCGCGTCGAACGCGGCGACCTGCGGCGCTACGCACCGCATCTGTTCATCAGCATCTCGTACGACTCGCTGTCCTTTTCC
>DATFVZ010000274.1:0-32529 GCA_035259785.1 Gemmatimonadales bacterium
GCGACATGCGTCCCGTGTCCCGACGTGTCGAAGAAGAGGTCGAGGATCGGAACGCCCTCCGCCTCGCTGAAATTTGCCACGATGGTCAGCGGCTTCCGGCCGAGGGCGATCATCTCACGCCCCTGACGAAAATCGTGCAGCGGCATTTCGTCTTCGAACGAGCCGTCGAGGTTCGTATCGAGAAACGCGGCCCAGCCGTCGGTCGCCTTCACGACGACGACGGGGAATTCGTCGGTATTGCGGCCGTTGCCGTTGACGTCCGCCGCCGGCGGCAGGCCCAGTGGAAGCTCCTTGAAGGTGCCCCGATACCATGTCGTGGCGGTGGTCAAGCGCGCGATCCGGGACGCTCCCTTCATCTCCGATTCCGTCGGGGCCGCAAACGCGGTGAGTGCAACTCGCCCTTCGCCGGAGAAATCGCGCAGCTCAATGACTTTGGGCGACCCCGTACTCGTCGTGACGAGTCCTGCAACGGCCGGGTCAACGCCGCTGTCAAGAATTGCGATGACCACCCCTCGCCCGTCGTACGAGGGATGCAGCCCACGGAACACGTCGACTCCTGTGCTCTTGAGCGGCATCAGGCCGAGCACGAACGCGATCGGCGCATCGAGCACGGGCTCCAACGGTGCGCTTCCGCTACGGGTGGCGTCCGCGGGGGTCGCGGCCACCGTGTTGGGCGTTTTGGGTGTGGGAAGCTCCTTGGGACCGATGGTCTTGGCGCCGCAACCGGCCGCGAGAGCGAGAAACACAAGGGAGCATTGCTTGATCACGTCGTACCCTGCAGAGCGAAGGCCCCGAGATGGGGGCCGGTGAATTCCGTTGACACCTCGAGGAGAAACGCGATGGTATCGCGGGTTTCCTCGGGGGTGAGAATCGCATCGACAAAACCGCGCGCGCCGGCAAAACGGGCGTCGAGCTGGTGTTCGTAATCAGCCCGCATGGCTTCGACTGCCGCGGTGTTCTCTGGCTTGGCCGCCTCGCTGCCATATACCGCTTGGACGGCGGACTCACCTTCCATGACGCCCATGCGTCCTGTGGGCCAGGAGACGATGAAATCGGGGTCGAAGCCTTGCCCCGCCATCGCATAATAACCCGCGCCGGAAGCGTGATTGACGGTGAGCACGAGCTTGGGCACGGTCGCGGTGGCCATCGCTTCGACAAAACGCGCACCGGCTCGGATGATCCCTGAGTGTTCCGCCTCGGTCCCGACCATGAATCCCGACACGTCTTGAATGAACAGTAACGGCAGCCGCTCGCGGTCGGCGTTCTCGATGAAGTACGCCACCTTCTCGGCGCTCTCGGTGTAGATGATCCCGCCAATGCGCGGGGGTTCCCCCTTCTGCTTCGGCTTGATCACCCCCCGCGAGTTGGCAATCACCGCGACTTGCCGTGCTTCGATTGCGCCGTGGCCACAAATCATTTCCGGCGCGATGGCCGGTTGGAACTCGTCGAGACGTCCTCCATCGAGCAGTGCTTCCAGAACGGCGCGGACGTCATAGCTCATGCGATGATCGACGGGGATCAAGTCGTACAGGGCCTTCGTGTCGCGCTTGGGAGCGGCGTGGGTGCGCCGTTGCTGGAGTTGGTGCGGGAGCCGACCGACGTACTCGCGAATGCGAGCGAGACATTCCTGGTCGTCCTTGGCGCGATAGTGCGCGACCGCGCTCACCCCGGTGTGTGTGCTTGCGCCGCCGAGGGACTCGGCGTCCACCACCTGGCCGGTGGCGCCCTTGACCAGGTTCGGGCCGCCCAGCCCCATGAAGGACGTGCCGTCGACCATGAAGATCACGTCGGACAGCGCAGGCAGATACGCGCCTCCCGCAATGCACGGCCCCATGACGGCTGCGATCTGCGGAACCTTGAGATAGCGCCGCATGATCGAGTTGTAGTAGAAGATCCTGGCCGCACCATATTGACCTGGGAACACCCCACCCTGATACGGGAGATTCACACCCGCCGAATCGACGAGGTAGATGATGGGGATTCTCTGGCGCATCGCGATCTCCTGCGCGCGCAGGATTTTCTTGATCGTTTCCGGCCACCAGGAGCCGGCCTTTACGGTCGCATCGTTCGCGACGACGACGCTGGGACGGCCGGCGACGCGGCCGAGTCCGGTGATGACGCCGGCCGCGGGGGCCTGTCCGTCGTACTGGTCGTAGGCGACGAGCAGGCCGATTTCCAGCCACGGCGCGTCGCGATCGAGCAACGCGGCGATGCGCTCGCGCGCCGTCAGTTTCCCCTGGTCATGCTGTCGCTTGATGCGCTCCGCGCCCCCGCCCTGTTCGAGGCGGGCGCGCAGCTTCTTGTATTCGTCGGTGAGGCTCTTCAGGCGACTCACGCCGCGACGTGCTCCGCCGCCCACTCCTGGATGTATTTGATCAGGTCCGACGTGGGCGTGCCAGGGCCGAACAGCTTCCCGGTTCCCTGGGATTCCAGCGCCGACATGTCTTCGGGCGGGATGATCCCGCCGCCGGTGAGCAGCACGTCTTGACGACCTGCGGCATCGAGCAGTTTGCGCACCCGAGGGAACAGCGTCATGTGCGCGCCTGACAGGATCGAGAGGCCCACGACATCCACATCCTCCTGAATCGCGGCTTGGGCGATCATTTCCGGGGTCTGATGCAGACCCGTGTAGATGACCTCCATTCCGGAATCGCGCAGCGCGGCCGCGACCACCTTGGCGCCGCGATCGTGGCCGTCCAATCCTGGCTTCGCGACGAGAATCCGGATGGGACGGCGGGGCCTTCCCATCAGGCGCGGAAGCGCAGCAGCGCGGCCAGACCGTCCACGACCCGCCGGGCCTTGTCGTCGTAGAGAACGTCGACCTGTGCACGTTGAGCCAGCGCGTCTTCCACGGCCTCGTCGATCCGCGCATCGTCGTCGTGCCCGTCGGCCAGAAGCGTGCGGACCTGTCCCCGGCTCAGCGCTTTCCGTGTCGCGTCCACGCCTTGCACCGCCCACCCGCGCGGCGCGCCGTCCTTGACCGCGTCGGCGTGCGCGCGCTCCCAGGCGCGCTCGCGCTCCTCGCGGAGGCCGAGCGTCGCATCGCGGACCTCGGCGGGCGTCACCTGCTTGGGGCTGAGCTTCACGACGCCGAAAACCAGATCGTGGACATAGGTGTGAAGGTGCGGGATGACGGCGCCGGCGTCTACACCAACGCTCCCGAGCACGATGCCGCTGAGCGGCTTCTCGCGGTTCGCCTGGAAAATGCGATCGGCGATCCGCGCGTAGAGCCGCTGCTTCTCGGTCCTGATGCGTTGGTGGTAGTTATGCTCGCCTGCGCTGCCCGACGGCGTGCCCGCCCGGGACAGCACCTGGCGTTGATTGCCGCCGTGGAACTTGCCGGCACGGGACGCTTGGATAGCGGCCAAGCCGGGCTGCTCGAGGCAATCGTAGGCTGTCACCTCGAAGAAGCGCGCCGCTGTGCGGTCGTACACGACCGTAAGGATCGTGCCGAACTCTTCCTCGAGGCCGACCAGCTCGCGCACCAGCGGCTGATGGTCGACGGCCAGGCGCGAGCGATGCACGTGTGGCAGCGGCAAGGTCTCGAACAAGCCCAGCTCGCGCGACGCGATGATCGCGAGCGCGCGGGCGCGAGGCAAACGCGTCGGCTCCTCGAGGTAGTCCAGGACCTGCCGCAGGTTAGTGGCGATGGCTTCGCGATCTTCGTGTGACAGCGTCTGACGCGCGAGCTGCGCTTCCCGCTCGCGCACACGATTCTTCATCTTGATGAGATACTTGCCGCGCGTACGGTCGCGCGGCTCGAGTTTCAGATAGCAGGTGACCACCCAATGACGGCCGGGCGCGATAGCGGCCAGGCGCGCAATCGCGGCCCGGGCATCCTGCTCGGTAATTGCGGCGGGAAGAGCGCTCATGATTTAGAAGAAAACGGGTTCGCGATATGCTCCCCAAACACGCTCCAGCGCGTGTCGAATTTCGTAGAGCGTAGCGTAGGCGCGTGCACAGTCCAGCATTGGCCCGATGACGTTCTGATCCGCCTCGGCCGCCTGGCGTAGCGCCTCGAGGCGGCGCTCGACCAGGGCGTTGTCCCGCTCGGCGCGCGTACGGGCGAGACGGCGACGCTGCTCCTCTTCGGCATCGTTGGACACCTTCAGGATCTCGACCGGGTGATCGTCGTCGGACAGAAACTCGTTGACACCGACGATGACCTGGTCTCCCGATTCCACCTGACGTTGGAAGGCAGCCGCGGATTGAGCAATCTGGCGCTGAAACCAGCCCATCTCGATCCCGCGGACGACGCCGCCGATCGAATTGATCTCGGCAAAGAGGGCTTCCGCTTCCCGCTCCAGTTGATCGGTGAACGCCTCGATGTAGTAGGAGCCGCCCAGGGGATCGATCACGTCCGCCACACCACTTTCGTGCGCCAGAATCTGTTGCGTCCGGAGCGCCACCTGCACCGACTGTTCGGTCGGGAGCGCGAGCGTTTCGTCCAGCGAATTGGTATGCAGCGACTGCGTGCCGCCGAGCACCGCGGCCAAAGCCTGATAGGCCACGCGGACGATATTGTTGAGCGGCTGCTGTGCCGTCAGTGTGACGCCGGCGGTCTGGCTATGGAAGCGCATCATCCAGGAGCGCGGCTGCTTCGCCTTGTAGCGCTCGCGCATATGCCGGGCCCAGATGCGCCGGGCGGCGCGCAGCTTCGCGATCTCCTCAAAAAAGTCGTTGTGAATGTCCCAGAAGAATGACAGGCGTGCGGCAAACGTATCGATGTCGAGGCCCCGGGCTATGCCACGTTCGACATACGTGAAACCGTTCGCCAGGGTAAAAGCGAGCTCTTGCGCGGCGGTCGCGCCCGCCTCGCGGATGTGATAGCCGGAGATGGAGATCGTGTTCCAGAGCGGGGTGTGTTGCGCGCCCCAGTCGAACATGTCGACGATCACTTTGAGCGCGGGCTCGACCGGATACACCCACGCGTGCTGTGCCATGTACTCCTTCAGGATGTCGTTCTGCACCGTGCCCCGCAGTTTGGCGATCGGGACGCCCTGTTTTTCCGCCGCGGCAACGTAAAAACAGAACAGAATCGCCGCTGGCCCATTGATCGTCATCGAGGTCGAGACCTGATCGAGCGGAATGCCGTCGAACAGGGTCTCCATGTCGGCCAGCGAAGAGATCGCCACACCGCATTTGCCGACCTCTCCTTCGGAGCGCGGATGGTCGGAGTCGTAACCCATCAAGGTCGGGAAATCGAAGGCAACGGAGAGGCCGGTCTGGCCGTGTTCGAGCAGGAATTTGTAGCGGCGGTTCGTGTCGGTTGCGCTGCCGAAGCCGGCAAACTGGCGCATCGTCCACACCCTGCCCCGATACATCGTGGGATGGATGCCCCGTGTGAACGGATATTCGCCCGGTCGTCCGAGTCGTTTGTCGACGTCGAAGCCGTTCAGGTCGGCAGGCGTGTAGACCGGCTTTTTCTCGATGGTCATTTTCCGTTCCTCACCTTGTTCAAGACTTCCGCAGCGACATCGTACGGGCTGCGCGTCCCCGCCGCCACATCGTCGAGCCGCCGAGCGAGCAGGTCTTCGGCTTCCGTTTCGTCCAGTACCCACTGCCGGATCGCGCGATTCAAGACTGCGCGAGTACGAGCTGCAAGGCGGCGTTTCCTGCGCTCCTCGAGCCTACCCGAAGACTGGAGAAATTCGTGATGACGATCGAGGGTAGCGACCAACTCCGCGATGCCCTCCCCTTTCGAGGCCACCGTCATGAGCACGGGTGCTTCCCAATCGTTGGACCGTTGGACCGTTGGACGGTCGAGCCTTCCGTGATGGGGCCGCACGTTGACGAACGCATTCCCCTTGCGGATGCCCAGCATAACCTCGATCTCGTTGCGCAGCTTATCCGCTCCCGGACGATCGCTCTTGTTGATCACATAAAGCTCTGCGATCTCCATGACCCCTGCCTTCAGCGTCTGAATTCCATCGCCCGATTCCGGAACGAGGACCAAAACGGTCGTCTCCGCGGTTGCCGCGACGTCGAGCTCGGTCTGGCCGACACCGACCGTCTCGATGATGATCCGATCGAAGCCAAACGCCTCGAGGACATCCGCGACTTCCTCGGTCGTCGTCGCCAGACCACCCTGCGCGCCACGGGTCGCCATCGACCGAATGAAGACGCCTGGGTCGAGGCTGACCGATTCCATGCGGATACGATCGCCCAGCAGCGCGCCGCCGGTGAACGGACTGGTCGGATCGACCGCAACGACCGCGACCTTCAGACCGCGTTCGCGATAGGCGCGCACCAACTGCTCGGTTAGGGTGCTCTTGCCGGCGCCGGGCGGTCCAGTGATCCCGATGCGGTGCGTCCCCCGCTTGCCGATCCTCTTGTGGACCGCCGACAGGACGCGCTCGAACCCGTCGCGCTGGTTTTCGACGAGACTGATGGCGCGCGCAAGCGCGGCGGTGTCCGCCCCCTCCAGTCCCTCGAGCAACGCGTCGACACGCATGTCTAAGGATAACGGCGGCATGGCGGTCACAGGAGGGTTCCGCGCAGGATGAAGCTTGCGACGGTGAAGTAGATGACGAGTCCGGTGACGTCCACCAGCGTGGCGACGAAGGGCGCCGAAGCGCTCGCCGGGTCGAACCCCAGGCGGCGCAAGATGAATGGGAGGAGCGATCCCGTCATGGTCCCGAACGTGACGACCCCGATCAGGCTGCCGAACACGGTGAGGGCGACGAGCAAAGCGTGCTGGCCGTAGATGCCGGTGATCGCGTGCCAAAGGGTGATGCGCAGAAACCCGATGATGCCGAGGAATGTGCCCAGGACGAGGCCGGCGCCCAGCTCGCGGCGAATCACGCGCCACCAGTCGCGCAGTTTGACCTCCCCGAGGGCCATCGCTCGAATTACGAGTGTCGAGGCCTGAGACCCGGAATTGCCACCGCTGGAAATAATGAGGGGAACGAAGAGGGCGAGGATGACGGCTTTAGCAATCTCTTGCTCGAAGAACGCCATCGCCGTCGCGGTCAGCATCTCACCGATAAAGAGCGCCGCGAGCCAGCCGGCTCGCTTTTTCACCATCCGACCGAACGCGATCTTGAGATAGGGCGCGTCCAGTGCTTCCATACCGCCGAACTTCAGGATGTCTTCCGTCGTTTCGGCCTCGACCACGTCGACGACGTCATCGAACGTGATGCGGCCCAGCAGTTTTCCTTTCTCATTCACGACCGGAACCGCCGCGACGTTGTAGCGCGCCATGAGCCGCGCCACCTCTTCCTGATCCTGCCGTGGTTGCACTTGCACGATCGGCTGTTCCATGACGTCGCGGACGAGTCGTGTAGGCGGCGAAACAATGAGGCGCGCTACTGGAACGATCCCGCGCAGGTCGCCGTCGCTGTCGACTGCGTAGATCTGGTAGAGCTGGCTTTCGTCTTCCGCGCATTGGCCGCGAATAGCGTCGATTGCGCTCCCGAGGGTCTCGTCTTCCCGCACCGTGACGACGTCCGTACCCATCAGGCCACCGGCGGAATCTTCGGGATACTGGAGCAGCTCCTCGACCTCTTTGCGATCCGTGACCTCGGCGAGCACCGCCTCGCGGTCTGCGGTGGGGAGCTCGCCCACGAGATCCGCCGCGTCGTCCGTGGGGAGTTCTTCGACGAGCTCGGCTGCGTACTCCGGACCGACCGCGAGTAAGAGTTCCTCGGGGTGTTCGGCGACTTCCATTTCAGCCAGGGCGTTGCTGGCAAGCTCGATCGGCAATTCCGCGATGGCGCGGATGCGGGTCGGCTCGTCGAGGGCCGCCAGGACATCCGCCAAATCCGACGGGTGAAGGTGTTGCGCGCGCCGCAGGAACTCGCTCCAGTTTTCTTGTTCAGCGAGCTCCTTCAGTTCATCGAGTCGTAAGTCGGGTAGGTTTGCTGGATCGGTCACGCCGTTCCCGCGCTCCCCGCGCTCCCACCGCTCGTACTGATGCGACCGCTCTCTCCGCTTCCCCCGCTCCCACTCGACGCTCCTACACCGCTGGAAGCCGCAGCGCCGGTGCCGGCTGCTCCTCCCAGCGCGACGGTCCGGACCGGGCCCGGCCGGACGGCGACCCGCTCGACGCGAGTCGCGCTTGCCGAGAGCACGTCGAACTCCAGCCCCTGATATGAAAACCGCTCCCCCGCGCGAGGAATCCGGCCGAGTGCCTGGATCAGGAGACCACCCACAGTCTGTGCGTTACCACCGCTGCTGGCGCGCAGACTCACACCGAGGGACTCGGCGAGCGCCGTCGCCGGCGTGCTTCCCTCGACTTCCACGACACGCATCGGAGAGGGCACAGGGGTGCCGCTGCCCAGCGCGGGCGTCTCGAACACTTCGCCCACGAGGTCGCGCAACAGATCTTCAAACGTGATGAGCCCCGCAGTGCCACCGAATTCGTCCAGGACGACAGCGAGATGCAAGCCTCCGCGCTGCATTTCGAGCATCAGGTCGGCCGCGCGCATGCTCCCTGGAGCGCTGAGCGGCGGCCGCACGAGGACGGAATCGTCCGGTTGCCGTCCCAATAGATCCAAGGTGTGCGCTACGCCGACGACGTCATCGAGCGAGCCCCGGTACACAGGGTAGCGGCTGTATCCGGACTGCTGGAGAACATGGGCGGCTTCGGCCGTCACCATCCCTTCGGGGAACGCGACGATGGCAGTGCGCGGAGCCATCAGCTCGCGGACGGGACGGTCGGCGAACGCCAGCACGCCCGACACCACGGCCATTTCGTCTGTTGTCGACAAGGCATCGGTTTCGGCTCCCGACAGGAGAGCCGCCAGCGTGGTGCGCGTGGACGCGTCACGTCGCGGAATGAATGGCGACAGGACCGTCCCTACCCGCTCGAGCCAGGGTACCGCCCCGCTCACGAGCCCCTCTGCCCACCGGCGCCCCAGCACGCGGGGAACGAGGTAAGCCGCCACAATGAACGTGGGTACGATGACCATCAGCGTGAAAATGCCGAGGAAGGTAGGCGTCGTCGCGGCGAGCAGCGCCGGGATTGATCCCCCGGCAAGCAGCACGCCGAACGTCGTCAGGGTGTTCGAGGTCGCGAGCGTGCGGCCGGGGTTCTGCAGCAGGCCGGCCGTCACGCCGGAGCCGCGCAGCTTGTAAGCAACCCAGCGTGTGAGCTCGAGCTGGCTGACCGTCGCGGCCGCCACGCCGATCGCCGCCGACACGCCGGCGAGCAGCAGTCCAACGAGCAGGACAACCAGCGCGACGCTCATCGCTTTTCGAACGACACCTGGGTCACGCGCCGGCGATCGACGCGCTCGACCACCACGCGATGTCCGTCGATCGTCAATTCATCACCCGGGCGGGGCACCCGTCCCAGCACCGAGTAGACGAGCCCGCCAACGGTGGAAACCTCATTATGTGCAAAGGTCGCGCCCAGTGCCGCCGAGAGCTCGTCGAGACTGACGCCGCCGTCCACCCAGACCCGGGCGCCGTCACGACGGATCGCGGGAACGGTCTCCGTGTCATGCTCGTCGCGTATCTCGCCGACGATTTCCTCGAGAATGTCCTCGCGCGTGATGAGTCCCGAGGTACCGCCGAATTCGTCCACGACGATCGCGATATGCGCCGGTGTGGTTTGAAAGTCGCGCAACTGGTTGTCCAGGGTCTTGGTCTCCGGCACGAACGCCGCTGGACGGATCAGCGTTTGCCAGCGGGTGCCCTGTTCGGCGAGACCCATGGCAATCGGCACGAGATCCTTGGCGAACACCACGCCCGCAACATTGTCCGGCGAACCGTCGAGCACCGGAAGCCGAGTGTGCTGGCTTTGCCGGAATGTCTCGAGCACCTCGTCGTTGGAGGCGCTCAAATCGACGCTCGTCATGTCGAGGCGTGGCGTCATGACTTCGTCGACGGTGGTATCGGCCAGCGTGAAGACCCCAAGCAGCATGTCGCGCTGCGCGATCCCGAGCGACGGCTGGAGTGGCCGGGGTGTTTGGACCAGGGTGTGGAGCCCGCGATCCGCCCATGCCAGCAGCCACAGGAGCGGGCCAAACGGCGCGAGGGTGCGGCGCGCGAGCGGGAGCGCGGCATCGGACAGCTCCGGCGCCAGACGGGCTACACTGCGCGGTAACGCGTCGCCGATGACGAATAGCAGGAGCGTGCTGACCACGAGGGAAACCAACGCCGCGGTCCACGACTGTGCCCACCACGCCACGGCAAACGCTGTCGCGACGGCGCCCAGCACCAGGAGCGCCAGACGGGCGACGTGGAAGGCCCGGTGGAGGGGCACGCGACGCTCGGCGGCCATAGGAGGGGCGTCGCCGAGTGTGTGGAGCGCCTCGCCAACGGCCGCTTCCTCCGCCAGGGCGAGCAGCGCAGACCAGAGGGCGGCCCCTAGGGCCACCACCAGCCCGATGAAGCGCAGCGCAGCTTCGGTAAGCATTAGCGACTATGGAGCAAGCGCTGCACGTAACGCTCCTGCCGGCGCCACATTGCGGACCGCGTACGACCGGGACCTTCGGGATGCTCGTAGCCGAGCACGTGCAGTGTACCGTGAACCACAAGTCGGACCAGCTCTTCCTCTATGCCGATGCCATTGCCCACGACCTGCGCCGCAGCCTGCGGGCATATGTATACGTCGCCGACGAGCCGACCGTCGGGCTGCAGCAACGGGTACGCGATCACGTCCGTCAGGCCGCGACGTCCTGTCGCACGCCGATTCAGGCGACGCATCGCGACGGCGGACAGCAGCGTGATGTCCACATGTGAATGCGCGGGCGCGCGCTCCCATGCCAGCACTCGTTGCGCGACACGCTCGAGGCTAGTGTGTCGCCGCGGGTTGCCACGTCGCGCCGATGCCGCCACTGGACTCCGGATAATCGATGCGGTTGTGGTACATCCCGCTGAGCACTACCAGGAATGCCTGTTTCACCTGCTCGATCTGTTGCAGCGTGAGCGGTGCCTCATCGAGCTGTCCGGCGCTGACCTTGGTCCGGACGATGTGATCGATCGCTTCTTCGATCTTTTGCGGCGTCAGGTCCTCGAGCACGCGCAGCGCCGCCTCGACCGAATCGGCGATCATGGCAATCGCGGTTTCCATGGACCGCGGCCTGGGCCCCGGATACATGAAATCGTCGGGTTTGCGCGCCTGTCCCCCGTCGACCTTTTTGGCCTTGTCGAGGAAGTAGGTGATCTCGGTCGTGCCGTGATGCTCGGGAATGAATGCGGCGACCGAGTCGGGGAGCTGGGCCTCCGCCGCCAGCGCGAGGCCGTCGGTCACGTGCGCCTTGATGATCTGGGCCGACTGCAGCGGTTTCAGCCGGTCGTGCGGGTTGTTGCCCGGAATCTGGTTTTCCACGAAGTACATCGGGTTCTTCACCTTCCCGACGTCGTGATAGTAGCAGCCGACGCGACCGAGCAATCCATTCGCTCCGATCCGGTTGCAGGCTGCTTCGACCAGGTTGGCCATGGCGACGCTGTGCGCATACGTGCCGGGAGCTTCCAGGGAGAGGCGACGGAGCAACGGCCGGCTGGGGTCGGACAGCTCGAGCAGCGTCAGATCGGTCGTGATGTGGGTGACCGACTCGGCGACAGGAAGCAGGAAGAAGGTGAGGCCGGCCGAAACGAGCCCATTCACGGCGCCGAGCAGGCCGCGCAGCGCGATCTCTTCGATGGGCCAGCCGCTCGCGAGTCCCAGGGCGAGCGCGCCGGCGAGATACCCACCGGCGATGATCAGCACTGGCGCGTAGAAATTACTGCGGCTGCGGAGCGTTTTGACCGAGAGGGCGGCCGTCACGCCGCCGACGACGCAGAGAAACAGCGCGGGCACGTCGTGGAAGACCGGCTGCAAACCGATCACCACGGCGAGCACCATCGCGGCGATCAATGAGACACGGCCGTTGAACAGTACCGTCATCATCATCGCGACGAACGGCATGAAGACGACTTCCGGATGCGTCGGGTAGGATCGCGCCGCGATCCCCGCCTGGATCAGGAGCACCGCGAACAGCGAGCCGATCAGCCCCACCTGCTTGGGGTCGCGGTACGTCTCGCGCCGATAAAACAGCAACAGCACCCAAAAGATCGACAGGATCAGCGAGTCGCGAAGCAGCGGTCCCACCACGCCCCGGAACGAATATGTCGTGGCGGCGCCGCGCCGCAGCAGCTCCTGGTGCAGCGCGACGAGCCGCTCGTGGGCCTCGTTGGTGACGACTTCGTGCGGCGCGACGATGCGATCGCCCGCGCGCACGATGTACTTGCTCGGGTCCACGCTGCCGCGCAGCTCGTTCCGGCGCCGCTCGGTCTCGAGCACCTTCGGAATCAAGGTCGGCCTGAAGAAGCCGCGGACAAGCTTGAGATACAGCACGTCGGCAACGCTCGAACCCGGGTCCGGATGGAGCTGCTTCGCGCGGCTCAGGTACTGCGCAAACGTGAGCACTTGATCGCGCTGCACCGACGATTCGGTCGAGCCACGGCGCACGATCAGTTCGCGCGACTGCTCGACCTGGAGCACGCCGGGTCCGGTGACACCCTGTGCCAAGGTGCGATCGAAGAGCCGCTCCAGTGCCTGCTGCATCCCGCGGCGCTTCCCGCCTTTGGCGAGATAAGCTGCTTCCTGCGACGTAATCGTCACTCCGAAGTCTCCGGCGGCCTGGATGATCGCCGGCGGGTCCCGGTCGGCCACCGCGTCCACCGCAGTGAAGAAAGCGGCCAGCGAGGTGGCGCTGCTGTCGTAGGCGTGCTGGCGGAACTCGTAGATCGGCTTGGCCGATGCAGCGAGTTCCTCCGATTCGCGCTGCAACTCGTCTTCCGACTTATTCACGACAAAGTTGAAAGGCGCGATGATTTCCTTGTCCGCCCGCGCGCCCGGCTCGAGCAGGGGGGCGACATCGGCGGCGCTCGACGGAAACGCGACGTGCCCCACCAGCGCCATGAACGGCACCCACAGCCAGCGTGCGCCGTGATACCGCAGCGTGTCGCCTGTCGGGGATTTCATCTAACCCTGCGCATCCTCGGCATAGGCACGGATGATGTCCCGGACGAGGCGGTGGCGGACGACATCAGCCTCGCCGAGATAGACGAAGCCGATGCCTTCGATCCCGGGTAGAATGCGCTCGATTTGCAGCAATCCGGAGTCCTCACGAATCGGCAAGTCGATCTGCGTCTTATCGCCCGTTATCACGGCGCGCGAGTTCACCCCCAGCCGGGTGAGAAACATCTTCATCTGCATGCCGGTCGCATTTTGCGCCTCGTCGAGAATGACAAAGGCGTCACCGAGCGTGCGCCCGCGCATGTACGCGAGTGGCGCGATCTCGATGGTGCGCGTCTCGAGCGCTTTCTGGACGCGCTCGCGCGGCATCATGTCCTCTAGCGCGTCGTAGAGCGGCCGCAGGTAGGGGTCGACCTTCTCCTGCAGATCGCCGGGAAGGAAACCGAGGTTTTCGCCGGCTTCGACGGCGGGCCGGGCCAGGATGATACGGCGGACACGCTTGCGCGCGAGGGCATCCACCGCTGCCGCGACTGCGAGATAGGTCTTCCCCGTCCCGGCCGGTCCGATGCCGATCACGATGTCGTGCTCGGCGATCGAGCGTAGGTACTCGCGCTGGCCCGTCGTTTTGGGCTGGATTACCCGCCGCAGGCCGGGCAGGATGATCTTGACCGGGTCGGCGGGCTGACGCGCGGCTCCTTCTCCCTGCCCCTCCTCACTGACCACGCGCTCGACGTCGTGCACGTCCAGATTCTCGCCCATACGGGCGAGGTCGATCAGCGCTTGCACGATCGGTCCGGCGCGCTCGATCGCGGCGGCGGGACCGGCAAGGGAAAGGTTGTCCCCGCGCAACGACACCCGCACACCCAGGAGGCGGGCGAGCTCGAGCAGGTTCGTGTCGTTTACGCCGGCCAACGCCAGCGGATCTACGCCTTCCACGGAGAGACGGTGGATGACGTCTTCGCTCATTGCACCACCTTGATATGGAGGGCAGCAAGGTCCTCGGCCCGCGCCGGAGCCGGCGCGCCTTCGAACAGCGCGCGTGCCGCTGTCGTCTTGGGAAAAGCGATCACATCGCGCATCGACTCGGCACCGGCAAGCAACATCACGGTGCGATCGAATCCGATCGCAAACCCGCCGTGCGGCGGCGCGCCCGCCGCGAGCGCCGTCAAGAGGAAACCGAAGCGCGCGTCGATCTCCGCCGGGGAGAGCCCCAGATGGCGGAACACGGTCCGCTGGACTGCTGGATCGGTGATGCGGATCGAGCCCGATCCCAGCTCATTGCCGTTGTAAACCGCGTCGTAATGCAGCGCGCGACACGCGAACGGCTGGCTGTCCAGCTTACTCACGTCGGCCGGATGGGGCGACGTGAACGGGTGATGGGCGAACACGGGGTTCCCGGTCTCGGGATCAGGCTCGAACAGCGGAAAGTCCACCACCCAGCAGAGTGCATGCGCCGTCTTCGGCGCGGGCGCCAGCCGGCGGATTACTTCACGGCGGACCTTATCGAGCGCGGGTGACGTCACATGGTCGGCGCCGACGGTGAGCAATGCGAGATCCCCGTCGCGCAGGCCGAGTGCGCCGAGGGCCTCCACGTCGGCGCCCTTCGCGATCGAGCCGGATACCTCCGTACCCTGGCGCTTTACCCATGCGGGACCCCAACCGCCGACCTGCTTCACTTCTTGGGACAAGCGATCGATGTCCTTGCGCGAGAACACGGCGCCGCCGGGGACGACGATGCCGCGCAGGCGCGAGTCCTTCCCTTCCAGCTTCTGACGCACCGCGTCGCCAACGATCTTCCCATCGGCCCGGGCCCACCGGCTGAAGTCCTTGATCTCGAAATCGAACCGCAGGTCGGGCTTGTCGGTGCCGTAGCGCTCCATCGCTTCTTGCCACGCCAATCGCTTGAATGGCGCAGCGACGCTGAAGCCCGTCTCGTCAAACAGCGCGACCAGCACGGCCTCGACTACTGCGAGCACGTCGTCCTGCGAGACGAACGACGCCTCGATGTCGATCTGCGTGAACTCGGGCTGCCGGTCGAAGCGCAAATCCTCGTCGCGAAAGCACCGCGACAGCTGAAAGTAGCGGTCGAATCCGGCGACCATGAGCAGCTGTTTGTAGATCTGTGGTGACTGTGGCAGCGCGTAGAACTCACCGGGGTGCACGCGTGACGGAACCAGGTAGTCGCGCGCGCCCTCCGGCGTCGGCTTCGTGAGAATGGGCGTTTCGAGCTCGAGGAAATCGAGGTCGCTCAGGACGCGCCGCGCACGGTGCGCCAGGCGATGCCGCAGGATCAGTTTCTGTTGGAGCTCGGGACGCCGCAGGTCGAGGTGGCGGTACTTGAGCCGCAACTCCTCGCTGGGAAGGTCCTCCCCCTTGCCGCGCGCGACCGGAATCGCCGGCGTTTCGGCCGGTCCCACGACTTCCAACGCGGTGGCGTGGACTTCGAGGTCGCCGGTGGCGAGGTCGGCATTACGCATCGCGGGTGGACGCGCCACGACTTCACCTTCGACCAGCAGCACCGCCTCACTGCCGACGGTTTGCGCGCGGCCGAGCGTATCGGCGGATGCCCAGCCCGGCCCGACGGCAACCTGCACGAGGCCGTCGCGATCGCGTAGGTCGAGGAAGACGATGCCTCCGAGGTCGCGGCGCCGGTGGACCCAGCCCCCCAATCGCACGCGCTGTCCGATATGCTCCTGCCGCAGCGCGCCGCAGCGATGAGTTCGTAGGGTTGTCCGAGTCACACTGGCGTCTATGCTGCTCCTCCCCTCTCAGCGTCACACAGGATGCGATAGAACTCGTCCGACGACTGCGCTGCGAGCAACCGAGCGCGGATGGGTTCGCGCCGCACGAGCCGCGAGATGCGGCTCAACGCCTTCACATGCGCCCCGGCCTGTGATTCAGGGCCCGCCAGCAGGAAAAACAGACGGACGGGTTCACCGTCCACCGTTTCATAGGGTACCGGATCCCGCGATGTCCCGGCGACTGCGAGCAGATCCGTGAGCGCGGGAGTTTTGCCGTGCGGTACCGCTACTCCATACCCAATGCCGGTCGGGAATTGCCGCTCCCGTTCCAGCACTGCTTGAAACACATCTTCTACTCCCGCGCCCCACATAGCCTTAGGTGCACTCGGGTCGGCCCCATTTCCATCGACCAGCAGCTCGACCAATTCACGCAGCACGCCCTCCTTACTCTGGGCCCGTAACGGTACCCGGATTCGAGTGGGGGTGAGCAGATCTGTCAGGCGCAAAAGGACGTGTCCAAGTGCCGTAACCGATTGAAGATAGTTGACTTGAGTTGACTGCGCCACAGTGCCGAGTAAACGTTCTGCATGCAACGCATTGGCCTGCTGTTTCTGGGGTTGTTCGTGTCCGGCATCAGGCCAATCCAGGCCCAGCAGGCGACCGGCACCACGCTGTGGCGTGTGGCGGCAGCGACCGTTCCGACACCTGCAGCGCTGGCCCTTGGTCCCGCTGCCGCCCTCTGGAATCCCGCGCAGCGATCGGACTCGGCACGCGTCATCGTTGCCGTCGAGGCGATTCAAACCCCCGCGGCCGTGGACGCAACCGGAATCATCACGACGGTACGACTGCCAGTTCGCAAGATCGGCGAGCTCGGCCTCATTTATGGCCGGGTGGGTTTGAGCGATATCAGTCAGACGTCCGACAGCCCCGATCCGTCGGGCACCTCGATCCCGGTGTACACGTTCGCGGTCGGTGGGACGTGGTCGCGGCGGGTCGCAGGGACGGACATGGGCGCGACAGTCGCCTTTCATGAGACCCGGCTCGACACGCAGCGCGGCGACCGCGTGACGTTCGACGTGGGCGCGAGCCGCGCATTCTCCGGCGATTTGCTGCGTATCGCGGCCGCGACGCACTTCTTTTCGTCGCTCAGTGTAGACGACCCGTCGCAAGACATTTTTGGTGGCGTAGAGGTACGGGTGTGGCAGGGACAGGTCTCGGGTGAGCGCGCCGTCATGCGAGGCCGCTACGGAATCGCCTTCGCGCATGGCTTCACCGCCGACCACCAGCTCGGCATCGGGTTCGAATTTGCGAAATCGTTCAATTTCGATTTCATGGTGGCGCACGAGGGGAGCTACGGAAGTGAGTCGGGTTGGCGGCCCGTGGCCGGGGCCCGCATCGTGATCGGCAAGTACAACCTTACGCTCGCCCGCGACGGCGGGGTGAACGACATCGGCGCGGCCTACCGCGTCGGGATCGACGCGCGCTTCAAGTGAGCGTCGATCTCCTTAGCCTGACGCCCGCCGAGGCCGGCGCGACGCTTGAAGCGTGGTTGGCTGCTCGCGCGGAGCCCGCCTACCGGTTGCGACAGATTCTGCCGCGACTGTGGCAACGGCCCGTCCCGCGCTGGAGTGACGCGACCGACCTGCCGGCCGCCTTGCGCACCGCGCTGGACGAGTCCTTTCCGTTGCGCCGGCTCGAGCTGCGCACCCATCAGGTCTCGAGCGACGGCACTCAGAAGTTCTTGTGGCTGCTCGACGACGGTGAAGCGATCGAATCGGTGCTAATTCCGGAAGGCAAACGGCGCACGCTCTGTATCTCCTCGCAGGCCGGGTGCGCGCTCGGCTGCGTGTTCTGCGCCACGGGACGCATGGGATTCCGCCGGAACCTCAGCGCAGCGGAGATCCCGGCCCAGGTGCGCGAGGTGGTGCTCCGCGATCCGGCGCTCAAGCCCACCAATGTCGTGTTCATGGGGATGGGCGAGCCGTTGCTCAACTGGGACGCGGTCGATTCGGCGTTGACGACCCTGAATCACCCCGACGGATTGGGGATCGGCGCGCGCCACATCACCCTCTCGACCGTCGGCATTCTGCCGAACCTCGCCAAGTTCGCGCAGCGTCCGGAGCAGTTTCGCCTGGCAGTCTCGCTGCACGCTCCGTCGCCCGCCCTGCGCCGCGAGCTGATGCCGATCGAGAAGAAATACACGTTACCCGAGCTCATGAAGGCGCTTCAGCAGTTTCGGCGCCGCGTGACGCTCGAATACGTGCTGATCGGCGGAAAGAATGATTCGCTCGAGGTGGCGGATCAGCTCGCGAAGCTCGCGCAACCGCTCGCTGCACTCGTGAATCTCCTGCCGCTGCATCCGGGTGGGGCCCCTGATCTCACGCCGAGTGCACGCGCGCACATGCTCGCGTTCGAGCGGCGCCTGAAGGAGCGAGGCATCGAGGCCGTGCTGCGGCGCAGCCGCGGCCTCGATATCAGCGCGGCCTGCGGTCAGCTACGGGTGGAAATCGAAGGAGCGCGACCGAGGGGGCGCGGCCGCGAAGTCGGCGCCGAGGAGCACGCTCACATCGAGTAGCCGGCTGCTGTCGGGATCGACCTGGACGCGACCGCTGCCCAGCGCCGACCGTACACGCTCTCCGAGCTCGACTGATCCCCGTCGCACGAGGATCCGCGTCGTCTCGAGCCCGGTGTCCGAGCCCGACGCGTTTCCGAAGTAGACGACATCGATACCCGCTCGACGCAGCACGCGCGTCGCAATCCGCGCATCTCCTGCGCGCCCGTTGGCGTTGAGAACTTCGACGGTGATCGCAGGGCCGCGATCGCCGGGGATGGGGCGATCTTGGGACGCGCCCGCTTCGCACGCGGCGGCCAGCATCACTGCCAGCGTTACTCGATTCATTCTCACCGTCCGACCAGCGAATTCCAGAAATCCACCGTCTCGGCCGGGAGTGGCCAGCCTGATCGGAGCACCCAGTCAATACGCCGACGGGTCACCTCGCGCAGGGTGGTATCCCGGTCCGTGGGCACGCGGCCTGACAGCACTTCGCGATCGGAACGCTGCCCTGTGGCGTCGCGCCCCGGCTCCAGGAAATCGGCGAGGTAGAGCATCCGGCCGGCGTCATCCCAGCCCGCGAAACCGATGGTGTGATACCGTACCGCATCGAGCACGCCGCGATCGCGTTCCCCCTGGGCGGCAGCGTGCTCGGCTGCGGCGGGACCGTGGGCGCGCTCATCGCGCAACGGCGCGTCGCGCAACGCATCGTGCAGCCAGCCGGCACGCAACCAGCGATCGCCTTCACTCGCGGGCACGTTCATCTTTTTCGCCCATTCGTCGAGCAACGCCACGACGCGCTCGATATGCGCCCGACGTTGCGGTGAGACTTGAGCCCATGACGGCAGGCTCACGGTGCTACTCGCGGATCCGCACCAATACCCTCGCCCAGCACGACGTTATCGAGGAGACGGGTCTTTCCGACGCGCGCCGCCACGACCGCGACAGTGCGGGCTGTTACCCGCGTCACGGACTGGAGGTCCTCGTCGACGAGCGCGCAATACTCAGGCAGCGCGCCCGAGGAACGCATGGCGTCCATGCCGGCGTGCTGCAGCGTGGCGGGATCGGCCTCACCGGCGCGCCAGTTTTGCTCAAGGAGCCTCAGCGCGCGGGACAATGCCAGCGCGGTCCGTCGCTCATCAGGATTCAGATACGAATTGCGGGACGACAGCGCGAGCCCATCGAGCTCGCGCACCGTGGGTGCGATGTCGATCGTGATCGGAAAGTCGAGATCCCGCACCAGCCGTTTGACGAGCATAGCCTGCTGGAAATCCTTACGGCCGAACACGGCGACATCGGGCTCCACGAGATGAAACAGCTTGGCGACGACGGTGAGCACGCCTGTGAAATGCCCGGGCCGGGCGACACCTTCGAGCGTATCCGCGGGAGGACCCGGCACCACCCGGGCAAGCGGCTCACCCGGATACATGGCGGTGGTCTCGGGAATGAAAAGACAGTCGACGCCGCGCCCGCTTGCCAGCTCGCGGTCTCGATTCAGATCGCGTGGGTAGCGCGCCAGATCCTCGTGCGGCCCGAATTGCAGCGGATTCACAAAAATGCTCATGACGACGTGGTCCGAAAGCTCGCGCGCCCGATCAACCAGTCGCAGATGACCTTCGTGGAGATAGCCCATGGTGGGAACGAAGCCGATGGTGCGGCGGTGAGAACGCTCAGCCCGAGACCACGCCCGCATCTCGGGAAGGCTGGAGATCTCTCGCAACTAGAACTCGCGCTTCTTCATCTCCGAAAAGAAGTCGCGACGCTCGATATCGTCGTCGGTGGTTTCCGGCGGTAAGGTGGGGTCGTAGCGCTTGCGCGCCTTCGGCTTGGCCTTGGCCGCTTTCGCCATGTTCTTCTTGATCAGCTTCGCCAGTTTTTCGTCTTCGGTCTTGGACATCGACGCTCCGGCTCCGAGGTGGAAGGCAACCCGAAAGATACATAATTTCTTGGCCGTGTTGCTCGGTCGCCGCGAATTTCTCAAAATGGCAGGCGCCCAGGCGGGAGCGCTGCTCGCGGGCGGCGCGTGCGCGTCGGCCGGCGGCGGCACGGGCCGGGTGGGGCGCGCACCAGACGTCGCGGTCATCGGCGCCGGCGCCTTCGGGGGCTGGACGGCGTGGCACCTGCGGAGCATGGGCGCGCACGTGACCCTGGTCGATACTTGGGGCCCGGGGAACTCACGGGCCACCTCGGGAGACGAGACACGTGGCGTGCGCTCCTCCTATGGCGAGCGCGACTGGTGGATTCGCTGGGCCAATGAGGCGATCGCGCGCTGGAAAGCCTGGGACGAGGAGTGGTCGGAGCGGCTTCGCCTGCGACTCTTTTTCACGACGGGCGACCTCATTCTGCGGCCCGAGCCGGAGCCCTGGCTCACTGATACGCTGCGCAACTGGGACCAGCTTCGAATTCCCCACGAAGTGCTTTCGCTCGACGAAGTCGCCTACCGCTATCCACAAATCAGTCTGGAAGGAATGACGCTCGCGGCCTTCGAGCCGAACGCCGGCGTCGTGCGCGCGCGCCGCGTGTGCGAAACGGTGGCCGAGATGTTTCGCGCCAAGGGCGGTGAGCTGGTATTGGCACAGGCGAAGCCCGGCGCATCACAGAACGGGCGTCTGACGGAGCTGCAGCTGTCGAGCGGCGGGCGCATCGCCGCGAACACGTTCGTCTTCGCCTGTGGACCGTGGCTGGCCAAAGTGCTGCCGGAAGCGATGACGGATCGCCTCCGCACTCCGCTCGGACAAGTGTTCTACTTCGCCACGCCAGCTGGCGACTCGCGATTCGTCTATCCCAATATGCCCAGCTGGAATGTTCCCGGCGTCACGGGATGGGCGGCGTTGCCGCCCGACCATCGGGGCTTTCGTGTCCGAACGGGCGGCGGGCGACGACCCGGAGCGCCACGTCCGACTGATCCGGACACATCCGAACGCTGGGTGCCGCCCGAATCAGTGGAGCGCGCGGTCGAGTTCGTCTGCCAACGCTTCCCTGCCCTCGAGCATGCCCCGTTGCTCGAGACGCGCGCATGCCATTATGAGCTGAGTGTGACGCGAGACTTCATTATCGACCGGCATCCGCAGCTCGAGAACGTCTGGATTGCCGGTGGCGGCAATGCGGAAGGCTTCAAATTCGGTCCAGTGCTGGGCGAATACATCGCCCGGCGCGTGCTGGGCAAGGCCACCGATCCGGCGCTCGATCAGCGATTCAAACTATCGCCGGACATATTCGATCCAGCGTCATCCGGATTCCGCGAAGAGGACGAATCGTTCGGCGCGCCGTTGTAGGCTAGCGCCGTGGAACGAACCGCTGGACTCGTTTGTAAATGTCGACCTCGCTCGTGTACAGGTTGCCGCGCGAGTCGACGGCGAGGTTGTGCACCCACCCGAATTGCCCCGCCTGCCTGCCGCCGCGGCCGAAGCCTCCCACGACGCTGAGATCACTCCGTTTCAGGATCCAGACCTTCTGGTTCGTGCCGTCGGGGACGAACAGGTAGGTCTGGGCGCTGTCGCGTGAGAACGCGATGTCCCAGACGGATCCCATCGCGCGCGTCGCCCGGGCGAGCCCGCCCTCGCGTACGAAGCTGCCGTCCTTGCGGAATACCTGGATCCGGTTGTTGATGCGGTCGGCGACGTAAACCAGACCGTCGCGCGACACGCGCACTGCATGCACAGTGTTGAACTGTTGCGGGAGCGCCGTCGTGTCGTAGTTGATCGGCCAGGGGCTCGACGTGCCCTGGACCGCGGGTGCTGCGGTGTCGCCGTCCACGGGACGGCGACCATACGCGCCCCAATGCCGCTTGTACGCGCCCGTCGCGGCGTTGAAAACGATCACCCGGCGATTGCGGTAACCGTCGGCGACGTACACTTCGTTCGCAGCCACATCTACGTCCACCGCCGTCGGCTGGCCCAGGCGCACCGTGTCGTTGGAGCCGGCGTTCTCGCCGACGCGCCCGATCTGAAGGAGCTGCCGGCCTTCGGGACTGAACTTGAGGACCACCTGGTCCCCGCGGCCGTTCGACCCGATCCAGACGTTGCCCTGCGCATCGACCGTGATGCCGTGCTCGCTCTCGGGCCAGTATGCAGCCTGCTCGCCGTTCGCGCCGGTCTTGGCCGTCGGTCCGCCCCACGCGCGCACGACATTCCCCTCCTGATCAAACTCAATCACCGACGGCGCGGGCACGCAGCATGTGGAAAGTGGCGGATTCTGTACCGCCCCTGCTTCTCGCGTCGTCACCGTGCGCGGGCGATGGACGATCCAGATGTGATCGTTGGGACCTACTGCTATCCCAGATACCTGGCCGAGGATCCAGTTGTTGGGCAAGTCGCGCGGCCATGCGGCATCGACCTGGTATTGCGGCGGGTCGTTGGCGGATGGTACCGCGGCGATCGGAGGCGCAGAACCGCCACGCATCGGGACGATCCGATTGCGTAACAGACCAAGCTGCTCGATTTCGACTTCTACCACGTCGCCGGGATGAACGGTGTTGTCTTTACCGGTCAGGGTGGGGTATGTGCCGGTATAGATCAAATCACCGGGGAGCAGCGTAACGAAGCGGCTCAGATTGCTCACCAGCTGCGCGGGGTTGTTGAGCAGCTGGCTGGTTCGACCGGTCGCGACCGTGTCGCCATTCACCCGGATGACGACACGCAAGTCGCCATAGTCCAAACCGGTGACGATGGCGGGACCAAGCGCCGCCCATGTGTCCGTCGCCTTCGAAATGAGCCGCGAGGGCTCATTCACCCCGGCCCGCTCGCCGTACCACGTGTTCTCGCTGAAGTCGTTTCCCACCGTCACGCCAAAGATGTACCGCGGCGCCTCCTCCACCGACACGTGTCGCGCTCGGCGACCGATCACAAGCACCAGCTCGCCTTCCCAGTCGAAGTTCGACGCTTCGGGCGGGTGTTCGACGTCGCCCTCGGTGCCGACGAGACTCGTCGCCAGCTTCGCGAACCAGCGGGGATGCGGGACTGGAGCCTCGCGACCAGGGCGCCGGGTGTTGATGGCAACGCCCAGCACCTTGCCGCCGCGCGCGGGGTCGATAGGCGACAGCAATTTCACGTCGGTGAGGCGGGCGGTGCGGCCGGTGGCACGAGGGCTGGAGAACGGGTCGGCGGAGAGCTCGCGAATCGTCTGGCCGTTCAGAATCCCGTACGAGATCTGTTCCCCGTGTTGATAGCGGACGTAGTGGATGGCTTGGGCGCTAAGAGGTGGTAGCGGGCGGCAAAGGGCGGTAAGGATCAGAGACAATCCAAGAATCCGTGCGTTCATGGCTCTGGGCTCCGTGTGTCTCGCTGAACCGGCAATGCCAACGCGACCAGCTCCGCCGGCACATCCGCGCTCGCAATCGCGACGACGATGTACTGCCGCCCCTTGTGCAGGTAGGTGATCGGGGCGGCGTTCGTGGGCGCGGGGAGCGCCACCTCGGAGATCTCCGCTCCCGTCGCCTTGTCCACCGCGTGGAATGCGGGCCCGCCACCTCGCCCTTCGCCGTAGAACAACAGTGTGCGCGTCACGAGCAGATTCGCGTGCGCGTTCTTACCGGTGCGCGGAATCGTCACGCCACGCAGGGCGGCGTGGTTCCGGATCGCGTCGGGTGTGTCGCCGTTGGGGATCATCCAACGATGATCTCCGGTCTTCAGATCGATCGCGGTGATCCGGCCATAGGGCGGTTTAAAAAGCGGCAATCCGTCCGGGCCCCGTAGCCCGCCCGGTCCCTGCGAGACGTACCGCATTTCGGAACGCTCGGGATTGCTTTCGAGAGAAATGCGGCTCACGCCACCCTGAGAGGCGACGTAGAGCATGCCGGTCTCCGGATCCGCCGCCGCGCCGCCCATGATGTTGACGCCGCCGTTCGCGCCCGGGGCCTGGAATGTGCCCTTGGTGCCGTCGGGGGCATCGACGCGCGAGACCGGCTGGTACAGAGGCCCGAACCGATAAGTCCTTGCGATCTCGATCGCCGCCTGCCGCAACGCCGGAGTGAAGTCAATCAAATCCTCTTGGGTCACTCCCTGTCGCTCGTAGGGGGCGGGCCGAGCGGGAAAGGGCTGCGTGGGAGCGGTCCATTCACCGGGTGTGTCCGATGACGGCACCGGACGCTCTTCGATCGGCCAGATCGGCTCTCCGCTCACGCGATCGAACACATAGGCGAACCCCTGCTTGGACGTCTGCACGACGAGGCGCCGCTGCCTTCCGTCGATCGTGACGTCGAGGAGATTCGGCGCGGTGGGCGTGTCGTAGTCCCAGATGTCGTGATGGATCATCTGAAAATGCCAGAGGCGGCGTCCGGTCTTGGCGTCGAGCGCGAGCACACTTTCGGAGAAGAGATTCGCGCCCGGTCGATGGCCGCCGTACCAATCGTTGTGGGGGTGGCCGACTGGGATGTACACGACGCCGCTCGCCAAGTCCGCCGAGAACGGCGCCCACGCATCATTCTTCCCCGCGCCGTCCCAGGAGCCGTTCAACCACGTGTCGTGGCCGAGCTCGCCGGGGCGCGGAATCAGATTGAAAACCCAGAGTTGTTTTCCGGTGCGCGCGTCGAATCCCCGGATGGTCCCAGGCAGGTTTCTCAGGCGTTTCGGGTAATAGCCCTGCAGCGCCGAGCTCCCCACGACGATGACGTCGCCAACGAGGATCGGCGGCGAGCTCGACCCGATCGCACCCAACGACGGATCGATGCCACGGACCGCACCCGCGGTGGAGCTCCCTCCCTGCGCGCGGGTGGGGGCGTTATCGCCGTTGGTCTGCATCGGGCCGGAGTTGCCGGCCCAGGGGACTAGGGGATAGCCAAGGCCATCCATCAAGTCCACGATCCCGTTCCTGCCGAATCCCTGCACGGGTCGCCCCGTCGCTGCATCGAGCGCGACCAACTGATAGCCCGGCGTAACCACGATGACGCGGCGGTCGCTCCCTCGGCTCCAGTACGCCAATCCGCGACCCGAGAAGCGGCGCGGCGCTTTTTCCCACCGCAGCCCTTCGTCCATTCGCCACGTCCACAGCGTTTCACCGGTGGCTGGATCGATCGCCGCAACGTCGCGACGTTCTCCCGCCACTGTGTACAGCACCCCGTCGGCGTAGAGTGGCGTCGCGCGATAGTAGGTTTCCGCGGCCGGGCCAAAGTTGGCGGCGCGCCACCGCCAAGCGATCTCCAGTTTGCCGACGTTGTCGCGCGTGATCTGATCGAGCGGCGCGTAGCGCGTACTGCCTGCGTCGCCCCCCCAAAACCGCCACTCTCCGCCCGCAGCTCCCTGCTGCGTCACTGCTCCAAGGCTCAGCACGACGGCGACGGCGATCGCGCTCATTTATCGATGCGAATGCGCCGGAGTCCGGTATCGTCCGACGGCAACGTCGAGTCACCGGGCGGCAGGCCATTGAGCTCAAAGATGTATGCGAGCACGTCGGCGTATTCCGTCCGGCGCAAACCGCCGGGATTGTCGAGCGGCATCTGCGTGCGGACGAGCTCGAACAGGTCACGCACCGGGCGGCCCTTCCAGCTGCTCAGAAACGTCGAGTCTCGAAATCGTGCCGACGTGTGGCAATCCGCACAGATCTCCTTGAAGATCTTGGCGCCGCTCCGGGCCTGGTCTGCCGTGTACGCGCCATGCGATGTCGTTCGCATCGCACTATCCGGTTGCTGTGAGACGGCAACGAGGACCGCCACGAGTCTACTTACCAAATGAGTGCTCCGGGCCCGGATAGCGGCCTTCGCGCACCTCCGCGGCGAACAGCCGGGCGGCCTCCCGCACATCTTCGGCGAGGGCGGCGTATTTCTTCACGAACTTCGCCGAGAACTGCTCGTTCAAACCAAGCATGTCGTGCAGCACCAGTACTTGTCCGTCGCACGCGGGTCCCGCTCCGATTCCAATCGTCGGAATGGTGAGTGACTTGGTGATTTGGGACGAGAGCGGCGCCGGCAGGAGCTCGAGGACCACGGCGAACGCGCCTGCGTCCTCCAAGGCTTTCGCGTCCGCGCGCAGCCGGTCGGCCGTCGCGTCGTCTCGTCCCTGCACGTGATACCCCCCAAGGGCATGCACCGACTGCGGCGTCAGCCCGATATGTCCCATGACGGGGATACCGGCGTCCACCAGTCGCCGGACGGTCGCTGCCATCGGCTGGCCACCTTCGATCTTGACCGCCTGGCAGCCGGTCTCCTTCATGGCGCGGCCGCAGTTGCGCAGCGCGTCATCGGGCGAGATCTGATAAGAGAGGAAAGGCATATCACAGAGCACCATGGCGCGCTCGGTGCCCCGGCGCACGATGGTGGTGTGATAGATCATCTGCTCGAGCGACGCCGAGAGCGTGGACGACGCGCCCGCCAGGACCTGATTGAGCGAGTCGCCTACGAGCAGGATATCGATCCCACTCGCATCGAGCAGCCGGGCGAACAGAGCGTCGTAGCACGTTAGCGCCACGATGCGCTCGCCCTTCTCCTTCATCTCGAGGAGGGAGCGCGTGGTGACATTAGCCATGGCTCGTCTCGAGCTCGGCGATTTCGCGCCGCCAGAAGTCGCGATTGGGCAGCTCAGGATGCGGAATGGTCAGATGGGCCTCCTGCACGGTACGCGCCCCATATCGCACAATATCGAGATCCAGCGTGCGTGGTCCCCACCGCTCGCGGCGCTCCCGGCCTCGCTCGGCCTCGATGGTTCGGCACTGCGAGAGCAGCGCGTCGGGGCTCAGCGTGGTCTCGAGTAGCACCATCTGATTCAGGTACGGCCCCTGCGCCACGGGACCGAGAGGAGCGGTTTCCTCCACGCGCGACACGGCTATAAGCCGCGTCCCCGGCAGCTCCGCGAGCCGGTTGCGCGCGTGCGCCAGATGGGCCGCCCGGTCACCCAGGTTCGATCCCAGGGCGACGTACACTCGTTCTGCTGTGGTCACGGCGGGGCCTACGCTACGTTGGCGAAGCCACGAGTCAAGTCACGCAGCATAGTAGCGACTTGCTCCAGGTCGCGGGTAGCCCGTTCGAGGTCGGTCAATCCCTCCGCGGCCTGCACGGCCCGGGTCGCCACGTCGTCCGCCTCCGCGCGATTCTGCCCGGCGATGCTGGCCACGGCGTTGATGCGCTCGCGCAAGCGGTCAAACGCGACATTCTGCTCGCCGGCTGCCGCCGTAATGCGGCCGGCATGGGCCGTGGCTTCCGCCGTAGCCGCGACAATCGCGTCCAGCGCCTCGAGCGCGGCGGCCGACAGCTCTTCGACGCCTCCGACGTTGACTTGTCCTCGACGCATTTGTTCGACGACTTCTCCGACTTGCGTGTGGATGTCCTGCACCAGGTCACCCGCTTCCGCGGCCGCGTTCGCGCTCTGCTCGGCGAGGTGACGCACTTCATCGGCAACGACACCGAATCCCTTGCCGTGCTTGCCGGCTCGCGCCGCTTCGATCGCGGCATTGAGCGCAAGCAGGTTGGTCATGTCGGCAAGCTCGCGGATCGACGCGATGAACCCCGTGATACGCCGGCTGATTTGGCCGAGTTGCTGCACCTTGGTGGAGCTTTCGCCCACGAACGCCTTGAGCGCGACCAGGCGCTCGATTGCTTCGCGGATTTGCGTACGGTTGCGACTGGCCACATCGCTGGCCGCGGTGGATGCGCGCGCCGCGCCGACGCCGTCATCCGATACGCGGCGCGAGACCTGCGCCAGGCTCTCCGTGGCCTCAAGGCCGCCGGAGACTTCACTCTCTTCGCGCCGCACGCCCTCGCGAATCACGCCGGTGGACGCCGCCACCGCCGCGGCCGCCTCCTTGAGCGCCTCCGCGGTCTGAGCGATTGTCGCGAGCTGGCGCGTCATGCGCTCCACCGTTTCCACGAGCGGGCGCCGGAGGTCGGTGATGTGAACGGCCGTGGCGAGCTGGTTCGCGAACGTCGTGATGGTGAGAATGTCCTGCCGCCGGTAACTGTGTCGCTTATGATGCTCGAGCTCGAGCGTGCCAATCACCTGATCGCCGAACTTGAGCGGTACGATTACCAGACTCCGCACTTCCTCGGGCACGTCGGCGAGGCGCTGGTCGCGCGTCACGTCGTCGATCACGATTGCCTGCCCACTCGCCGCCGCCGTGCGTCGCAGCGCGCTGACGTCCTCCGAGGGCTTCCCCCTCCCCACGCGTCCGCGCTCGGAGCGATGGGCTAACGACATCACGCCGTCATGCAACCGGTAGATCCGGAAGTCCCCCCAATCCACCAGGCGATGGGCCAACCGCTCGATGCGTTGAAAGGAGTCCGCCAGACTGGTATTGGCCGTGATCACCGCTTCCATCGCATGAATCTTGTTCAGCTCCTCGGCGGAGATCGCCTCTTCGATCATCTGCTTGAGCAGCAGGCCTAGGAACGTCAGCACAACGCCGACCAGCATCCACGCGCCGAACGACCAGGCGACCATGGAGGCGACCAGGATCGTGGCGGCGAGCAGTGTCGCGGCATACCCGATCACTTCGTAGCGCACGATCATGAGCCGCTCGGCAGGCTCGAGTTTCGATCGGATGATCAGGCTGAAGTAGAACAGCACCCGTCCGAAGACGAAGTAAGCCAGCGCGTAGCCGGCGAGCGCCGGAAGCAGCTCGATACTGACCACCGGAATCGGCACGCCGGCGACGGTCATTCCCAGCCAATGCAGCGAGGTGGCATACACACCGTAGGCGGCGACGAGCGTGATGACCTCGCGCCCGAGGTTGATCCACGCCACGGGCAACGGCTTGCGCTGCCAGATCGTATCCGTGACAGGCACAGCTGCGGAGATGGCCAACGCCGTGGCGGGAACGCCAACGAGCAGGCTGCCCGCGATCCCCACGAGCGCCGTCTGGGTCAGGTACGAGAATTTGCTGAGCGGCACGGACATCCCACGGAGTGCGACCGTCGCGCCGAACATGACGATGATCTCGGGAATCTGCCCGAGCCAGCGACGGTCGGCGAGCAGTGCCGCCACCAGTAGGACGGTCCCGACCAACGCCAAGGCCCGACTGTAAAGACCGACGAGGCGCGAAATGCTCACGTATGGACCGCTGCCGCCAAATCGCGCGCCAGCCGCTCGGCCGCGGCGACGCCGCCCGCGGCGAGGGCGTCCATCAGCGCGCTGCCTACGACCACGCCGTCCGCGACCCGGGCAGCCGCCTGTGCCTGTGCGGGCGTCGAGATCCCGAATCCCACCGCGATTGGCAGGCGGGTCACGGCGCGAATGCGGCCTACGTGGTGCGCGAGATCGCTGGGAACGCTGTCGCGCGCGCCCGTCACGCCGAGGCGGGAGATCAGGTACACGAATCCACTCGCGCTGTCGAGGGCGGTCGACAGTCGGCTGTCATCGGTTGTCGGGGCGATCAACCGAATCAGTGACAGCGAACTGCTTGTGACGGCCTGCTCGATCTCGTCATCCGCGCCGGCCGGTAAGTCGGTGAGCAACACGCCCGCTACGCCGGCGTCCACCGCATCATGAATGAAGCGCTCAATGCCCAACGCCAGCACCGGGTTGAGGTAGGTCATGATGACGACCGGTATCTCCAGTGCGGCCTGATCGACCAGCTCCAGCACGCGAGGCAGTGTCATCCCCTGCTCGAGCGCGGTCTGCGTGGTGCGCTGAATGGTGGGTCCGTCCGCAAGCGGATCGGAGAATGGGACACCGACTTCGACAAAATCCGCTCCCGCGGCGGCGACGCGGCGGAGCGCGTCGCACGACACCTCCGGAGTAGGGAACCCGGCGGTCAGGTAGGGAATCAGCGCCCGTGTGTTTCCCAGGGCTCGCCACCGATCCGCCAGTGACGGGATGCGCGTGGCACGGGGATTCCCTCCCCGGTCAGACAAAGTAGTCGCTGACGTTGATGCCGTATTTGACCGGGTCGGTGACCTTGACGATAGTGCGCGGATAGTTGCCGCTCGGATCTTTTATCGAAAGATCGATGACGGTTCCGGGCCGCAGGGGGGCGCCATCCGGTGTCGTGACGATGCGGACAACCGGGCGGTGCACGTGGGCGACATCCGGGTTGGCAGTATGCACGAGCGCGACTTCGTAGGTGTCGAGAATCACGCACGTTCCGACGGGATAGACGCCGATGAGGTTGATGAACGCCTTGACGACTACCGGATCGTACCCCCGGCGCGGGTTCTCCCACATTTCTTTCAAGACCTGATCGGGTTGGATCGGAACGGTCTGGTAGACGCGACGGCTCGTGGCCGCATCGAAGCCGTCCGCCACCGCAATGACCTTCGAATAGATGGACAGGAGGCGGGGCCGAATCGACTTGGGATAGCCGGTCAAGTCGATCTTCATGTGATGCTCGTACGCCACGACCATTCCCCGATACGGGATCTCGCCGTAGCCGCGCAGCCCAAACAGCGTGAGCACGCCCAGCCAGGGGTGCGCCTGCATGATGCGCCACTCTTCTTCGGTTAGACCGCCGTCCTTGTTCAGGACCTCGAGCGGGACCCGAGATTTTCCGACGTCATGGAACAGCGCCGCCATCCCGAGGTCGTACAGCTGCAGCTTGGTCAGCCCGAGTTTGCGGCCCAGGGCGACTGAGAAGATGCAGACGTTCACCGAGTGGGTGAACGTGTACTCGTCGTAGTCACGCAACGTCGTGAGTCCGACGAGCGACGACTCATTGTTGAGCACCTGATCGACGATGGCCTGCACGGCCCGCTTGACCTTCTTGACGTTGGCGGTGCGGCCCATGCGAATGCTGTTGATGACTTCTTTCGTGACCGCGACCGACCG
The DNA here is from genome assembly GCA_035259785.1 of Gemmatimonadales bacterium. Classification (GTDB taxonomy): domain Bacteria; phylum Gemmatimonadota; class Gemmatimonadetes; order Gemmatimonadales; family GWC2-71-9; genus 20CM-2-65-7. Next base: position 30,889 of record DATFVZ010000274.1, read on the forward strand.
CGCGTAGGTGCGCTTGGCCGCCTCCTTCTGCCGCTCTTCTTCCTCGAGGTCCTCCTCGACCTCGAGCGGGGCCTCGACGGTGATGAAGGTGACGCCGCCGTCCGCCAGTTTCCCTGCCAGCTCGAACAGCTTGTTCGGATTCGCCTGCTTCGCCGCGTACGCGAGCAGCAATGATACGAAGACCTGCAGCTGGCGCCGATCGACGCCCTCGTCGATGCGCACAGCTCCAATGCCGCACTCCTGGAAGATGTTCAGGATGTGCGAGAAGGACGCGTAGTTGTCGAGATCGAGGCGCAGGCGCGTCGCGTTCACAAAGATGAACTCGCCCTGGATCCGCACCTCGAGCTCGCGCTCGACGTCGAGCAGCTGCTTGGTCGTGGCGGAGAGGTCGTCCAGCGATCGCTGCACCTGTGCGTTCTCGATCGGGTACAACTTCACCGATCGAAAGGCGGTGTAGAGCACCACCAGGAAGTCGCGGCCGGCGTGACGGAGGAACCCGTCCGTAGTTTGGACGGTCTCCATCATCGACGGGCGTTTCCCTCCGCCGGGCGCCGTCATACTGTCCCCACCTCGCGCAGGGCGCGACTGACGGCATTCCGCACCAGCGGCTCCTTGTCCTGCACCACCTTCTGCAGGATGTCGCGCACGGCCGGAGTGCGGATCTTCCCAAGTGCCATCGCAGCGCAGGCGCGTGTCTCGGGATCCTCCTTGCGAGCGAGCAAGCCTCCCCTGCCGAGCAGCATCTTCTCCAGCGTCGCGATACCCGCCGGGCCGGCGAGCGCCCCGTAGGCTTCGAAGAACGCCATTTTTTCCGTCAGATCGGCTTCCTTCAATTTCGAGCCGGTTACGGCGGCTTCGACGCGCGGGAACGCGTTGCGGTGGCCGCGCTGCCCCAAGAACTTGACCGCCGCGATCCGGACGTCGCGCTCCGCATCTTCGATCGCTTTCTCGAGGAGGCGTGTCGCACCGGGGCTGCCGATCATCGTCAGCGCTTCGACGACGGCCAGCTTCAGCTCGCGCTCGCCGCGCTCGAGGAGCGGGCCCATGCCCTCAGGCGCGCCGGGCAGCTTCAAACGCCCAGCGAGTCGCACCATCTCGAGCTGCACGGCCGGATCCGTGCTCCCCAGCGCTTTGAGCACCTCCGGCGCGTGGGCCTGGGCGAGGCGCTCAGCCGAGGACTGGACCAATGCGCGCACCCGCTCGTTGTGCAGCCGCGGCAGCCAGCCCATGAGCGGCCCCAGCGCTTCGGCGCGCAGCTCGCTGAAGAGCTCGGTGAGATCCTCTTCCGACGGATGGCTCGTGGCTTCATCGAGCGATTGCAGCAGCTGCGAGAGGGCATCGGTCTGAGAGAGGCGGGCCGGCAGTGTCTCGAGCACCTGCCGGTGCTCGGGGATCAGCTCGCGAGCCCGCTGCTGGATCACCCTGCACTCGCGCAGAATGTAGGCAACCGAACGGAAATCCCCTGCCCCGAGAAGATACGGAATGAAGTTCTCGACGATCGAAATCAGCTCGGCGCGGACTGTGCCATATGTCTGCAGCTCGAGCAAGTCGAACAGCATCGCGAGCACGTTGCGGCGCAGATCCTGCGCGTACTCGCGTGCCACTTCGGTATGCAGGTATTCGATCTCTTTGTCGTCGAGG
>DATFVZ010000275.1:0-29774 GCA_035259785.1 Gemmatimonadales bacterium
CCGGCGGGCTCGCACTCTGCGTTAGCGCAATCACCGAATCGGTCGGCGTACGAACGGTGGCGATCATGCCTGGCGCCGCGACGGGGTCGAGCGGAGAGAAGAACAGGTTGAAATGGTCGCCGGCAGACGCGGTGAATGTGAATTCGTCGAGATCGCCGGGTAGATCGATCGATTCCGTGGCGACAGTGTCGCCGGGAGTCAGCGTGGCTGGAGCCGTTTCGGGATTCGGATCGACATGGTACAGGTACAACTCGTAGGGCCCAACCGCGTTTCTGAAATCCTGTCCTCGCACGCGTAGCCCGAGATTTCCGCTGGCAAGGGCCTTGAATCGTCCCGTCCCGTTCTCGAACAAGCTCGTGTCCGCGGCCTCGGTGACCGTGGCTCCGCCTCCCTGGATCTGGCCGAGCGGCGCCAAGGAAATCGGGAACGCCGACCCTGACCGGATAAACGCATTGAATTGGTCGCCTGACGCAGCGGGGAAGGTGAACTCGTCGATGTCCCCGCCGATATTCAGCGCCTCGTTGACGATGACCCCCTCGGGCATCGTGGCGCTGGCCGTCTCCGGCGCACGGTTGATCGCATAGAAGCGGAAGCGATAGGAACCGATGTATTCCGGGAATCCCGCCTGCCGCAGCGCCGGGACGCGAAACGTGTAGTCGCTCGATGCAGGAAGCGGCGGCAAGACCGCGAGGTGCGGGTTTGGGTCATTCGGGCCGTGGAAGGTGCCGCCGAGTGATTGTCCTGTAGCCGGATCGAGCACCACGATGTTGACCTCGAAGACGCCGTTGCTGTTCAGCGCCTCAATCCACCCGACGAGCTCCTGGCCGGCGTCGCCATGCGCCACGAAGGTGTCGACGTCCGGCACCATGTCGATGGCATCAACTACCGTATCACCGATGGTAAAGCGCGCCAGCCGGCTCTCGGGCGCGCGGTTTACTGATTGAATGAAGAAGCGGAATGGGGGCGCGCTGTTTTGGCCGACACTTTGGACTCTCAGCAGCAGCACGCCCGCGCGCGAAAAGTTCGCGGTCCACCGCCCCTGATCGGCTTCGCTCGCAACAACACTTGTCAGGACTGTGTTGTTCGCCGAATCGATGACAACCAGAATCCCCGATCCGGTCGTGACGTCGAAGAGCACGGCGTATTCGGTACCGGCGTTCGCAACGAACGAAAACGTGCGAGCACTGTCGCTGCCTGTCGTCACCGCGACCGTATCGCCGACCGAGATCCGTCGACTAGTCGTCGTGGGACCAGACGGTGAATCACACGCGGCGAGAAAGGCGGCACAGACCCCGAACAGGCCTACCCAAACACGCATACGACTAAACGTGGCTACGAACGGCCGGTGCGAAAAGTCAAAGCGCACCAAACGTCACAACTACCACGCTATGCCGTAGTCCTCCCCATGGTTCGACGAGCCACCCCAGAACGATCCGTGCTTCCAGTCGAAGAAGATCGCGTTGATGGGGCCCGAGGTGCGGTCGTCAAAGTCGAGCCGGTAACCCATGGAGCGCAGCTCGTGGCGGACCCACGACGGCGTGTCATCGCGCAGAGTGAGGCGACCGGGCTCCGTCTTATGTTCGCCGAATGAGTTGCGCATTTGGTAGCTCGTGATGTTCGCCGCCTCCACTGCCTCCTGAACATCCATGCCGAACTCGACCATGTTCAGGAAGAACTGCAACAGATTCTGATCCTGGGTATCGCCGCCCTGTACTGCGAACGCGAGGAACGGCTTCCCGTCTTTCAACGCGAGACTCGGCGTGAGCGTCACGCGCGGCCGTTGGCCCGGCCGGATGACGTTGAACGGATTGTCCGTTGAATCAACAACGAACTGCTGCGCTCGCTGGCTCACGCCGATGCCGGTGCGACCCGCAATGACCGCGGGAATCCACCCGCCCGACGGGGTGACCGAGACCACCCAGCCGGACGTGTCCGCTGCTTCGATCGACGTGGTGCCACGGCGGAACGCTTCGTCGAATGCCGCGAGCGCAGCCTCATCCTCCTGGGTCGAGGTTGAGGTCGCGGGACGTGGCGACCATTGCTGCAGGAGTCCCGCGTACGGATTTGTCCCGCTCTGGAAGGGATAGGGATCGCCCGGCTTGATATCGGGATTGTTGCGACTGGGATCGATCAGCTTGGCACGTTCGCGTGCATACTCTTTCGACAGCAGACCGCGAATCGGCTCCTCGGGCGGAAATGCGGGGTCGCCGTAATAAAAGTCGCGATCGGCGAAGGCGAGACTCATCGTCTGATAGAGCGTGTGGATGTAGCGCGTGCTGTTGTAGCCCATCGCCTTGAGATCGAAGCCTTCGAGGATGTTCAACGCCTGCAGCATTGCCGGACCCTGTGTCCACGGCGGGAGCTTGTACACGTCGATGCCGCGGTACTGGGTCATGACGGGCTCTTCGATCTTGACTCGCCAACTCGCGAGATCAGCCAGCGTGATCAGCCCACCCTCCTCCTGCACTCCGCGGACGAACTCCTGCGCGATGTCTCCCTTATAGAAGCGCTCATACGCCGCCATGATGGCATCCCGCCGGTTCTTGCCACGCCGCAACGCCTGCTGCTCGGCTTCGACGAGTTTGCGGAGCGTCGCCGCGAGGTCGGTCTGGCGGAAGATCTCGCCCGCCTCCGGGGCCTCACGCGCCTCGCCGGCATGTGGCAGCATGACCGCGCGGGAGTAGCGCCATTGCTTGAGCCAGCGCTTCTGCCGCTCGATCGAATTCGCCGTCTCTTCCTCTATTGGATAGCCATCGGCCATGCGAATCGCCGGTTCGAGGACGTCGCGCAAACTCAGCTTCCCGTATTCGGCCAGCATGACCATCAGACCGCCGGGTGTGCCCGGGGTGATCGCCGAGAGGGGCCCGTACTCCGGTGGATAGTGCATTCCCTTGGAGCGATAGAACTCCGGCGTAGCGCCGGTCGGCGCGACGCCAAGAGCGTTGAATGCGATCACTTTCTTGGTGTGCGGATTGTAGATCAGCGCTTGTGTTTCGCCGCCCCACGACAGCACGTCCCACATCGTGGTTGTGGCTGCGAGCATGGCACAAGCCGCATCGATCGGATTGCCACCCTTTTGGAACATCATGGCTCCGGCGGTGGCAGCGAGGGGTTTGCCGGTGATCGCGATCCAGTGCCGGCCATGAAGTGCTGGTTTCTGGGTGCGTTGGGCTGTGAGCGGCGTGGGGAACACGAGTAAGGCGACGAGCAGTGCGCGAGGGACGGCCATCGGTACTCCGAGAGAGGATCGATAGGAAGGTATCTTACCCCCATGCGCATGGCCATCGTTCCGACTACAAGCTGGGGGCGGGCCCGCATGCTTGCGATCATCGCGATCTTGCCGTTGCTGTTCCTCTTCATCTGGGTGTTCACCGTGAAGATGCCGGGACCATCTTTTGAGGGCCCCCTGCCACCACTCACGCCCGATCAACAGCGGCTGCGGGCAGGCCTGGAGACTCACGTGCGCGCACTCGCACAGGATATCGGCGTGCGGAGCGACCAGACCTACCGCAACGTCCAACACGCCGCGACCTACATCGAAGACAGGCTCACCGCACTCGGCTACCAGGTCGTCTCACACGAGTACAGCGCGCGCGGCTTGGTTTGGCGCAACCTCGAGGCGACGCTGCGCGGAGCCGGCCTGTTCCACGAGGTCGTCGTGGTCGGCGCGCATTACGACACCGCGGAAGACGCGCCGGGCGCCGATGACAATGCGAGCGGGGTGGCCGGCGTGCTCGAGCTGGCGCGCCTGTTTGCCGGCGCGCCGCAGACTCGAACGGTTCGATTCGTCTTCTTCCCCAATGAAGAGCCACCATCATTTCCGACGGCAGCGATGGGCAGCCGGCATTATGCGACGGCCGCGCGCCAACGAAACGACCAGATCGTTGCGATGCTGTCGATCGAATCGATCGGCTACTACGACACAGAGAAAGGCAGCCAGCGTTACCCGTTCCCGCTCGGCCTCGCCTATCCCGACGTGGGAGACTTCATCGGTTTCGTGTCGAACCTTGGCTCACGTCCCCTGCTCCACCGGGCGATCCGCGCGTTTCGCGCGCATACCGCGTTCCCGACTCAGGGGGCCGCCGCGCCCTCCTGGGTACCAGGCGTGTGGTGGTCGGATCATTGGTCGTTCTGGCGAGAGGGCTATCCGGCGATCATGATCACGGATACCGCGCCGTTTCGGTACCCTTTCTATCATACGCCGGAGGACACGCCCGATAAGCTGGATTACGACCGGATGGCGCGGGTTGTGGACGGATTGGGGCACGTGGTGAGGGCGGTAGCAAACTAATGAGGCGTGATCGCGAACGCGCGCACAGGAAAGCTCCCCATACCCTTCACACGCGGCGGCACGGCGAAGAAGCGGAACTCGCCTTCGGGGAGCGCGCCGAGGTTCGTCATATGCTCGACAATGGCAACACCCGCGCCGAGGAGGATCGTATGCACTGGGCGCGCGGGGTCCTTGTCATCGTCGATGTTGAGCGAATCGATTCCCACCAACGCCGCACTGTGGGCGACGAGATACTCGGCGGCATCGCGGGTGAGGAAGGGATGCTGTCCGTCTGCATAGGTGTCGGTGCGCCAATGCACGTCCCAGCCGCTCTGCACCAGCACCGCCTTTCGTTTCACGTCGTGGCGCGCGAAGTGCTCGGCATCGAGGGCACGCGCGCCTGACGCACGCTGGGCCGCGCGAATGACAATGGCCGGCAGATCGGCGACGGCTTCGAGTGGGTAGCCGGCAACATCGGGCTTGTCGGCATATCTATGGAATGGAGCGTCGATGTAAGTGCCGGTATTGGCTAGTAGCTCGATCTTGCCGATCTGAAAGGTTGTGCCGGGCCCGTAGCGCGATCGTGAAGCCTCGCGAGACAGCCAATCACTCACCGCAGGCGCCGGAAGGCCACGGTAGGTGACCATGCCGTCCTCGATTTCATGACTCAGATCGATCAGGCGGGCCATACGCGGGCAAGCGACTTGAGGAGTTGACTTTCGGCGCTGACACCATCGGGCGCCTCCGAGAGAACCAGGGCGAAGCGACGCCTCAGCAGCGGGTCGCGGACAGCCTGAGCGGCGAACTGCAGCGTGAGGGGCACAAACCACGTCGCCTGCCGGGCACCAGAGCCCGCGCGCGCGACGGCAGCGTACTGCTCGAACAGAGCCAAGAGGAACGCTCCTTTCGAGGGGAAGTGGCGGTAGATCGCGCCCTTCGTAAATCCTGCCGCCAGGGCGACCTCATCGAGCGTGACGAGCTCGAATCCCTGGTCGGCAAAGAGCTGCAAGCCTGCCGCGACCAGAAGCGCTCTCGTCTCGGCCCGTCGACGCTGGCGAATGATCCCCACAGGTATCTAGGATACTGGTGAGTATCTGAAATGCAAGGCGGAGCCGAACGACGCTTCCCTTGACTGAGCTAAACGCTTGTCTAGGTTTGCCATGCGCCGTTCCATACGACCCGGTAGCGCTATTTAGGAGCTGGGATGCCGTATATCATCGCCGAACCGTGCATCAATGTGAAAGACCGCTCGTGCGTGGATGTCTGTCCGGTGGACTGCATCTACGAGGGGCCGGACATGCTATTCATCCACCCCGACGAGTGCATCGACTGCGGCGCCTGCGAGCCGGAGTGCCCCGTGACGGCGATTTTCCCGGAGGAGGATTGTCCGCCGCAGTGGAAGGACTACATCGCAAAGAACCGTGACGTATTCCAGAGCGACAACCCACCGGGGAAGCCCCAGCGCAAGGGCGCCTAACCCAGCTTCCGTAAGAACGCGGTGATCGCCGCGTTCACAGCGCGGGGTTGCTCGAGCGGTGTCACATGTCCTGCCGCACCGATCGTCACGAACTCTGCACCCGGAATGACATTGGCCAGTTCCCGCATGAGCGGCGCGGGAATAATCTGATCGTCTTCACCCGCGACGAGTAGGACCGGCACCCCAATTCTTTTTAGCAAGGGTGTCGAGTCGGGCCGCTCGCGGAGCGCATGCAGCGCACCGACAATCCCGTTGACGCTCGAGCGCGTCATCATCGCACGCACTTCCTCGACCACCTGCGGTTGATTCTTTACGGTCACCGGCGAGAGCAATCTGGGTAGGAGCTTCTCCGTGATTGCAGTTGCGCCGCGTTGCCGAGCGAGGGCAGCCATCGCGTCGCGATCCTCTTTCGCCTCCCGGGTATCAGCGGTGGCTTTGGTATTGCACAAAATGGCCGCCGTTACACGCGTCGGATGGCTGCGCAGCAACTCGAAGGCGATATAGCCACCCATCGAGAGTCCGCAGACCGCCGTTTCACGAATTCCCAAGCGATCGAGCTGTGCAATGAGGTCCTTGGCATACATCGCGACCGAGTACTGCGCGGCCTCATCGGGCTCCCCAGCCGGGGACTCACCAAAACCTCGCAGGTCGGGCGCAATGCAGCGCCATCCTGACAACGCCGCGAGCTGATGGCGCCACATCGTATGATCGAACGGGTAGCCGTGAATGAAGAGAATAGTCATGGCCATGGGAAGGTATGCCAAAAGACGGCGTTGCGTGGTGCGAAAGCGTGCCCCGCGCTTAGCGATGGGTGCGTCGTACCATTCACGAGAACGCCAAATGCCTTCGCACCGTAGGTTGGGTCGAGGCGCACGCCGTGCTCGGCGGCAATCGCAGTCGCGCGTTCACCCTCCGGAGTCGGGTAACCATATCCCTTACCCACCGCGTCTACCACCCGCACACGAATGGCGGCGCGAGGGACACTAAAATCCACGCCCGCGCGACGTATCAGCGCGGCCGCTGCGCGAGCGAGGCGCAGCGTTCTCCATTTGTTTGCCGCAATTCGCGGCGCGACGCGAACACCGACGACTTGTGTGCTCCAGCCAAGCCATGCGACGCCAAGCGCGATGCCGGCGGCGGTGCCGCCCGTGCCCAGCGGGACGACGATCGCATCGGGCGGCGCATCAAGCTGACTGTGCAGCTCGAGCGTGGCCAGAAAGTGACCAATAACGGCGCGGGGATCGGCGCCACCACCGGCAATCCATCGCGGCTTGCCGGCCCCCAAGTGGTGCGCGGCGCGCCACGCGCGCAGCACCGCCCATGGAAACGTGACGAGACTCGACGCGCGAAACACGTGATCAGCGGTCGCGGCCGTCGCCGTTCCCACGGTCCGGCTGGCGTCCGTTTCGGGCTGCGGGAAGACCGCGAGCGCCGTACGAAAGCCCAGCGCCCTGGCGTGGCGCGCCGTCGCGAGACAGTGGGTCGATCCCGAGCCGCCGATGGTGACGAATACCGACCGCGGCGGCGCGGCCGATAACAGGAACTCGAGCCCGCGCACCTTGTTGCCGCCACGGAGATCTTCCCGCTTGATCCAGAGTGCCTGCATGCCCACAGCGCGGGCGAGCGCCGGGTGTGCCTCGAGCGGCGTCGGCCACGCCGCAAGACTGCACGGCGCGAGGGCCTCACGTATCTTTGTGGCCAATACTGCGGAGCGATCCATGCGAGTTGCCACCGATTACATCCGTCATGCCGCACGCGCCGCCCGCAAATGCGCCGGCGACCCGTTGGGGGGAGCCCCTGAGGCTCCCGATCCGGAATTCTACAAGACGTTGGCGAAGGCGCTGGAAGAGATCGCCGCAGGCATGGAGGCGCTAGGAAAGGAGGAGTGACGGCTCCCCCCGGCTATGTCGCGACACCGCAGGCGCTCGCGGAGGTCGCGGGCGCACTGGGTCGCGAGCCCCGCCTCGGCGTCGACACCGAAGCTGCCAGCTTTCATCGCTACCGCGACCGCATCTACCTCATTCAGGTCTCCGGGCGCAATGCAACGGTGCTCATCGATCCGCTCGCGATCGCGGACCTCGGCCCGTTCGGCGCCCTGCTGGCCGATCCCGGAATCGAGAAGGTTTTTCACGACGCCGACTACGATCTTCGCGTTCTCGACCGCGACTACGGTTTCCGAGCCGTGCGCTTGTTCGACACGCGCGTGGCCGCTCAGCTGACCGGCGAGCCGGGCATCGGATTAGCGGCGCTCGTCCAGAAGTATGTCGGCGTGAAGCTCGACAAGGAGCATCAGAAAGCGGACTGGTCGCGGCGGCCCCTGCCGCCGCCGATGCTCGCGTATGCCGCCGCCGATACCCAGCATCTCCTCGCGCTGCGTGACGCGATGGAACAGCGGCTGCAGAGCCAGGGCCGGATGTCCTGGGCAATGGAGGAGTTCAAGCAGCTCGAGTCACTCCGTTGGACCGGCGTGCCGGTGGGAGGAGACGAGGACACGTATCTCCGCCTTAAAGGTGCAAAGGGACTCGGGCCTCGCAGCCTCGGCGCGCTGCGATTGCTGCATCGCTGGCGCGAGACGGTCGCTGAACGAGAAGACAAGGCGCCGTTTCGCATCGTCGGAAACGATGCGCTACTTGCGGTGAGCCGAGCTCTCCCCGGGTCGATGACCGAGCTGAACGATGTCCGCGAGCTGCCGGCGTCGCTGGCACGTCGGTACGGTCCGGCGCTGCTCGACGGCGTCGCGGAGGCGAAGCGATTGAGCGAGAGCGAGCTCCCGCGTCTTGCGCGACAGGCACGACCTACGAAAGATCGGGGATTCGACGCACGTCTCGAGCATCTCAAGGCAGCGCGCAATCGCATCGCGCTCGAGCTGGGCCTGGATCCGGGAGTGCTGTGTGGTCGCACGACGCTCGAGGCGGTGGCGCGAGCAAGGCCCACGAGTCGCGAGGCGCTCGCACAGATTACCGAATTACGGCGCTGGCAGGTCGACGTGCTGGGACAGGCGTTTCTCGAAGCGCTTCGCTAGAACCCCATCATCGCGCGGATCTTGGGATCGATCCGCTCCGGCGTCCAGTACGGCTCCCAGACGATGTCGATGTCCACGTCCTTCACGCCTTCCAGCGCACGCACGACTTTGTAAATGTCGTTCGTGATCATCGGGCCGGCGGGGCACCCGGGCGAGGTCAACGTCATCGTAATACGTACAAGACCTTCGTCGATTTCGACATCGTACAAGAGTCCCAAGTCGACAATGTTCAAGTCGAGCTCGGGGTCCTTGACCTGACGCAAGGCCTGGCGAACGGTATCGGTACTCAGCACGGCAGTAGTCACGTCTAGCAACCTAGCGACCCCCCAAACCAGGCACCAGACAATGCCGGCGCATTGCGATCCAGGCGTAGATCCGACGAGCGACTGGTCGGACACCAGGAATGTCGAATAGCGGAGCGAGCCATCGCTTGCCGCGAAGTAACCGCAACAACTCGGGCACTGCGTCGGCGCCGGAATACACACGACCGTTCGGAAGCACGAGGTGCATCGCCGCCGCCAGCGCCGGCAACGCGATACCAAAACGCGACACGGCGGCGCTGTCCTGAAACGGTACGTAGCGAAGCAGGTGTTCCCGATCCCATTTCTTTAGCAGTTCCACAGCCTGCTGGCAGATTCCGCACTCCCCATCATAGATCAGCGTTGGATCCGTCATCGATCAGCGTGATCAGCGGCTGTCGGCCGCGCGTGCCGCGGCATCAGCCACCTGCCCGCGGATCTGCTTGAGTGCTGTGAACGACGTGCGCGTGCGCGGGTTGTACGCGCGATTCGTAAAAAGCAACACGAACACATCTCGATCCGGATCGATCCACAGCGACGTCCCGGTCCAGCCCGTATGCCCGTAGCTGCGTGGGCCGAGCAGCGTGCCGGCGCTGGAAGTCTCTTCGCCTGTGGGTAACGCTTCCCATCCTAGCGTCCGGGCGCTGACGACGCCGCGCCGCCCGGGAACGGCGATCTGGGTGAACTGCCCCACGGTCTCCCGCTTGAGGACTGAGCCACCCCCATTGGGGGCGGTGCCGTCATTCAGCATGAATTGAGCGAATCGCCCGACGGCGCTGGCAGTCCCAAAGAGGCCGGCGTGGCCCGCCACCCCACCGAGTCGCGCGGCGTTGGGATCGTTCACGATGCCGGCGATCGGGTGCCCGTGCCACAAGCCAGTCGGCGCGATGCGGGCCCCGAGTTTCTTCGGCGGCCGGAACAGCATCATCTGATCAACCCCCAGTGGCCGGTAGATCTCGCGCGCCACGAACGCATCCAGCGGGAGTCCACTGACGCGGCGCACGATTTCACCCAGTAGAATGGCGTTGAGGTCCGAGTAAACCATTCGCGAGCCGGGCTTAGCCACAGGGGCACTGGTGAGTACCATGCTCAACGCCGTCGCACTGTCGGGGGCGTCTTTCAGTGGCAGCGTGCCGCGGAGACCCGATGTATGCGTCAGCAGATGGCGGACGGTAATACCACCGGTCCCGGGACTGTTGAACTCCGGAATGTACCGAATCACCGGAGCGTCCAGGCTTATCTGGCCGCGTTCGACCAACACCATCATCGCAGGTGTCGTGGCAAGGACCTTGGTGAGCGATGCAAGATCCCAGAACGTGCTGTCGACGCTGACGCTCGGGCTCTGCGCGCTCCACGTCAGTCGGCCATAGCCCTTTGCGTACAGGATCCGGTCGTGGGACCCGACAACGAGCCCGGCTCCAGGGTACACGCCCGCGCGGATGCCGCCCGCCACGGCGGTGTCGAACGCCACCGAGTCCACGCGTGCGTGCGGGGGGACGGTGTTCACCGCCGCTTGCAACAACAGCAACACGGCCAGCAGTGTGGTTACGCCCAAATGCCGGGAATACGTCGACTGCAGGAGGGACAGCGGCCGTCGCTGCCGATGCGCTGCCGCTTGATGACATAGCCGTGGCGCTCGATGAGCATGTCACCACAGTCTGGACAGTAGGTGTGTTCCCAGCGTCCCACACGACCCGGCAGGTTCCCCGCATAGACGAACTGCAACCCCGCACGCGCGCCGATCTCGCACGCTCGCACGAGCGTCGCAGCGGGCGTGTCGTCGGGATCGGTCATCCGGTAGTCCTTATGGAACGCCGTGACGTGCCACGGAATCTCAGGCGACACGCCAGCGATCAGCTCGGCGGCGCGGGTGAGCTGCTGCTCGTCGTCGTTGAATCCCGGCACGATCAGGGTCACGATCTCGAGCCAGAAACCCCGCTCGTGGACCATTCGAATGGCGTCGAGGACATGCTGCAGCACGCCGCCGAGCTCGCGGTAGCGCTTATCGTCCATCGCCTTCAGATCGATCTTGTAGCAGTCGGTCCAGGGCCGGATGTAATCCAGCACCTCGGGCGTCGCGTTGCCGTTCGAGATGAAGGCGGTCTTGAGCCCGCGCGGCCGGGCGATCTTGAAGACGTCAACGGCCCACTCAGCAGTTATCAACGGCTCATTGTAGGATGACCCGACCATCCGCGCGCCTTGGCGCAAAGCAAGTGTCACGAGGGCGTCGGGACTGATGTCGGTGGGCATCACGCCGGCTGTTTCGTCGCGAAGCGCCTGCGAGGTCAGCCAGTTCTGGCAGTAGCCACAGTGAAAATCACACCCCAACATACCGAACGTGAGCGTGTCACTGCCTGGGAGGCAATGGAAGAAGGGTTTCTTTTCGGTGGGATCGCACTGCAGCGCCGCGACGTACCCGGCGGGAGCGAACAGTGTCCCTTCATTGTTGAATCGCACTTTGCAGATGCCGCGGCGGCCGGGCTTCACGAGGCAGCGATGGCCGCATGCAAAGCAGCGGATCGCCCCTCCCTCCAGCTTCTCTATCAATACCGCTTCCCGCACGCGACTATCCAGGGCCTGCGCGAGCGGGGTCTCAGGGAGTGTGTGAGGGAGGAACGATTTGATGCCGCGGCGCTGCATATCCCTTTACCGCAGGCTCCCCGGCGTGAGCTGGTACAACAGCAACACGGTTCGGACGTCCCGGTCCGAGAGGTCGCGGACCTTCGCCGTCGGAAACATCATGTCGGTTGAGTCTTTCGAGTGGTCGAGGCCCAGCAAGTGGCCGACTTCGTGAGTGGCGACGACGCCAATATCGCCGGCTTCCATGGGCCGGCCCTTGGGATCGAACGTCGCCAGCGTGATCACCGCGGATTGGATGAGTCCATTCGGATCCCAGGTGACGTCGGTCTGACCGGTCCGCTCGATCTCGAACTGAATCCGCCACTTCACGGTGACTTCGGCGTTCGTCGAGTCGCCAGTGAAGTCGAAACGGACAGGGACCCCGGCGCTCGTCCACTGCGCGAACGCGGTTTTGATCGCATCGAGAAATTCCGGTTTAAAGTTCGCGGCGTACGTCGACGCGAACCACACGCGAATTGGATTTGTGGTGCGGCTCTCCCAGCGACGGAGCATCGAGTCTTGCGACTGCGCCAGCATGTCACCCAGATATGTGGTGGTGCCGCTCGCGCGAATGCGACGTCGGGTTTCCGAGCGCGCAAGGAGATCGAAGTAGCTCGGCTCCCGACCCGCGGTAACGGCGCTGCCTTGCGAGACGCTCGTCGGAGCGGTCGGCTGCATCGCGGGCGGGGTGTCCATAGCTGGTGGGACGTCGGGCGCAGCGTCGACAACGGCAGGCCGATCCGAGTCGAGCGGGCGTGCCTTGGGACGGAACGCGTCCCAAAAGATGAAGAGCACGATCAACACCGCTGCGGCAGCGATCATTCCGGTCAGACGACGTTCGACCATGTGAGCAATATGCGAAAACCGCGACCCGCGACGCTAGCTTTGGGCTCCGCGCGTCTCTATGATTGTGGCCCGCATGTGTTTGGACGATAGGTGATCACCTTACCGGGAAAGCACGTAGTCCGTTGGCGCGTGTGGGTCATCGCGGCCTGGGCCGCGCTGGCCGCCTTCTTCGCCCCGAAGGCCACGCATGTGCAACGGGTGCTTGCCGTGCGCGGCAGCGCGGTCGATCGATCCGAATCGGCTCGCGCGTCCCAGTTGATCCGCGACGGATTCCCCAACCCCATCGCCGATTACGTCGCCATCGTCGTGCGCGGCCCGGTGCGCTACACCAATCCGCGCTTTGTGACCGTGGTCGATTCGCTTTCGGCAACGCTGGCGCGGCAGACCTATATCAGCCAGGTCGTGTCGGTGCGCACGATCGGCGAATCGACATTCGTAAGCCGCGACCGCCGCACCACATTTCTCATCGCCGCGCTGACGCCATCGAGCACCACTGATATCACTCGCACGGTCGTGCCGGACCTGCGCGCGGCGTTGAGCACCACGCTCGGCCGGCTGCCGCGCGCCGACGGTTTCGACGTCAAGGTGACCGGAAATCCCGCGCTCGACTACGACGTGCGCATAACCAGCACCGCAGACACGCGCAACGCAGAACGCCGGGCGCTGCCGCTGACGTTGATCGTGCTTGTGCTGGCGTTTGGGGCGCTCGTGGCCGCGACGCTGCCGATTATCGTCGGCATCCTGGCCATGACCATCGCGCTCGGGGTGATCGCGGTCGCCGCGCAGTTCCAGACGATGTCCGTGTTCGTGCTGAATATCACGACCATGGTTGGGCTCGGCGTCGGGATCGACTATTCGCTCCTCATCGTGACACGATTCCGTGAAGAGCTGAACCGCGGTCTCGCCCCGCTGGATGCGGCCAGCCGCACGATTCAGACCGCCGGCTCCGCGGTGGTCACCTCGGGGTTGACGGTCGTGGTCGGATTTGCCGCGCTGATTCTCACCCCGATCACGGAGACGCGCTCGGTCGGCATCGGGGGTCTCATTGTCGTCGGGGTCGCCGTCTTTCTCGCGACGACATTTCTGCCGGCGCTCCTCGCGGTCCTGGGACGCAATATCGACCGGCCCAGGTGGCTGGCCCGGATGCTCGCGTGGATTCACACGCCGACCGGGTGGGAGCGGTGGGCGCGCTCGCTCGGCCACCATCCGTGGCGGGCGATCCTCGGTGGCGGCCTCGCCGCGGCCTTTCTGACCTTTCCCCTCACGCAAATGAAGATCGGCCTGCCGGCCCGGAACTGGTTCCCACCCGACGCCGAGTCGGGTCAGGGCCTGGAAGCACTGCGCGAAATGGGAGCCAGCGGCGTCATCCAACCCCTGCGCGTCGTGGTGCAACTACCGTCGGGCGAATCCGCCGTGTCCGGGCGGCGCCTCTCGGGGCTCAAGGCCTTGAGCGATTCGATCGAGAAAGATCCGCGCGTGCGGGAAGTCCGCGGCGTCGCGACGCTGCGGCCGGGCCTCTCGACTCTGCAGCTCGCCATGTTCTACAGCGATGCGGATTCGGTGCGCGTCCGCTATCCGGCGTTCTTTAATGCGTATCTGAGCGAGGACCTGCGCACGACGCTCATCGACGTGATCGCCGCCGACAGCGTCTCGCTCGCGGGAATGATGGATCTCACACGCCACGTCCGGGCCAAGATCGCCGCGGTCGGGGCGCAGCGGCTGCGGGGCGCAGAAATCGTCGTCGGCGGATTCGCGGCATCGAGTCTCGATCTTCAAGAGCATCTCCTGCAGCGGTTCCCGGGTATGGTCGCGATGATTCTCGGTGTTACCGCCATCATGCTGCTGCTCGCGTTTCGCTCGATCCTCGTCCCGTTCAAGGCTGTCGTACTCAATTGCCTCTCCGTCGGCGCGGCATTCGGTATCACCGTGCTTGTATTCCAGCACGGCTATGGGAGCCAGATCTTTGGCGTAGCGGGGCCGACGGAGGCGATCGTCGTCATCGTGCCGGTCCTGGTGTTCGCGACCGTATTCGGCTTGTCGATGGATTACGAAGTGTTCCTGCTGACACGGATCAAGGAGGTCTTCGACAAGACAGGCCGGAACGACCACGCAACGATGGAAGGACTCTCGGCGACAGCGTCGACCATCACCTTCGCCGCACTCATCATGATCATCGTGTTCGGCAACTTTGCGTTCGCGCGCGTGCTGGCAGTACAGTTCATCGGTTTCGGGTTAGCGCTGGCCGTATTCCTGGATGCGACGCTGATCCGAATGGTGCTCGTGCCGGCGATCATGCATATCGCCGGCCGCTGGAACTGGTGGCCGGGCGTCCGTGCACCACGACGAGAGGTTGAAGCCGAAGAGGTTACGTAGGGTCCAGCAGCTGCAGCTTTTCCCCCCACACATCCCAATGCCAGGCCGGAACCCGCACGCCGGTGTCCGGATCCTTGAGGGGTTTGTATTGCAGCCACCGTGCGTGAAATCCCAGTGTCCGACCCAGCTCGAGGAGCCGGTCTTTGTCGGAGCTGACGAGGTGAACCATCGGCTCATCGTCGATCTTATGCCGATGAAGCCAAACGCCGCCGTTGAGGGCGAATCGCATCCCCTCACGGCGGCGTTGGAATTCACGATAGGGTGGATCTATGTGCAGGTAATCTTGCCCTCGGTTGTCGCCGGCGCGACCGGCGACGCGTTTCCTGAGAACAACACGCACTGGCGCGTGGTCTGCGCATGAGACGCCCGGGCCGACCATCCACCCGGAGTCGCCTGCAAAACTGTCAGCGTCACACCCGTGGACGAACGGAAGTTGTTCAGGGCCGGCAAGCTGGTCGTGTAGAAGGTGCTGTCATAGAAGAAAGCCTCCTCCGCCGTCGCCAGATTCTTGAGGTCCGACTTCATCTGGGCGACGTAGGCTTTCTGCTTCGTGTTGGCGAACTTCGGGATCGCAAAGGCCGCGAGAATCCCGATGATCACCACCACGATGAGCAGCTCGATCAGCGTAAAGCCACCACGTGCCGTCACTAGAATCCCTCCGGGTGCCGAGGGCGGGAATCCAGGGAGAGCCCCACGTTACCGCCCCAATTGTGGGCACCGAGGGTCACTTCTGCAAGAGGCGTGCTTAACCCTTCGCATCAACCCAATTCTTTCCGGCGCCTACAGTTACGACCAACGGGACGCGCAGGTCAGCTACGCCTTCCATCTCGCGTTTTACCAGATCTCCGGCCTCCACCCGGTGTCCATCCGACACCTCAAACACCAGCTCGTCATGGACTTGCAGAACCATCTTCGCGTCGAGACGCCGTTCTCTGAGAGCGGCGTGGATCCGAATCATGGCGATCTTGATGAGGTCTGCCGCCGATCCCTGCAGAGGAGAATTCGTGGCGGTCCGCTCGCCGAACGCACGGATGCTGAAGTTCCGGTCCCGCAGTTCGGGGATGTAGCGCCGTCGCCCGAACAGCGTTTCGACGAACCCACGCTGGCGTGCCTCATCGACAGTCTGGTCTAGCCAGGCGCGGACACCGGCAAAGCGCTCGAAGTAATGTTTGATGAAGGCTTTGGCCTCCTCCAGCGTAATCGCCAGCTGGCGGGAAAGCGCGAGCGCGCCTTGGCCGTAAATCGTCGCGAAGTTGATCGTCTTGGCGCGCGCGCGCATCTCCCCCGTGACGCTGGTTTCCGGCACACCGAAGATGACCGCGGCCGTCTGCCGGTGAATGTCGCCGCCACGCTGGAATGCCGCGACAAACGCAGGATCGCCGGAGAGGTGGGCCAGCAACCGGAGCTCGACCTGCGAATAGTCGGCGGTCAGCAGGAGACGCCCGGGCGGCGCGATGAAGGCGCGGCGAATCTCACCGCCGCGCTTGGTACGCACCGGAATGTTCTGAAGGTTCGGATCTGATGACGAGAGCCGGCCGGTGGCGGCGCCGGTCTGATTAAAGGTGGTGTGCACCCGGCCTGTCTCTGCCCGGATGTATCCCGGTAGCGCATCTACGTACGTGGACTTGAGCTTCGACAGCTCGCGGTACTCCATCATGAGGCGCGGCACCTCGTGCCCCGTCGCCGCGAGCTGCTCCAGCACCTCAACGTCCGTCGACGGACCCGTTTTCGTTCGCTTGAGCACGGGCAACTTGAGCTTCTCGAACAGGACGGTACGCAACTGCGGGGTCGAGCCGAGGTTGAACTCGCCTCCCGCGGCGCGATAGATGTCCAGCTCGAGACCTGTCAGCTCTTTGTTGAACCCCCGCGACATCTCGCCGAGGATTGCTCGATCAATGAGCACTCCGGTGGTTTCCATGTCTACCAGCACCGGAATGAGCGGGATCTCGATTTCCTCGAGGAGGGGAGTGAGGTGGTGCTCCTCGATTTCGGCCCGAAAGGCTTCCTCGAGGCGCAGCACCATTTCTGCCTGCGCAGCGGAGACGCGCGCGGCTTCGGCGGGCGCCACATCGGCAAACTGGCGCTCTTTGCCAAGCAGCTGCGCGGTGGTGGTCAGCTCCATGGAGAGCCGCTCGCGCGCGAGATCGGCCAGCGCATGCGAGCGATTGCCGGGGTCGAGCACAAAGCTCGCGACCATGGAGTCATAGGCAACGCCGCCCAGTGTGATTCCGGCACCTGCGAGCGCGACCCACGATGCCTTGCTGTCGTGCGCCGCCTTTCTTACCGCCGGATCAGAGAGCAGCCCGCGGACGTCCGTCATCGCGTCGCTCGCGAGGGCAGGGAGATTGCGCGGCGGTGTCGCACCCAATTCGCCCCCGTCCTCAGGCGAGCGATGGCCCAACGGCAGATACCACGAACGCCCCGGCGTTACTGCGAAGGAAATGCCCGCCAGATTCGGCTCTGTCTGGATCGCGACGAGTCGCGCCGCGCGCAACTCTCCGAGCATCGCCGGCAGATTCGCCGGATCATCGACGACCCGCGGATCGGCGAGCACAGGCGTCCGCGCCGCGGGGGCAAGGGGCTTTCCCTCCTGGGCCACCGGTGGCGTACCGACCGACGCCAAGTCGTCGAGCTTTGGAACGAGCGTCCGAAACTCGAGCTCAGTGAAGAGCGCGGCCAAGCGCTCGGTGTCCGGCGTGTGGACGTGAAGCTGTCCGAGGTTCAGCTCGATCGGCACGTCACGCTTGAGCGTCACGAGCTGACGGGACAACCGCGCATTGTCAGCCTGTTGCAGCAGCGCTTCGCGCGGACGCTTGCCGGGGATGTCGGCTGCGCGCGCGAGGATGGTGTCGAGATCGCCATACGTCTCGAGCAGCTGCGTCGCGGTCTTGTCCCCAATCCCTTTGACGCCGGGAATGTTGTCGGAGCTGTCACCCACCAGCGCGAGAAAATCCACGACGTGCTCGGGCGACACGCCGAGGCGCTCGTTGGCGTTGGACTGATCGACCCACTGCTCTTCGACGGCCGCCTGGCCGCCCCGCCCCGGATTGAGCAGCGCGATGCCCGGCCCGATCAGCTGGTAGAAATCCTTGTCGCCGGAAACGATGACGGCCTGCAGTCCGCTCGCGGCAGCGCGTTGCGCGAGCGTCGCGACGACATCATCGGCCTCGTACCCATTGAGCGCGATGACGGGAATGTGAAATGCGTCGAGGATCTGGCAGACGCGCTCGAGCGAGCGATCGAAGTCCTGCTGCATTTCCTCACCCAGCTTCTCGCGGGTGGCCTTGTACTCGGGATACTGTTCGTGACGAAACGAGACGCCGCGATCGTGCACCCAGCCGACGTACTCGGGATGATAGCTCTCGTACAGTCGCAGCAGGAAGTTCGTGATGCCCCACACCGCCGAGGTGTTCTCCCCGCGTTTGGTCGTCAGCGGGCGGGCGATCATCGCGAAGAAGGCGCGGTAAATCAGCGCATAACCATCGACCAGGAAGACGCACTTGCGCCCGGCGGCGGAAGCGGGAATGGGTGGGGCGGGGCGCGGCGGCATGGCGGGAAAAGTAAACCCCGGGGCAAAGCCCCGGGGTTGGTTGGTGAAGTGTAAGGGCGCAGGAAGTGCGTCTAGACGCGCACGACGTTTGTCGCGTGGAGCCCTTTATCGCCCTGCTTCACTTCGAACTCCACAACCTGACCTTCGGCGAGTGTCTTGAAACCGTCCATCTGAATCGCCGAGAAGTGCACGAAGACGTCTTCTCCACCCTCCTGCTCAATGAAGCCATAGCCTTTGGCATCATTGAACCACTTCACCTTTCCCTTGATCACGATCCGCCTCCTGCGAAGTCTGATACTTGGCACCCGCCCTGCGGACGCCTGCCCGGCCCTGGTGTCGAGCGCGGTAGAAATGACCCGCCGAGTGCAAAACTGTCAAATCGGGATTTCTACGGTTCGTAAAGCGCGCGGTACAACTCTCGGTTGCGCAAGAGACTGCGGACGTAGCCGCGCGTTTCAGGATAGGGGATCAATTCGATAAAGCGGTCCGGATCGCTCGCGCCGTCGCGCTCCAGCCACCGGCGCACCGGCACCGGCCCCGCGTTGTAGGCAGCGACCGCCGCGTCCACGCGACCGAAGCGCTTGAGCAGCTCGGCGAGATGCGCAGCGCCCAGATGCAGGTTCAGGTCCGGAACGGTGATCCACTCCGGATAGAACGCCACATCCAGCCCCCGCGCCATGAGGGCTGCCGTGCTGGGCAATAGCTGAGCGAGGCCGCGTGCCCCCGCGGGAGAAAGCGCCTCGACGTCGAAGACACTCTCCTGTCGCACCAGCGCGGCGAGCAGCAATGGATCGACCTGGAACTCGTCAGCTTCGGCTTCCACGGCCGACCGATTGGGCCAGGGGAAAATCGCGCGGAGCACGCGCGCGTCGCCGGGGGCCTGCAGCGCCGCCTGCCACCCGAGCCGCACCGCCGCGGAGCCGAACCCGCGTCCGCTCAGTCCTTCACTCCAGGCGAGCAACGCCGCGAGCTCCTGCGGCGGTCGCGACAGCACGAAGCGCACCTCGCTCTGCGCCTCGCTGTCGAGCCCGGCGAGCAGCAAGGTGTCGATGCGGGCAAGTCCGGCGGCCGCGGTAGGGGGAGGGGGAGTGACCGGGATGGCGCTGGGAGCAAACGAGAGCGGCACGAGGTGTGTCTCGCGACGCGCGCGCATCCCATAGTAGCCGAGGGAGTCTTCGCGGGCGACCGCGACCCACAGGGCGCGCGATTGCAGTGAGTCGCCGCGCGCGAGCGCGATCTTCCCGAGCCAGAAGCGCGCGGCAATGCGCTGCGCTCCAGCCACGTCGATCTCCATCTGATACAGCGCGGCCGCGGTGTCGAGCAGCCCTGCCTTCTCGGCGCGGGCCGCGAGCCGGAACCGCGCAAGCGACGCGCGGGGGTCTGCTGGGTAGGCGTTGATCAGCTCCCGGTACCATCGCGTCGCGTTCGCCGAGTCTCGCCGATCGTCGTACATGTCGGCGAGGAGGTACAGGGCGCCCGCCGCCGCGGAATCGGTTGGATAGCGCTCCGCGAAACCCGCCAGTGCGCCGGGGCCCGTCGAATCGCCCAGGCGCATCAGCACGCGCGCGCGCCGGTACAGCGCGAGTGGTCGAACGCTCGAATCGCGCGCCGCGGCGCTGTACGCGACTGCGGCGTCGCGGGCCTTGCCGATCGCAACGAGCAGCTCCCCGTACAGGAGGAGCGTCGTGGCGCTCGAATCGCCACGACGCAACGCGTGCTCCACGTGAATGCGTGCGTCGTTGACGGTATTGCGACGGTTCAGCGCGCGGGCCAAGGCGACGTGCTCGGCAGGCTCACGCGGAGGCAGCGGCCCGAGGGCAAGCGTTACAGCGGCAGCGCCGTCATCACTGAGCGGCTCACGAGTGAGTAAGCGATAGAGTGCGGTCCGCGCGCGCGTCGAGTCGCCCCTAGCAAGCGCCAGCCGGCCGACGTCGAGCCCCTTCCCTGCCGCCTCCAACGCATCGAGCGCGCGGGCCGTGTCCCCCGCCAGGAGGAACGAGCGACCACGCGCGACAGGCACGTAGCGCGCCGCCGGGGCGGCGACATCGGTGAGGAGCACGCGGGTGGTGGCGGTATCTCGACTCACCCGCGAGAGCCGGATCCGCAGCCACTGGTCGATCGTGGCGAGCCGCCCACCCGCCCGCGCGATCGTGAACGCCGCCGCTGCACTGTCCAGCTGGCCGGCCGCCTCGTAGGCCACTGCCGCGCGCACCGAGAGGATCCCCGCGCGGGCTTCAGGCGCACGTTCGCGCGCGAGTGTGAAATGCATCGCGGCGTCCGCGTAACGCCCGACGCCGTACTCCGCCTGCGCCAGGACCGCGAGCGCGTCCCCCTCGCCATAGTCCGCCAACCAGGGCTGATTCACGAGCATGGTCCGCGCGGATTCGTAGCGGCGCGTGTGGAGCTCCGCCTTGGCGCCTTCGACGATCAGAAACGCGTTGGGATTGGACTCGCGTCGCGCCGCTGCAAGTAAGGTCTCAGCGGCGTGCCAGGGACGTCCGGACACGCGCAGCGAGTCCGCGAGCACGGCTGCGGTGTGATCGGGTTGAGCGGTTTGCGCGAATGCTGCGCGCGCTCCCGTTCCCGCAAGCCCCACGAGCGCGACGCCGAATGCCGCTGCCCGCATCATCGTGCGATTCGCCTTATCCGTGCCAGGACCCGCTGGTACTCGGCGCGTGATGATGTAGTGAGACGGAAACGATTGAATCCCGTCTGATCCTCGAAATAAAGGACCAGTCGCTCGTTCGCATACGTCCACCGCAGCACACGCAGGCCGGTGCGATCCATGCCGTTCGCCATGTCGAGCGTCTCATCGGGTTCACCGAGCGTGATCAACACTTCGCCGCGCTCCGTGAGCCACCCGGGTTGTCCCTCATCCTGGAATCGCACATTCGCTTCCTGCACCCGCCGGAAGTAATCGTCCAGCGCTTCGTTTTCCGCCGAGATGGGATTGGGGTCGGTCGCCCTCCAGAATTCCCGCCATACGTCGGGGCGCTTGTCGGGGGGAGCGCGCCTCAACGAATCCACCCATTCTGGATGATCGAAATAACGTAGGAGGTTCGCCATCTCCTCGAAGTTCGTGATGACCCACTGGTTCGAGAAACTCACGAGAAAACGCGCCCGCACCGTGTCGCCCCCTTCGGCCGGCACCGTTTCGAGCTCCGCCTGTCCAACGGGGAGATTTCCAGGAGGGACGATCAGTGTCGCCGAGGCGAGACTGCCGTCGCCGTTCAACTGCAGAGAGTCTCGCCACAACTCCTTGTCGGTACCGTCCACCACACGGGCGATGAGCATGCCGGGCCCCGCGTCATAGCGCTCGACATAGAAGCGCATCGAGTCGGCGCCGTACGGGAGTGTCGCACGCGGGTTCACGACGAGCCTGGGCACCTCGCTGCGTTGTTCCCTGCCATTGGATGCATACACGGCGATGGGTCGCGAGAGCCGCGAACCCTCGAAGCGTGGCGCGGTATCCACTCGCTCGGCACGCGAGAAAGCGGGACTGTTGCGATCGCGAACGATGACCGACACGGTGTACGTCCCCGGCGGCACCATCACGTATTTCTGATAGATCACGCTCTCGTCTGTGCGCAACGTCTCGCGGAAATGGCGGACCCGGATCTGTTCGTCGCTGGCGATCTGGCGGACGGGCACATCACCCTTGTTTTCGGTGTGGAACGTTGCTTCGACGTGATACTCGGCGACGAACTCGCTGCCGCGACGGGAGAAATTCAGCGTCTGATTGGTGAGGGAGAGACCAAAAACCGCGAGCGTGGAGTCCGACGTCGGGCCGGCGAGATAACGGACCGATGCGACAAACGGCAGCGCGCCACCGCCCACAAGCGAGCCCATGGCGCGGTACGCGGACGTGGCATCGAACAACCGCGTCACACCCGTACTGGGTCGCGGACTTTGCTCGGGTTCGCCCCCCACGCGTTGCCACGACCCGCACGC
The DNA here is from genome assembly GCA_035259785.1 of Gemmatimonadales bacterium. Taxonomy (GTDB): domain Bacteria; phylum Gemmatimonadota; class Gemmatimonadetes; order Gemmatimonadales; family GWC2-71-9; genus 20CM-2-65-7. The sequence goes on from DATFVZ010000275.1 coordinate 22,408, forward strand.
GACCGGCGAGAGGCTAAGAACAACCAAGAGACTGGGTCGACTAATCACTTGCCGAGCCTCAAAACCGGAAGTTAGTTTCGCGCCAACTCCAATGGCTAACGAGAACCTGGCCGGCACGACGATAGCCGGCTACCGCCTCCTCGAGCGCGTGGGCGAGGGGGGGACGGCCGAAGTATACCGTGCCGAGCACGGCTCCCGTGGGGCGTGTGCGTTCAAGGTATTGCGCGAGCGTCTCAGGGGCGACCCCACGGTCGTCAAACGCTTCCTCCGTGAGGCAGGCTACGGCTCTCGTGTGATCCATCCCGGCGTGGTCCGTACGTATGACTTCGGCGAATCCGACGGGCTTTACTACCTCGCGCTGGAATGGGCGAAGGGGGAGTCGCTCGCCGATTTCCTGCATCGTGACGGACCGCTCGCTCCCGACCAGGCGCTGCCGCTCGTCCGTCAGCTTGCCGACGCGCTCGCGGCCGCGCACACTGCCGGCATCATTCATCGCGATCTGAAGCCGGAGAACATCATGTACGACGCGAAGACGCGCACCGTCAAACTGCTCGACTTCGGCATCGCGCGTGACGCAGAGCAGCCTCCCGAAGAACGCCTGACGAAGACCGGCTTCTTTGTCGGGACATTGCAGTATGTCGCACCGGAAGCGCTGTCCGGCGAGCTCGTCGACGGTCGCGCCGACATTTACAGCCTGGCCAAGATTACGTACTACATGCTCACCGGAAAGAATCCGCACGAAGGACGCAGCCCCCGTGAGTTGTTTCAACAGCTCCTCAGCGGTACCGCGACCCCGCTGTCTCAGGCCCGCAAAGACCTCAAGTTCGTGCCCGCGCTGGAAGCGGCCGTGATGAAGGGACTCGCCCGACAGCCGGCCGAGCGCCAACCTACGGTGACGGCGTTCGCCGAAGAGCTGGAAGCGGCGTTCGCGCACAACCAGGATCCCAAGTCCCGCGGCTGGTTCGGGGCGCTGCGGAACATCGTCGGCAAGCGGGACAGTGAATAGTAGTAGCGACTACTACTACCTCCTCAATACGCTGAAGGATTTGCTCCTGACGCGCTCGGTCCGGCGCGGCGACTTCGTACTCGCGTCCGGGCGGCGATCCTCCTTCTATATCGATGCTCGCCTCACCACGATGTCGGGCGAAGGGCTCGCCGTGATCGGGGGCTTGGGGTTGGACCGGTTCGCTGCCCGCGGCTGGACACCCCGAGCGGTAGGCGGTCTGACCCTCGGCGCAGACCCCATTGCCTACGCGCTCGCGTTGACCGCCCGGCGTCGTGGGCAGCCACTCGATGCGTTCACTGTCCGCAAACAGGCAAAGGACCACGGCACCGGGAAGCGAATCGAAGGGTGCTTCTCCGCAGGGTATCCGGTTGTGATCGTCGAAGATGTGTTGACCACCGGACGCTCGGCACTCGACGCCGTCGGTGCGGTCGAAGCGGAGGGCGGGCATGTCCTCGGCGTCATGGCAATCGTAGATCGGCAGGAAGGTGGCCGCGAAGCGATCGAGCGCGGCGGTTACCTCGTTGAGGCCATCCTCAGCGCAGCCGATCTCGGTTTGAGTTCCGTATGACACCGATGAGCCGTCCGTCGCTCGTCGCCCGGGTGCGCGGTTGGCAGGACGAGGCCACCGCGCTCGAGCAGCGCTTCAAGGATCTCGAAACCTTCGAGCGCAGTCATCGACGCCGCTGGGCCATCGCCGCGGCGCTGCTCGTGCTGGGCATGCTGGGCTACGTTGGGGGTGTGGTCCCAGCGCGTCCCGGCACCATCGTCCTCATCTCGGGAGCCGGGGCGGTGGTCAACGCGCTCGTCGGCATGATCAACGAGCGCGGGTGGTATCGCTGGTGGCTCATCTATGTGCTCGCGCTGCTCGACGTCGCGCTCGTGAACGTGCTCGTCGTATGGTTCGGGCACGGCGGCATCGTCGCGGCGTTGTTCATCGCTGTACTCCCCTACGCCTTCGATCAGGGTCAGGCGGTCGGCGATTTCCTCGTGCTTGTAGCGTCGCTCGGGTATCTGATCGCGAGCTGGCTGCATGGGGAGCTGTTTCTGGATCGCTCCGGTCTGAACGCGGCCGCGTACCTCGAAACCGTCGTGTTCATCGTCGTCGCGATGGCGCTGAAGCGAATTCCCGCGACTCTGATCCAGCGCATTCGCCACGCGCGCAGCGTGATGGGAGAAGCGGAGCAGGGGTACCTCGCCGTGCGCGCCGCCGCTGCCGAAGCGGACGAGCTCGGGTTTCTCGAGAAGAGCTTCAATCGCATGCTCGAGGAAATTGGCACGACGATCTCTTCCGTGCAGCGCGAGGCGGATGAGGTCGCCGCGTTCGCCGAGGAGTTGGCAGCCGCGGCCGAGCAGCTGCATGCAACGACCGAGTCGTTGACGCAGGTTTCGCAGCGTCTCGCCGGCGATCTCGGCTATCAGCGCGGGCTGGCCGATGACGCGCGGGGCGAGAGCGCCAAGGCCGCCGACCAGGCAGAGTCACTGCGGGGGCGCGCCGAGTTGATGCAGGTCGATGCGTCGCGCCTCGTGAGCGCCGCGGAGCGGGGGCGCGAGCGCGTCGCGCGCGCCAGCGCGACGCTGCGCGCGGTTGGCGAAGAGGTTCGCGCGACGGCATCCACCGTGGCCGGGTTGTCCGGCATGTCGGAGCGCATTGGCGTGTTCGCGCAGACCATCGCCCGGATCGCGCGGCAAACGCACCTGCTCGCGCTCAACGCAGCGATCGAAGCGGTGCGCGCCGAGGAGCACGGTGAAGGGTTCGCGGTCGTGGCCGATGAAGTGCGAGCGCTCGCTGCCGAAGCAGGGAAATCGGCGCGCGACGTCGCGGAGCTCGTGAGCGACTTGCGGACGGGAATTGACGCGGCCGCTCGAGCGATGCAATCAGGCGAGGCGAAGGTCCGGGACATCGGTGCCGTGGCGACGGAGGCCGACGGAGCCTTACAGGAGCTTCATCAAGGCGTCCAGCTGATCGGGGATCTCGTAAACGCGACGGCCGAGGTCTCCCGCAGCCAGGCGAAGCGCTTGGCGCAGCTGGCACAATCGCTACAGCAAGTTGCCAGTATCTCGACAGCATCCTCAGAAAGTGCCAACAATACGGCTGCCGCCACAGAGGCCCAGATCACGTCGATGGGCGAACTGACCGCGACGTCCCAGCAGCTCGCCCAGCTGGCTGAGCGGCTCCGAGTCGGGATGGCGCGGTTCTCCATGCTGCGCCGCGATGAGAGAACAGTGGATCACGCAGCCGACTAACCCCTCGCGGAATCGCGGGGTGCACATTACCAGAGCACCACGTCACCGTCACGCCGTACGGGAGTCCGCTGTGCCGTTTGGGCCTTGGTCCCAGCTTCCCGCGTTGAACGGGTGAAAAGCACGCAGGATCTCCCGGTACGGTGTGACCAGCAAGTCGATGTAGCGCTCCAGCGCGACGTCGAACGGAAAGCGGCTGCGAAACTCCCCGGCGGTTACTCCCAAGACTGCACGCAGGTGCCGGCCGAAACTTTGTGGCGACGAGTAGTCCATACGGTACGCCACATCCGAGACCGACAAGCCGGGATTCTGGAAGAGAAACGCCGCGTGCAGCAGGCGCATACCTGCGAGATAACTCTTGGGTGAGGGGATGCCCGCGCGGCAAAATCGCGACATCAACGTACTCGGCCGAACCCGTAGATGGCGAGCCAGCCCACGGACGGTGCTGAGCGCCGGCGCAAGCCGCGCGACCGCCTCGAAAAACAGCCGCGCGCCTTCCGAAGGTTCGCCGAGGGCCGGCACGAGCCGGTCGAGAATCCGCGCGGCGACCGGTGACGCAGGGTGTCCGACGAGATCACGGAGACGCCGCCAGCCGTCAGGTTCTGTGCAATCCACCGCCGTGCGCACGCCGGTGGCGCCGAGGCGCAGCAATGTTTCGGTCGCTTCCCGATCATGCCGGGAAACGAGGGCGACGGCGGGGATCGCTGGGAATTCCCGCACAAAGCGGGCGACGGCTGGCAGCGCTTCACCGTGACAGCGGTGTACCGAGATGACGACGGCATCTACGCGGCGCCGCCGGGCGATGTGCAGCGCTTCGCGCAGTGACTCCATGTGCAGCGTGTTGAAGCAGCCGTCGCCCGCGGCGTCGATGCGCAGACGCTCGGGACCAGGAAGAACAGTGCAGACGGTGACCATGCGCCGGTAGACTAACCCGGCGCGATCAACCTTCAGACAACTACCCGATCGAGAATCTCACCACCCTTGCACCGGGGCGACCCCCGCGTGAATTCGCTCCTCAGCCCGCTCCTTGTAATTACAGAGACTGAATGCGAAGCTACCGCGCCTGGAGGCTCCCCCATGAGCTCACGTCGTCTGCTGATCGCATTGTCGTTCCTGGTTGGTGCCCTGATGCTCGCCGGCGCGATCAGCTTCGTGCGGTACGCGGCTCGCCATAAGCCCAACCCATCGGTGGTCGCGGTCGCGCCGTTCGACATCTTTGTCCCTGGCCTCGAGGCGTGGCGCGTTCGCCTCGCCGAAAGGCTGACCAGCCGGCTGGACAGCATGCCGCCCTTGTCGGCGATCTCCCAGGCCGTCGTGCGCGAGCGCTGGCGAGGACAGAATCAGCCCACGCTTGCGGCAATCGACCTGGCACGGCAGACGAGCGCTGGGCTTGCGGTCTATGGACGCCTGGACCAAGTGGCAGATCGTAACGATTCCATCCGGGTACAGTTGATCGCGATCGATGCCGGCACGGGACGCGTGTTGATCAGCATCGATCGGCGCTGGGCCACTGCCGAGCTCGACGATCTCGCACGGGCGCTCGCCCAGCAGGTGCACCGGGGACTATCGGCATCCAATTGACTGAGCCCGCGTTGCTGGAGGGCGGCTCGCCACCGAGCCGCCCCTCCTTTATTCTCTACCCTCATGCCAACCCGCCGAGACTTCGTCCGCACATCGCTCCTCGCCTCCGCTGCCGCGCTCACGCCGACACGCGACGCCATCGGCGCCGTCCCCTCGTGGTGGACTGCACCGAACACCGACCCCGCCACCGGCTTGCAGGACGTGCCGGATCGGCTGCCAATCCAATGGTATCGCGAAACGATCCGGCGGTTTCAGCAGGCCTTAGGTAGCACGGGGCTCGATGGCATGCTGATCAAGGAGGCGAACAACATCGTCTACTTGAGCGGCTACTTCCACACCACCACGGAACGGCCGGAGGCGCTCTGGATCCCCACATCGGGCCCACCGACGCTCTTCGTGCCCGGACTCGATCGCGATCTGGTGGCCGGCTGGTGGCTCCAGGACGCCGAGTTCTACTTCGATTTCCCTCACGCCGAGGCGGGCAACGATCCGCGCGCGGGCCCAGTCGCGAAGCCGCAAGGCACAGTGGATCTGTGGGCCTGGATGCTGAAGGGACTCGACCGGCGTGGCTTTGGCAACAAGAGAATCGGTCTCGACTGGGACGCGCCCGAGAGCACGCTCAAGCGATTTCAGGAAGCGCTGCCGCGCGCCACGTTCCGCGCCGCTGGAGATATCCCGCTTGGGATGCGCGTGATCAAGACCCCCGCCGAGATTGCGTTGACGCAGCGCGCCATCGATTACGCCGATCGGGTGCTCACGTTTTGCCGGAGCTACGTGCTGGAGCACGGCACGGACGCTACGGACTTCGACGTCCGCCACGCTGCGGAGGCGTTCGGCACCGACCTGGTGATGAAAGACATCAAGCGCGACGGCCGCCCGCACACCGCTGTCGGCGTCGGGATTAGCGTGGGCTGCCGGACCGGCGTTGGCACCGCGTACCCGCACCCCAATCAGTTCTTCCACGCGCCAATTCAGCGGGGCGACGCGATTCAGTTCTCCGGCATCATGGTGCGCGTCGGCGGATACGGCGGCGAGGGATACCGCGCGTGCCATGTGATGCCGATGACCGATGCGCAACGGAGCATGTGGGAAGTGCATACCGAGATGACGCTGGCGCAGCAGGAGTTCTCGAAAGCCGGGGCAGTGTGCCGCGACGTCGCGGCGCGTGTGCACGAGATCGCCCGGCGCGCCGGCCTCGAGCAGTTCGTCTACCATCGCCCCGCCCACGGCGCGGGGATGGAAGGACACCAGAAACCGTACGTTGCCCTGGGCGACGCAACCGTGATGGCCGAAGGAATGATGTTTTCCAATGAGCCGGGTTTGTATGACCCAGCATCCGGGTATGGCTACAATCATTCGAACAACCTGCTCATCACGCGCGAGCGCGGGATGCAGATGAACAAGACGCCGCTGACGAAGGAGTGGTGCTGGCTCGCGATCTGATCAGCCGTGTCCGTGAACTGCTTGGCGAGCGCTACAAGGTCATCACGCCCGTCGGGCGCGGCGGCAACGCAACGCTGTTCGGAGCGCTCGATCAGCAGGGCCAGAAGGTTGCCATCAAGGTGCTCCACCCGGAGCTGGCCGTCTCGGTGGCGGCCGACCGATTCCTGCGCGAGATCCGCTACGCCTCCAAACTGAATCACCCGCACATTGCGCGGTTACTCGACTCCGGCGAAAACGACTACCTCCTCTGGTTCGTCATGCCATTCGTCTCCGGCCAAACGCTGCGTGAGCTGCTCCGCCGAGAACGGATGTTGCCGATCGATCGCGCAGCGCGCCTCGCGACCGAAGTGCTCGACGCATTGGGCCACGCGCACGAGCACGGCCTCGCGCACCGCGACATCAAGCCGGACAACATCGTCTGCTCGGAAACGGGCGCGATCCTCGTCGATTTCGGCATTGCGCGGGCGATCGCCACGTCGGGTGAGGATCGGGTGACGCGCAGCGGATTTGTCGTCGGGACCGAAGAGTACATGAGCCCCGAGCAGGCGAGCGGCTCGCCCGACATCGACGGGCGGACCGATATCTATTCGCTCGGCGTGGTGTTGTTCGAAGCCCTCGCCGGCCGGCCGCCCTTCTCGGCGGCCAGCGCAGCGGCGGTGCTCGACATGCAGCAGCACGCCGCGCCGCCCGATCTCCGGAAGCTGCGACGCGACGTGCCGCGTGGTCTCGGCGATGCTGTGATGAAGTCGCTTGCCAAGGCGCGAGACGCGCGCTGGCAAACGGCCGCCGACATGCGCCAGGCGCTGCTGCCGTTCGTGAGCGCCGGTTAGCTGACTTCAGCTGCCGCCGCGAGCTCCTTCGAGGTCTTCAACCAGCTGCTGAGGCGATCACGGATCGCCACCGGCATGTACGGTGAGCGCAGCAGGCTCTCGAGCCGCGCAACGCGAGTTGCCGTCGCGGCTTTGCGACCGGCCTTGCCGTACAGCCAGGCGGAGTTGAACATCGCAAGCGCCTGGACGGGAAGCTCACCCACTTGGGCAGCTTCCGTTGCGAGATGGTCCAATGCCTCGGCCGCGTCGATCAGGTTTCCGTCATT
>DATFVZ010000276.1:0-2795 GCA_035259785.1 Gemmatimonadales bacterium
AATGCGCTCGCACAGCGGCTCGAGCATCGGCTCGGCGTACTGCGGCACGGCGATCAGGAAGTGTGCCGGCAGCTGCGGCTCGTGCGCCATGCGCACGAGCTCGTCGAGGAACGCCTGCAGCCCCGGATGCTCCTCGGCCGGTGCGACACAGTGCTCGAAGCGGTCCAGGACGAAGAGAAAGCGCGCGCCTACCGACTGGCCCAATTGCAGGATCGTGTCCGTGAGCGAGGGGAGCGGCGGCTCGATGCGCGTGCCACGCATGATGAGCGCACCCGCGACACGCGTGCCGAGCGTCTCGAGCGTGCTTTCGTTCCAGGTGTCGCAGTAGATCGGGATCTCGGCGGCGCGATCCGGATTCGTGCGGCGTTCCGAAATGAAATCGCCGGGCGCTGCCGAGGCCTGAGCAGGCCTGCGATCCGCGGCGCGGCGGCCCAAGGCAGGCAGCACGTGCGATTTCAGGAGATCGGTGGTCGGGTCTCCCAGCTCGCCAAACACCAGGGTCACCCGAAAATGCCTGAACTGCTCCACCAGCGATGGCACTGCACCGTCGCCTGGGTACCAGGTCAAATCCGCATGGGCAGCGGATTGATTCACGGGGAGGCGCAAGGGTAGCGACTACGACGCAGGGAGTCTACCGCGCCCGGACTCGGCTTGCATCGGGCCGTCGGGGCCCCCGTATACTTGGTCTAGACGGGTCGCGCACGCAGCTACAGCTCCGCAGGCGGCTGGGGGAAACGCACCATCGGCTCCTAGCATCGTCGCCGTAGACGAGAAGACGGGCGAAGCGCTGCCGAACCTGGTTTTCACCGGCACCACGACGCTTCGCGAAGACTGGATCCGGAAGCTGCGCGCCCGCGCTCGACTAGGGCGGCGGCGGAGGACCGAAGACGCCCTCGAGGAACCCTGGCAGCGGGGGACCGCCCGCGGCCCCCACTGCCGGAATCTCGATGAAGATGTCATCGGCGAGTCCGTCGCCGTCGGCATCGACCGGAGACGTCCCGCCCGGATGCCCGTTCGTCACGAAGAGCTGGGGGTGATCGAACGGCGCACGGCGATTCAGCACCCGCTCGTCGGTCAGCGCTTTCAGGAACGCGACCAGCGCATTGATCTCGTCTTCGGTCAGCGCGGGCCGGCCGAGCGGCTCGATTTCCACGCACTGCAGGGGGTTCAGGGGGTTTTTTTCGGCCTTCGGGTCGCAAGTTGCCCCCTGGAATCCCTCAAGCGTTTTGATCGGCGCCACGTTCCCGCCCCGGCTGTAGAAGTCCATCACCTCCCGCAACGTGCGCATGTCGCCGTTGTGGAAGTATGGTGCCGTCAAGGCGACGTTCCGGAGCGACGGGATCTTGAACGCTCCCTGCACGCCGAATCCTTTTCCTTTCGGCGGAGTGGCCTCCGCGCCACCGAACGTGGCCGGGGGAGCGTCCGGGAACAGCCGGCGCGTGAGCGAGAGGTGCCCGAAGGCGTCGGTCGCGCCCACGCCGAGGTCGTCGATGGTGGGCCGCAGGCCGATGTTGTTGAAGCCCCTGTCGATGACGTTGCCGTCGCGGTTTCTCACGGGGCCGTTCGCCGGATTGTTGATGCGGGAGACCGACGCGTCGGTCAGCTCTGCCTCTTCGTGGCAGTTGGAGCACCGGATGTTGGTAGGCTCGCGCTTGCGATCGTTGAAAAGGTGCGCGCCGAAGAGCGCCTGACGGCTGATGTGCGACGGCGTCAGGTTCGTCCACGGATTGAGTGCCGGGTCGGTCGCGAGCGGGTGGTCGCGCCGGAACCGATCCCACGGCGTGTCGTCGGAGACGAGCGTCGATTCGTACAACTGGATCGCCAGGCCGAAGAACAGCGTGAAATTGTACTGAATGAGCGTGTACTCCTCGCTCGTCGAGTCCCCGTCCTCCTTCTTGACGACCGACTTCGTCCCTTTCTCGTTCACGCGGATGATCCGGCTCGAGGCCCACCACCGCGGATGGAAGGCCGCCTTGATCATGGCGTCGTAGGTCGGAACCGCCAGCCCGGGATTGGGCCAGCGGCTCAACGGACCGAGCACGCTGTCGTTCGGATGGACCTGTTGCTTGGCCAGCGGGCGGAGATTCTGGATGTTGTCTTTGAAGATCTTCCGCGAGCTCCTTGCCAGATCGCGGCCGACGTCGAGCGCGGTGCGGCCGGGGCTCGCCATCTCCAGGTCGCTGACGATCGGAGCCACCGCCTGTGAGGCCAGGCTCGAATTGACGAGACTCACCTGGACTTCGAGGGGATTGGAGGACACGTCGGCGCGGAACACGCTCGCGCTCGTATCACGGGCGCCGAGGTGATTTACGCCGTTGAAGATATTCTCGGCGCGGCCGTCCCAGAACTGGCGATGGTTGAACACCGCGTTGATGACCGACGGCGTGTTCCGCGGCTCGACGCGGCGTACGTTTACCCCGTTCAACACAAACCCCTGCGGATCCTTACCCTCGGGATGGTGCACGCCCTGCGACGAGACGGCATCGTTGCTGTCGGTGGCCGGATCGAGTGCGCCGCGCATGCCAGGCACCGCCAGTCGCGTCAGGGGAAAGTCCTTCGCTTCGAGCTGACTGTTCGGCTGCGCTGGGCGCGTGGCGAGCGGCGTGGTGAATGTGAAGTCCGGCTCCGGCACGTGCCGCTTCAGCCCAGGGCTCACCTGGTTCTTCGAACGCGGATCGGCGCCCGCGCGGAAGTGGCAGCTCGCGCACGCCTGCACGCCGTCGCTGCCGACCTGCATGTCCCAGAACAACGCCTTGCCGAGCGCGATGGCCGCCTGACGATTGCTCACGAACTCG
>DATFVZ010000277.1:0-9721 GCA_035259785.1 Gemmatimonadales bacterium
TTCCGCCAGCATGCGGATACCGAGATTGCGTTCGGAGACGGGATCACGGGAATTATCGGTCCCAACGGTTCGGGCAAGACCTCGCTGCTCGAAGCGATCGCGTGGGCGATCTACGGCAATCCGGCCGCGCGCGGCGACAAAGACTCGATTCGCAACCTGCGTGCCAAGGCACGCGCCCCGATGCGGGTGGAGCTCGAGTTCTCGCTCGGCAATCGCGCATACGTTGTAGAGCGGAAGCTCAACGAAGCCTCACTGCACGAGAATGGCATCGTAGTCGCCAACTCGATCAAGGAAGTCACCGCGCGGTTGCAGCGCGTCCTCGGAATGACGCACGACGAGTTCTTCAACACCTATTTCACCGGTCAGAAAGAGCTCGCGGTGCTGGCCGACGCGACGCGCCCTGAGCGCGCGGCATTTCTGTCGCGCGTGCTGCGCCACGAGCAGCTCACCATTGCGCAGGAGCGCATTCGCGAGCGGCGCAACGCGCTGACGCACGAAGTGGACGGCCTCGAGACCGACCTACCACCGCAAACCGAGCTCGAGAAGGAACGCAAGGCGGTGGAAGTGCGACTGACCGACGCGCGCAAAGCCGCGACAGGGGCGACAGCGGAGCGAACGAAGGCGCAGCACGCGCTCAGCGAAGAAGAACCGCGGTGGCAGCAATGGGTGGAGCGACGGGAGCGCACCTTCACGCTGCATGGCGATTTGCGTGTCGCCGAGCAGGGCGTGGTCGTCGCCCGCCAAGAGTTCCAGCGGCTCGACAAGGAGCTGGCGGAGGCGCTGGGCGCGCGCGAGGAGTTGCGCAAGCTCGATGCCGAGGTCGCCCCAATCTCGAAGCTGAAAGCAGAGTTGGCGGAGCTCGAGCGGCTGCATCGCGAAGATGCTGCCCGCCGTGAGGATCAGGCGAAGATCACAGAGCTGACCCGTAACCTTGACGCGATGGACCGCCGCATCGGCGAGCTGGCCGACGCCGACGCAGCACTGGCAAGAGCGACGGCCGACGTGCACGCGCTCACGGAGCGACTCGCGGCCGCCGACAATGTCGCAAGGGAGCAACAAGCAACGTGGGTCCGCGAAAAAGAGTACGCGGGCACGCGTCGTGCGGAGCTGCTCAAGCAACACGACGAGGTAAAGGAACAGCGGGATAAGATCGCGCGGCTGGGACCAGAGGGGGAATGTCCGACGTGCCGACGGCCGCTCGGGACTGAACACCCCGCCGTCCTGGGTGTGCTCGATCGTCAGCTACAGGCAATCATCGACGACGGCACCTATTTCCGGCAACGGATCGAGCAGCTCGCCGTCGCACCGGCCGCCGTGACCCAGGCGGAGGCTTCCCGCGATGCATTGCGGGAAGAGACCCGAGAGGCGAGCGAGCGTGAAGGAACGCTGCGCGCGCAGGCGGAAGAGCGCGCTCGATTGCAGAAAGAGCGCACGGGGCTGGCCAAGCGGATGCAGGAAATCGAGCGGCGCGTCGCCGGGCGCGCCGGCGGGTATCACCAGGCGCGGCACAATGCGGTGCGCACGGAGCTCGCCCGGCTGGAGCCCGTGGCGTTACAGGCTGCGGCGCTGGCCGCGCGTGCCGAGCGGGCGGAGGCGCTGGTGGGGGAGGCGGAGCTCGCGGAAAAGGCGCTCTCGGTCCGAGAGGAGCAGGTGAGACAGCTCAGCGACGCGGTGAAGGCACAAGGATTTTCCGAGCCAAAGTTTCAGGCGGCGCGCGAACGCCACGATCGCGCGGCGCACGCACTGCGCGCTGCCGAGCTCGCGGTAGCCGAGACGCGGGGCGAGCTGGTGGCGGCCGAGACCGCAGTGCGGGAAACCGAGCGCCGCGCTGCCGAGCGCGCCGCCCGCGAGAAAACGATCGCCGAGCGCAAGGTCGCGTTGCGGCTGCACAATGAGCTGGACCGCGCGTTCTCGGATCTGCGAGCCGAGCTCAATGCGGCGATGCGGCCCGAGATCAGTACGCTGGCATCAGGTTTCCTCGCCGACTTGACCGATGCGCGCTACGACGAAGTCGACCTCGATGAAGACTATCGCGTCGTCGTGCTGGACGAGGGAGTGGCGAAACCGGTGATCTCCGGTGGGGAAGAAGACATCGCAAACCTGGTGCTGCGCCTGGCCATCTCGCAGATGATCGCCGAACGCGCGGGCCAGCCGCTATCGCTCCTCGTGCTCGACGAGATCTTCGGCTCGCTCGATGAGTCACGCCGCCAGCATGTGCTGTCGTTGTTGCGCCGGCTCGGGGATCGCTTCCCCCAAGTCATCCTCATCACGCACATTGAACAGGTGCGCGATGGACTGGACCGTGTAATTCGGGTTTCGTACGACGCTACGACGGGGTCGAGCGTCGTCCGCGACGATACCGCTACTCTGGGACCGCCCGATGCGAGCGTGGCTGCCTGACACCCGGATAACGGGGCCGGAGCGCGCCACTGAGCGCGATATCGAGTCGCTGAATCGCGTCTTTGCGGAGGCGTTCACCGACCGCTACCGCCGCGACGGGCTCATCGGCGTCCGCGTGCCCCAGCTGAATCCCCTCGTGTGGCGCTACGCGCTGCTCGATGCGGGCGAAGGTGCCATGGTCTGGCGCGATGAGCGCAACGATATCGCGGCGTTCAATGTGGCCCACCAGGCGGGCCGAGAAGGGTGGATGGGACCGCTCGCAGTGCGCCCGGACCGGCAGGGCACGGGGGTCGGTAAGACCATCGTGCAGACGGCGGCCGACTGGCTGATCGACCGCGGGGTCACGACGCTCGGACTCGAAACCATGCCCCGCACGCCCGAGAACATCGGTTTTTACGCGCGGCTCGGCTTCATTCCCGGCTATCTCACGATCACGCTCACCAACGAGATCGCGACGCGTGGCCATCCAGCGCCGGAGCTTCTGTCCCGCCGGTCGGTCGCTGAACGCGAGGCGGTGATGGACGCGGCACGGGCTTTGCTGGGTGAGTTGGTGCCGGGGATCGATTTCTCCCGGGAGATCCTGCTCACGTCCGAGCTCAGTCTCGGTGATACGTCGCTGGTCGAGGGCAGTAGGGGGGTGGACGCGCTCGCCGTGTGGCATTCGGCGCCGCTCGCCGACAGCCGCGCGCGGGACGAAGTGCGTGTGCTGAAGCTCGCCGCACGCGACGACGCGTCCTTTGATGCGGCGATCAGTGCCGTGGAGGCGGCCGCGGCCAAGGCCGGGATCCGTCGCATCGCCATTCGCTGCCAGAGCCGGTACGGCGACGCGTTCCGGCGACTGATCGCGCGGGGGTATCGGGTCCGTTGGACCGATCTGCGCATGACGTATGAAGGCTATGCCGAGCAGCACGCGCCGCGCGGCGTCGTATTCTCGAACTGGGAGATTTAGACGGTAGGCCTAAGAAATGAACCGCGGGGCGCCGACGAGCGCGCGACGGGCGAACAGGATCACCGCTGCGGCGTACAGCAGGTGAATGGCGCCGCTGGGAACGTGGATCACAGACACCAGCAACAGCCAAATGAGCAGCATCACGACAGCGACGAGTAATGTGAGATTCAGAGTGATTGACCTTTCCCGTACGTAAACTATTCTAGTACGCAGGAGCGGGGAGTCAAATTATTGAGCCAACAGGCTCGATAGTGGACCCAGATACTGCGGCCCATGTCACGCCCCCTCGATTGGGGAAGACAGAATTCGTGGTGAGGGACCAGTCATTACTTTCGGGCTTCAATAATCCTCTCCGTTCCTTCTGTAGTCGATCGGCCGGCCTGTGTTACGCAGCGCCGGCCGATCGTTTTTCCCGTCGCGCTCGTGTCATCGATTCCCAGAAGTACTTCGGCGCGAGCAGCGCCCGGCCCTGGATCACGAATCCGACGAGCAAGATCAGAATCCACAGTGCGTATGCGAGACTGACCTCCTCGCGCAGGTGCGGGGCGAGGAATTGCACCAGCCAGAGGATGAATAGCGCGGTCGCGTCGAACCAGTCGAACTCCATGTTGGCGAGCACCACGACGCCCAGCGACGTCTGGAGCAGCGTCAAAACGATCTCGAGCCGCTGCTCTGCATCGAAGTGAAATGCCGCCCAGGTCCCCGTGTGGTGATAGTGCGAATACCCGTACACCAGCGGGATCATCGCCGCGAGGATCGTCCACTGGTTGATGTTGCTCGAGACCATGTTCATCAGCGCCATCGGCGCGTGCGTGACGCGCCGCGCCCAGAGGAACGCAGAGACCTTTTCGGGGAACTCCGAGAGGAACGGCGCGACCCACTGGACCAGGACGAACTGACTCACGCCGAGCATCGCCGCGAGCGCGAGCATCGATTCGAGAAACGGGTGTGCCGTCACATACAGGAGATAGCCGCCCGCGCCGAGCAAGCCGCCGATCGCCGCGTGCCGGCGCCAGCCCCGTTGGCGATAGGCCCATTGCGAGACGCGCGGAGCGTCGCTGAGCTGCTCGACGTCGTGCGGTGGATGCCGCAGCAGCGCCCAGAGGTAGGCGATGTACAGGAGCACCAGGATCACGGCGTCGACCCAGGTGATCGTCTGCTTGATGACGATGACGATGAAGTACAGCAGCGGTGGCAGCAGCCCAACGACCTCCGTCGCGTGCTCGCGCTGCAGCTGGATCGCCGGCGGGCGGTCGCCGCGCCGCCGGCCGAAGAACGCGAACACGAAGTAAATCATCGGCCAGCCGAGCCCCAGCAGCAGGCGGATCGCGCCGGTCAGGTTCGCAATCGCGAGGTGCGAGCGCGCCGGGTTATCACCGGCCTCCCAAGCAATGACGGCTTCGACCGCGAACTCGGGAAGTGTCTGCAGCCACGCAAGGATCGCGAGCGCCAAGCCCTGCGAAATCATGAACTGCGCCGCTTCCGCGCCCCAGGCCACCAGAAACGCCGAGAGCAGAATGCTCGGGAACGTCCACAGTGCAGAGAGGGCGGAGCCTCCCGCCTGCATCACCGACGCAAGTAACTTTAGGAATCGCACGGGGGTCCAAGTTACCATGGCACGTGACAAAATGAAGTCGGCGAGCCTGCACAGTTTCCACGAGACGCACATCGAACCGACGACGGTGCGCATCCCCTTTCAAACGCTCGTACATGAGATCCTCGAGCAGCTGGGCGAAGATCCGAAACGCGAAGGGCTGCGACAAACGCCGGCGCGCGTGGAAGCGTCGCTCAAGTGGCTGACGCGTGGCTACGGGATGAACGTCGACGAGGTGATCGGCGACGCGCTGTTCGAGGAGGAGCACGAGAGCATGATCTGTGTGCGCGACATTGAGATCTACTCGATGTGCGAGCACCACTTGCTGCCGTTCTTCGGCCGGGCGCATGTGGCATATCTCCCGAACGGACGGATCGTCGGACTCTCCAAAATCCCGCGCGTGGTGGAAGTGTTCGCGCGCCGGCTCCAGGTGCAGGAGCGGCTCACCGACCAGGTCGCGGAAGCGCTGTGCGCGGT
Source organism: Gemmatimonadales bacterium (assembly GCA_035259785.1). Classification (GTDB taxonomy): domain Bacteria; phylum Gemmatimonadota; class Gemmatimonadetes; order Gemmatimonadales; family GWC2-71-9; genus 20CM-2-65-7. Next base: position 5,421 of record DATFVZ010000277.1, read on the forward strand.
CCTGAAGCCGCTGGGCGTCGGGGTCGTGGTCGAGGCCTACCACCTCTGCATGATGATGCGCGGCGTCGAGAAACAGAACTCCAAAACGGTGACCAGCTCGCTCCGCGGCGCGTTCCGGGACGACGCCAAGACGCGTGACGAATTCCTGAGGCTCGTGCACGGCGGCAACTTCTCGCTGTGAAGATTGCGCTCGTGACGGGCGCATCGCGTGGCATCGGGCTCGCCGTGGCGGACGCGCTGCGGGGCGCGGCCGCCGGTATGCATGTCGTCCGGCTGGCGCGCAGCCTGCGCGACGCGAGGGCAGACCGACGCACCGACCTCGCGTGTGATGTTACCGATCCCACCAGCGTCGAGCGTACCGTCACCCGCATCGAACGGGAGCTGGGTGTACCCGACGTGATCGTGAATAACGCCGGCGTCTTTTTCATCAAGCCGCTCGCGGAGACCACGTACGAGGACTTCACGACCACCCTGGCGACCAACCTCACGGGGGCGTTTCTCATCGCACACGCCCTGGTCCCGAAGATGGTGCACCGCGGCAGCGGCCACGTCGTCACCATCGGGTCAATCTCCGATTACATCGGCTTCTCAGGATCGACCGCGTACGCTGCCAGCAAGTTCGGATTGCGCGGCATGCACGAAGTGATCCGACAGGAGACGGCGAAGAGCGGTGTGCGCACGACGCTCGTTTCACCCGGTCCCGTCGATACGGATATCTGGAACGCGGTCGATCCCGATTCCAAGCCCGGTTTCACCAAGCGCAAGAACATGATGCGGGCCGAAGACGTGGCCGCCGCCGTCGTGTACGCGGTCACGCAGCCTGAGCATGTCGCTGTGACGGAGATTCGCTTATTACCGGCCATCTACACGCCAAGAGGGTAATCGTGCGACGTGCGACGCGCGGCTTCTAATGCACATCGAGCTCACAGAAATGCTCCGTTGTCCCGAAGCGCATCGAGAGGAGATGCTCGTGCTCTCGACCGGCGAAATCCGGGACCGCATGGTGCGCTCCGGGCTGATCGGGTGCCCGGTCTGTCACAAGGAGTACCCGATCTCGCGCGGGATCGTGAACTTCCGACGCAGCCCGGAGCGGGTCGCCGGCGACAAGCCGTCCGGCTCCCGGCATGTGTACAACCCCCCGTCACCGCTGCCGTCTGCCGATGCCGGGGAGCTGCAGGCGCTGCTCGAGCTGTCGGGTCCCGGCGGGTACGTCGTGCTGATCGGCTCTGCCGTGCGTCAGGCGCTCCGCCTCAGCGGCCTCATGGAGGGTATCCATTTCGTCGGCGTCAACGCGCCGCTCGAAATGGAAGAACAGCCGACGCTATCGTTGCTGTACACGAACGAGCGCGTGCCGCTGCGCAGCGCCGTGGCCCGCGGCGTCGTCGTGGGCGCCGATCTCGCCACCTCGCCGTGGCTCGTCGAGGCGCATCGGGTGCTGTTGCGCGGCCGCCGATTCGTGGTCGAAAACGAAGAACCCGAACTGCCGATCGGGCTCGTGAAGCTGGCGGCGGAACACGGACTCTGGGTGGGTGCGAAGAGCTAAGAATCGAACAAAGAGCTCAGGACTCGATCGTCGCCGCCAGCGCGTCCCCGGCGGCATACGCCGCATCGATCTGGCGCTTGTAGTTCCGTTCGACGACGCGCCGCTTCACTTTCAGCGTGGGCGTGAGCTCACCTGACTCGATCGTGAAGTCGTTTTCCAGCAGGACCACTTTTTTCGGCGTTTCGAACTTTGCGAGGTCGTGCAGCGACCCCATCACCTCGCGCTCCACCTTTGCCTTCACGTCCGCCAGCTCGAGCAGCTGGCCCCGCGTGGCGTAGTTCAACCCGCGCTCGCGTGCCCAACGCTCCAGGTTGTCGAAGTTCGGCACGACGAGCATGATCGGGAACTTGCGGCGGTCGCCATAGAGCACGGCATTGGCGACGAACTGGTTGCGCTTGACCATTCCTTCGATGGGCTGCGGTGCGATGTACTTCCCGCCCGCGGTCTTCAGCAATTCCTTCTTGCGGTCCGTGATTTTGAGATAGCCGTCCGAATCGAGCACGCCGATGTCCCCCGTGAGCAGCCAGCCCTCCGGGTTGATCGCCTCGCGAGTGGCCTCGGGCAGCTTGTAGTAGCCCTGCATGATATTCGGCCCGCGCGCCAGGATTTCGCCGTCGCTTGCGATCTTCATCTCGACGCCCGGGATCGCGCGGCCGACCGTGCCGAGTTTGATCGCATCGAGCGGATTGAGCGTGAGCACCGGTGACGACTCGGTCAGGCCGTAGCCTTCAATGACGGGGAGTCCCGCGCTGTAGAAAAACTTCGCGATGTCCGCCGAGAGTGGGGCCGCGCCGGAGACAAAGAAACGGATCCGTCCGCCGGTTCTGGCCCGGAGCTTAGAAAACACGAGCCGGTCCGCGAGCTTCTTCTTGATCGCCAGGCCGCCGGGAATGGGGACACCGGCGAGCGACAACGTCGCCCACTGCTCTCCGGCACGCTTTGCCCAGAAAAAGATCGAGCGCTTGATGGCGCTGCCCGACAGGGCGTTCTCCAGCACCCGCGCGTAGACCTTCTCGTACAGCCGGGGCACCGACAGCACGACCGTCGGTTTTACCTCCTGCAGATTGGCGGCGACGGTATCGAACGATTCGGCGTAGTTGATGATCACACCCGCCTGAAACAGGGTGTAATCCACCATCCGCTCGTAGCTGTGCGAGAGCGGCAGCATCGACAGACACTCGTCTCCACCGCCGATGGGGATCATCTGCAAGCAGGCTTGCACGTTCGACCAGATGTTGTGGTGCGACAGCATCACGCCCTTGGGATCGCCCGTGGTGCCCGACGTATAGATCAGGGTCGCGAGGTCATCCGGCTGCGCGCTCAGCGCGTCGTTCCGCCAGCCGGGATAGCGGCCGGCGGCTGCCCGGCCCCGGCTTTCGAGCTCCGTCAGGGACATCGCCGCGGGAGGGGAGCGGAACGCCGCGGCCCCCGAGTCGAAGACGATGACGTACCGCAGGTTGGGGAGTGAGCCTTTGACTTCCAGTACCTTATCGACCTGCGCGGCGGTCGAGCAGAACACCGCGACGGATTCCGAGTCCCTCAGGATGTACTCGGTCTGTTTCGCCGTGAGCGTCGGATAGATCGGGACATCAGCGGCGCGCGTGGCCAGGCAGGCGTAATCGGCGAGGGCCCACTCGGGGCGGTTCTCGGAAACGATCGCGACCTTGTCGCCCGCGGCGACGCCAAGCTCGCGCAAGCCAAGAGAAATCGCCTGAACGCGATCCAGGGCCTCCCGATGCGTGACCCCGACCCAGGCGTCTCCCACTTTCGACCGGAACGCCGCTGGCAAACCGGCATGTCGATCCACCGTCGTGAAAAAGAGCTGGGTCAGCGTTCCCTTTTTCATGGGAGAAACGCCACAAGGAATTTCACCGGACTGCCGAGAATGGGCGTTCCGTCCGGTCGGCTCACGTTCGCGAGCACGACGATCGAGTCGGGAAGGGAACTGCCCGAGTCGAGCCGCAGGCGCGTTGCGGCGATGCCGGTACCGCTGCTGGAAACCGTATCGTTTGGGACAAAAGTGAAGAGCGGACCACTCGCCGGAAAGGTCGTCGCGGTGAAGATCACTCGGCGGCCGATCGCGGCCGACGGAGACGCGAAGAGCTGCACGCTGAGCGAATCGGACAGCGAGTCCGCCGAGACGATGACGGTGTCCAGCGTTGGGCCCAGCGCCAGCACCGAATCGAGATGCGCGATCACGGTTACCCGAATCGGATTCGAGCGCAGCAGATCCACCTGCGCCTGCAAGCTGTCCGATCCTAGCGCCTTCCCCTCCACGGCGCCCGTGGCGGTATCGATCAGTCGAATTGCGCTGGTGTCGAGCGCGACCCAAACGATCTCGGCCCCGACCGAGTCGCCGTGACCGTTCAACGCGCGAGCGGTGGGCACCAGCGTATCGCCGACCTCGACCTGCCCGCCGTAGGGCAGACCGATATCGAGCGCGATCACCTGGTCGAGATTGGTACTCACTTTGCACGCGACCACTGCGAGAACTGCCAGTAGCAGGACCGTCCGGATCAGCGGCTGCCTGTCCTCTCTTCGGGCGCGCTCGCCGGTGCGCCTGCGCCGAGATCGTGCAGTGCCTGCGTGGCGTGCTCGATCCACTTCTGCGCGTCCGGGCCGCGCGGCGGGTGCGCGAGGAACGTCTTCAGGTGCTGCGCCGCGCCGTCGGGGTCGCCGCGTTGCAACAGGAGAAACGCGAGGCCGTAATGCGCGCCCGCCAGCGAGCCGTCGAGCTCGAGCGCGCGGCGGGAGTGGC
>DATFVZ010000278.1:0-4632 GCA_035259785.1 Gemmatimonadales bacterium
CGGCTCGATACTAGATCAACCAGCCCGATGGGTCAGTTGCCAGAGAGGCAGAGCGACGAACCAGACGATGTAAAACAGAGAAAGCGCCATCAAGCCATCGATTCGTCCTGGCGCCCGCCCACTCCGCAGAAAGCGCTCGAGCAGCAGCGTTTGCAGGATGGCGTACGGCACGACGAGGATCCCGATCGCCGCGAACGCGGGCGTCGCGACGCCTTTCTGTTCCCACAGGACGGCGATGAGCGCCGCCAGCAGCGTTGCCGCTTGCGCCACCCGGATGGCAGGGCGCGGTCCGAGCGCCACGGCAAGCGTGCGCTTCCCGACCGCGTGATCGGCAGGATAGTCGGGAATTCCAGAAAGAATGATCGCGGGCAGCACCGCCAAGAACAGCGGCAGACTGACCAGCCAAGGAAAGGAGGAGTCCCACGAGCCGCCTTGGAACATGTATCCGCACAGGATGATCGCCGTGCTATGCGTCAAGGCCACATCCAGCTCGCCCAGGCCCCGCCAGCAGAGCTTGAGCGGCGGCGTCGTGTAGCCGATGGCCAGAATCGCGAGAGCGGTCAGCAGAACAAACGGATCGATCGCCCGCACGACGAACGCGAGCGCGATGGCGGCGATGAGAAAGCATCCGATCGCCGCGGCGATGCCGAGCCGCATCTCCCGGAGCGTGATTCGGCCGTCGACCAACGTACGCGATCCGCCGGTGAACGGTCCGAAGTTCCGATTGCGACGATCGCTCTCGAAGTCGAAATACTCGTTCGTGAACACGGTTGCGATCTCGAGGCAAAAAATGCAGAGCAAGCCCAGCCAAAGCGCGGCAGCGTCGAACTTGCCCGTCACGCGATAGGCGCCGGCCGCCCCGATCCCGTAGGCGGCCCAGGCCATCGGATGGAACTGCAATCGCAGCGCCGCGACCCAGCTCCCGATCGCGCTACGCACGCGCTCGCCCTTCGTCAGAACGCCGTCGCGCAATCGGGCTCCGTGGCGTCGCGCGACGTCGAGCCAAAGCGAACGGCGTTGCGGATCGGACTCCTTCACCGGACCGAAAATCGAGCGGCGAACCGGCGCAATCCCGCAGAAGCCGAGAGTGGCGCGTCCCAAGCCGTTGAGCCCCGGGGACCCATAGATCCAGCGATAGACCCACGGGGGTGTATCCATCGTCGTGAGCAAGTGGGCCGACCTGCCCGTCAAAAGCTTGGTCCAACCGGGTCCGTCTTCGTGCTCCTCGAAGGCAAACCCCGGCATCAGCACCCGATCGAGAAATCCCTTCAGCGCTGCGGGCATCGTGCCCCACCAGGTCGGAAAGACGAACACCACATGGTCCGCCCATTCCAGCAGCTCCATGGCCTGCGCAATGCTGGGCTCAGTCGGCTGGTTGCGCGGCGAACCGGCGACGACGTTCGGATTGAACGCCATATCGCCAACATGGAGACGCTTGAGGTTGACACCGGCTTCTTCTGCTCCCGCTGCGTACGCGTCCGCCAAGGCGCCGCACAGGCTATTTTTGCGAGGATGGCCGAGGATGAGCAGGACCTTGAGCGATGCCGAGCGGTGGAGGTTGGCGGCTGACGCGACGCGCGGGATGGTTCGGGTTGATTCGGTCATGAAGCGGGGAAATATCGCCCAAATGAGGATCGGTAAGCGTTCGCCCTGGGTGTCAACGAGCGACGAGCCCCTGTTAATCCAGGGCAGAGACGCATTCGCTGTTGTGCTTCGCGGAAACTCTACTACGTGCGTGCTCGACCATGAAGCAGTCGCTACAGCCCGCCCTTGCAGCCGCTAGCAGGCGCTCGCCAGAATTCCGGTTTGGAGACCTGCGGCAGCAGCCCAGGACGCTGTCGCGATCCTGGATCGAGGACGTCGCAGGATGGGCCTTACTTGACGACGACCACGCCGCGCATCACGGGATGCAGGCGGCAGATATAGTCGATCTCGCCTTTCTTGCGCGGGGTGAACTTCCAGGTCTGGCTTGACGCGAGATCCCCGGATTCCAGGCGGGCCGCCGGCGCAGTCACGCTGTGCGGCAAGAAATCCTTGTTGATCCACGTGATCGTGTCGCCCACGGCCACCTCGATCCGCTCGGGCGCGAACTTCATACCTTCGATCGTTACCGTGTGTGGCTTCCCGGCCGGCTGCACCGGCGGAGCGCCGAGCGCCGCTGCGAGCGCAGCGGCGCACAGGATGCTCTTGCCTCTCATTACTTCAGCGAGCTCTGGACCATCTTCGCGTGATCGAGATGCGCGGCGATCGCCGGGCGCGTCTTGGTGAGGAGGTCCTTCAGTTCCGCGTTCTTGGAGTTCGGGATCAGCACCTTGTCGATCGCGTCGAGCACCTGCTGGTGGTAAGCGACCTCGTGATCGATGTAGGCACGGTCGAACTCGGCGCCCTTCAGGCCATGCAGCTTCGTCATGTTGTCCTTCGCCCCGCTCTTCAGGCTGCGGGCCGTATCGCTGTCTTCAGGCGTTACGTTGAGTTTCTTCACCAGCGCCGCCGCCTGGTTGTTCACCGCCGTGTGGTCGGTGATCATCTGCTGAGCGAATTTGCTTACTTCCTTGTTCTTGGTATTTGCCACGGCGAGCTTGCCGGCGTCGATATCGATCTGATTCGCGGTCACCACGATCCCCGCGATCTGCGGATCCGAGGGCGCCTGGGCGTGCGCCGGCGCGAACACGAAGGACAACAGGGCAATGGCAATAGTATGTAGGACCTTCATGGCTTCTCCTTGTCAGAGGACGACGGACTGCTGGATTCAGACGGGAAACGGGTGCGCAAGACGGCCCGCGCGGTGCGGTAGAGCGCGCGGTCGTGACGACGCATGAACGCGGCGCACCGGGCGAGCTCGGTGTCGCTCCTTGATAGCTCCTCGGAGGCCAGTGCGCGGGTCACGGGTGCGTCCTACGTTGACGTCGCGCGATTGGATGTCGCGAGACGCCGCCGCGTTCCCGACTGGCGGTGCGGATATCCGCTAGCGGCCTGGGGTCATTCGCCGTTCGGGTAGAAAAGTCCGGGGAATCGGTCTCGCAGACCCGAGACCTGGTTTTGCAAGGCTAGGCGCTTGGTCGTTGCTATTGTCGAACCGAGGACAACGCGAACTGACCGCAGACCGAGTCCACGCATGTCGATGTTGCCCGCCTCCCGTCGTCAGACACCGTTCCCGAGCAGCGCCCCTGCGACGGAATCGTCGACTGGTAGGTGCTTTCGACGTACTTCCCTCTGATCGTCCCGCTGCCGGTCGAACGGAAGTTGCCTCGGCACGCGCTCCCCCATGCAGTAAACGTATACGCGTCTCCGCGTTGCGTGATCTGGGACGTGTTGCCCCAGTTGTCGCGCCACAAGCCGCTGAGGTCGAGTGACTCGGTGACTGCGCGTGGCTGCGATACCGCTGATTGGCGTGATCCTTCCGGTCGCGCCTGCGGCGTCGGTGGCGCAGCTCTGGGTCGCGGTGCCGTTTCGGTCGCACGTCGCTCTTCAGCGGCTTGCTCGACCACTTCCCTCAGCCGCGCGTCGAGCGCTTTCCGTTTCGCAATGAACTCTGCTTCCCTGTCTGCCGTTTCTTCTGCTGCGCGCCGGCGCTCGTCCACGAGCGCTCTCTTCTCCGCTTGGAGCCCTGCGTCGCGGCGCTGCACGTCGCTGTGATAGGCACCGAGCCCCCAAGCGGCGAACGCCAGGATTGCGAGGGCCATGACAGCCGGTATCCAGCGCCTGCGCTTTGAGGGCGGCCGACGCTCGTTCGCGGAGCTCGCGTTCAGCGGCGCCGTCTTCTCCTGCGCTCGCGAACCGGTAGCGGCCTTGCCATCGGGCGCCGTACCCAGTAGCGGGCTCAGATCCGCCACCAGCTGCTCGAACCCCGCTGTCGTCGATGCTCCATCCCAGCCGACCAGGTCCGCGGCCTGAATGGCGCGGAACCCCATCGGCGGTTCGACGTTGTCGATGACGACCGGTACGAGCTTGCGGCGCTTCTTGCCTTCATCCGCTTCCTCGCGGACCCACTGCGACTTTACCGACTCGCGCGACCACAGCACGATCACGCAACGCGACTCAGTGATCGCCGCCTCGATCACCTCGGCGAAGGTCTTGCCCGCCGGGATCTTCCGATCCCACCACACGCTCCATCCGAGAGACTGCAGCGCATTGGCAAGCGGACGCGCGCGCTCGCGGTCCTCGCTTGCGTAGCTGAGAAAAATATCCGCCATGCTGGAAGGGCCGACCGTCGCGCGGGATGCGCGCCAGGTCTGGCCCGGATCTCGAACCCGAACACGATGATCCTCCGGACGAGCTCGCCCGAGCGGGTATCAATGCCTTTGGTGCTCGGCAATATTCACTCTCGCGCGCCTCCGTCGCCTCAGAGGATGCCCGCTTCCCTGAGTCGATTGCTCCGGCGTCCGATCACCAGGTTGCCTTCGAGTTCGCACTGGATCCGGAAAAAAAGGCCTCAGCTCACGCTGAGGCCTTGGTGATGTGTAGCGCGCCCGGCAGGCAGTGCCGGGTTGACCTTCCTATCCTTTAACTGTCGATCCGCATGAAGCCCTTGCGTTCGTTGCTGCGGCCGACCTTCAGGTCGTCCATCCACGTCTTCACCTTGTCGAATCGATCCTTGTGACGGATAGGATCGGCCGGAACCACCGGCACGGG
>DATFVZ010000279.1:0-2367 GCA_035259785.1 Gemmatimonadales bacterium
CGCAGGATGCCGATCCCGACGACTGCGGGCAACTACAGCTTCGGCCGCGACGGCGCTCAATTGCTTTGCGGGGAGCGGTCCCGCTCGGCGCGTGACGGCCCGGTCAATATCAGCAGGAGCAACACCAGCACCGGAGTGATAACCAGCGACAGCAAAAATGTGCCGAAGAAGCCCATCCGGCGGTGACTGCCGGCGAGCCCCGCGAGCAGGCAAAATATGACATACAACACCACCGCGATAGCCATTACGCCATCTCTCCTGCTCCAGCGCCGGTCCGAGCTGGCGGCGCCAGCGATCTCAGCGAAGGATCAGATCCGATGCTGATCACGGGCCGGTCGCGCCCTTGCCCGACGACCCATTTTGCGCAGCCGAGGCGGACGAGGTAGCCGGCGGCGTCGCCGACCGGGAGATCCATTTCTCCTTTTGCGTCTTGATGAACTCGCGATAATCGGGGGGATTGAAGTCAAGCAGCGTGCCACCGGAAGCGAAATGCTGAATGAAGACCTTGCCGATCACGTAGCTGGCGCAGGCAGAGAACGCCGGCATCGTAAATGCCGCAATCACTGTTCCGAGACCCGGGATCGCCTTGAGCGCGCTCGTCACTCCGCCCGCAGCGGTACTAGCCGGAATCACTGATCCCGCTATGCTCGCAATGAACGATTTGCCGCGATTCTCGGAAAACGGAACGTTGTAGATTTCCGACAGGCGACGCAACATTTCGAGCTGGACTCCGCCGACCGCAACGATGTCGACGAGCGGAACCGGAATCAAGCCGGCGGCACCGGACCACAGCGAAAACCGATCGACCAATTTCGACGCCGCCTCATAGCGTTCGTCCTCCGCCACCGCGGCGGTGGCGGAGCCAGGGATGCCCTCGGCGGGCGCGCTCTTCTCGGCTGGCCCAGCCCCGGTCGTTTCCTCTGCCATGTGCGGATCCTTTCTCGTCACTCTGATGGCCGATCAAGCTTGCTCGAGAGCGCTGACCAGCATGCGTCGCGTCCAAACGCGCCGGTCCTTGAACACTAACATACGCACACAGCCCGTGCTAGGCGTTTGTACCGGAGTGGCGCGACTGTCCGTCGTCCACTCGCACTTGACAAAGTGCGCCACCGCCATGACGATTTGATCGCGCCCACGCGGCAATGAAGGCGGAGCACTCACGCGATAGCGGGGTCGATCGCATCTGTGCGGGTCCGCAAGCAGCGCAACAAGCCTCGCATGGCTCGCGAGCGCACCGAAACAGGCCCCCGCACAGTCCCTGTCGGAGGAGGACAACATGACCAATCCATTTGAAGACGAAAACGGCGTCTATCACGTCCTCGTCAACGAGGAGGGACAGCATTCTCTTTGGCCGAGCTTCATCGAGGTTCCTGCGGGCTGGACCATCGTTCACGCTTCCGACAGTCGCACCGCTTGCCTCGAATTCATAAACCAGCATTGGACCGACATGCGTCCGAAAAGCCTAATCGAAAGCATGAAGAAATCGTCCGCGAGCGAACAACAAGAAGACAGCGCTCGCTCCACGACCGAGCCGAAGAGCAACATTCTCAATTGGGACAGCAACACCAGGCACTAGCGGAAGGGCCGGAAGCCGAGATCATCTGCGCTCCAGGAGGGCAAACTCTAACGAACGGGAGCCAGAACGTCGGTTCGCAGGATGGCACGCCGGGATTCCGTCCACCCTTATCGTCAGCGTGCCGAGAAGCGGGGTGGGTTCCGAGGGGGGACGATATCCTGGCGCAGGTCAAGCGAGATGTCCGGTCGCAAGGCCAACAGCGCCCGACAGTTGTACAACGGCGGCTAGGATGCGCCGCCTGCGTCGGCGACTTGTTCCGAACGCCGGCGTAAACAATCGGAGGCTCCCGTGAGCGGCTTCGTTTCGTCAATAGCGACCATCTGGCGGCTTGCGCTACCGTATTTTCGCTCCGAGGACCGCTGGGCCGGGCGCGTCCTGCTCGCAGCGGTGATCACGACCGAGCTCAGCCTGGTCGGCATCACGGTCCTGCTCAATCAATGGTACAACACCTTTTACAATTCACTGCAGGAGCGGAACTGGGACGTCTTCATCGCTCAGCTGCTCTTCTACTGCCTCCTCGCGGCGGCTGCCACGGTCCTCCAAGTCTACCAGCTGTATCTGAACCAATGGCTACAGATCCGCTGGCGGCGCTGGATGACCAAGATGTACCTCTCCCACTGGCTGGAAGGAGCCACGCATTATCGAATGCAGCTGCTGGGCGATGCCGCAGACAATCCCGACCAACGCATCGCCGAGGACATCAGACTGTTCATCGAGCGCGCGCTGACCATCAGCGTCGGGCTCCTCGGCGCAATCGTGACGCTTGCCTCCTTCATCGTGATCCTATGGAC
>DATFVZ010000280.1:0-2623 GCA_035259785.1 Gemmatimonadales bacterium
AAGACGATCCTTGGTAAAATGGTCAAGGGTTAAGTCTTTTTTAGAGCCGCTTGGCGCGCCACGAAGGCGCAACCCAGGAAGACGCTCGGCCTCACCGTGCTGCCGACGCTGCTCGCCCGCGCCGACGAGGTGATCGAATGAAGAGGCGCAAGTTCACGTGCGGTTCTGTTAGGATTGACAGGCTCGATCCTTGGCTGGGCCCACTGAATAGGGGACCAATGACTGTGCCGACGAGGTGATCTTGGCTCGCAAAGGGGCGAAGAGCCGAAGACGCATTACCGGTCTTCGTTCGAAGACAACGAAGGCGCGAACTCACGTTGACCGCGGCGCAGCCAACGCCGACCTGAAAAAGAAACTTGCTGAGGCGCTGGACCAGCAGGCGGCGACCTCGGAGGTGCTCGAGATCATCAGCCGCTCGCCCGGCGATCTTGAGCCGGTGTTCAAAGCCATGCTGGCGAACGCGACTCGCATCTGCGAGGCCAAGTTCGGCATGCTGTACCTGTGCGAGGGGGAAGGGCAATACCGCGTCGCCGCGTTGCACGGTGCACCGGCACGACTGGCAAAGGAACGCCGCCGGGGAACTGTTATCCGCCCCCCGCCTAGCTCCGGCGTCGCGCGAGTGGCGCAGACGAAACATACGGTCCACATTGCCGATACTCGCGCCGAAAAGAATTACATCGACGTCCCGCCAACGTTCACTCCGCCGGGGATTACCATTTACGGCGGAGCGCGGACCACGCTGAATGTGCCGATGCTCAAGGAGGAACGGCTAATCGGTGTCATTGCCATCTACCGACAGGAGGTGCGCCCGTTTACCGACAAGCAGATCCAGCTGGTGACTAGTTTCGCCAACCAGGCCGTCATCGCCATCGAGAACACGCGCCTGCTCAACGAGCTGCGCGAATCGCTGCAGCAGCAGACCGCGACTTCGGAGGTGCTGCAGGTCATCTCCAGCTCGCCCGGCGACTTACAGCCCGTCTTCGATGCCATGTTGGCGAATGCAACGCGCATCTGCGGCGCCATGTTTGGGATGCTCAATCTTTACGACGGCGACAGTTTCCGCACTGTTGCGTTCCACAACGCGCCTCCACAATACGTAGAAGCGAGGTCCGGGCCGTTCCGTCCCCACCCTGAAAGCGGTCTCGGCTACGTCCAAAGGACAAGACAAATCGCCCACATCGAGGATATTCGGGCCCGGCGGCCTTACCTCGAAGGCGACCCAGTGGTTCTCGCCCTAGCCGACCTCGCCGGCGCCCGCACGCTTCTCATCGTCCCGATGCTCAAAGAGAACGAGCTTATCGGGACAATCGGCATTTACCGCCAGGAAGTCCGTCCGTTCATCGACAAGCAGATCGCGCTGGTCCAAAATTTCGCCAACCAAGCCGTCATTGCCATCGAGAACACGCGTCTACTGAACGAGCTGCGCCAGCGCACCGATGATCTAAGCAAAGCCCTGGAGCAGCAGACCGCCACCTCGGAGGTCTTGGGCGTCATCTCGAGCTCACCCGGCGAGCTTGAGCCTGTCTTCAGCGCCATGCTGGAGAATGCACTTCGCATCTGCGAGGCAAAGTTCGGCATGCTGCACCGTTATAGCGACGGCGCGTTCGTCGCGCAGGCCATGGTCGGTGCGCCGCCCGCCCTTGTCGACGCTCTGCTGCGCAAAACGTTTACGCCGCCGCCCGGAGTTCCCCTCGACCGCATGTTGCGGACAAAAAAGGTGGTCCACACCCTCGATGCGGCCGCGGAAGAGAACAAGCCTCTTTCGGCCCGGCTGGCGGGCGCGCGTTCACACATCGTTGTGCCGATGCTCAAAGATGATGAGCTAATCGGTGCCATTGCAATCTATCGCCAAGAGGTGCGGCCGTTCACCGACAAGCAGATCGAGCTAGTCAAGAATTTCGCCAGCCAAGCGGTCATCGCCATCGAGAACACGCGGCTGCTCAACGAGCTGCGCGAATCCCTACAGCAGCAGACTGCCACCGCCGACGTGCTCAAGGTGATCAGCCGCTCGACCTTCGATCTACAAGTCGTGCTCGATACGCTGGTCGAATCAGCGGCGCGGCTGTGCGAGGCGGACTTGGGAGCCATTACGCGCCAGAAGGACAACGCCTACTGGCAAGTCACTAGCTACGGTTACCCGCCCGCGCTTATGGAGTATATGCGGAACAATCCAATCGAGTTGAGTAGAGGAACTATCACCGGCCGAACCGCGCTTGAACGCAGAGTCATTCAAATATCCGACATTCTCGCCGATCCGGAATACAAGTTTGTAGAGCCATCGAAAATCGGCAACTACCGTACCATGCTCGGTGTTCCGCTATTGCGTGAAGGCGAGCCGATTGGCGTGATCGTGCTGATGCGACGCACGGTGCGCCCATTTACCGACAAGCAGATCGAGCTGGTGACCACGTTCGCCGACCAGGCGGTGATCGCGATTGAGAACGTGCGGCTGTTCGAGGAGGTGCAGGCGCGAACACGCGAGCTGAGCGAGTCGCTGGAGCAGCAGACCGCGACGTCCGAGGTGCTGCAAGTCATTTCGAGCTCGCCCGGCGAGCTGGAGCCGATCTTCCAGGTAATGCTGGAGAACGCGACGCGCATCTGCGAAGCCAAGTTTGGCTCGCTT
>DATFVZ010000281.1:0-18285 GCA_035259785.1 Gemmatimonadales bacterium
CTTATCCGATTCCGCGGGGACGAAGATGCCGAACTTGTCGTTGGTGAAGCGGGGGTCGTACTGGATCGTCCCCAGACGGCGCGCGGCAAACATCGAGTTCAGCAGGATCCCGAGGATCGTCGACAACGCACCGAACAGGATCGTCATTTCGAACATGATGACGACGTACGGTGGGATCGCTCCGATCGGCTTGCCGCCGACCAGGATCGGCCAGTCGCCCGACATCCACAGGGTTATCCAGGCACCAATGGAACACCCGGCGATGCCCCCGATCAGCGTGAACATGCGGACCGGGCTGACCGCCTGCCCCAGCGCCTCCTCGATCTCGTGCCGCGGGATCGGCGAGTAGACCGTGAAATCGGTGTGATCAGCCGCGCGCAGTTTCTTGATCGCCTCGAGCGTCGCGTCGAGGTGAGAGAACACACCCAGCACACCCGGGGTCGGCGGTGGATGAAAGATCTCGCGCAGCGGGCCTGGGAGCGGCATGCGGAGCTGACTCATGTCCGATGCGCCGCCTGCCGCGCCGCTTGCCGCTTGGGCGGCGCGAGCACTTCCTTCACCTCGCTGATCGAGACAGCCGGGAAGTTCTTCACGAACAAGAGGAACCACATGAAGAACCAGCCAAAGCTGCCGGCCATGATGCCCCAGTCGGCCCAGGTGGGGTTATAGACCGCATTCGCCCACGGCTCGAACGGTTCCCCGGCCAGCGACACCACGATGATGACGTAGCGCTCGAACCACATCCCGATGTTCACGAAGATCGAGATCACGAACAGCGCCGTGATGTTCGTGCGGATCTTCTTGATCCACAGCAAGAGCGGCAGGAACGCGTTGCAAATGATCATCGTCCAGGTCGCCCACCAGAATGGGCCGAAAGCGCGATACCAGAACGCCGCGCGCTCGGTGGGATTGCCGCTGAACCACGCGATGAAGTACTCGCACACGTACGCGTAACCGACGATCGAGCCGGTGAGCAAGCAGAGCTTCGCGAGATTCTCGTAATGGTGGACCGTGATCAGCTCTTCCAAGCCGAAGAGCTTGCGGATGGGCGTCAGCAGCGTGATCACCATCGCGCAGCCCGAGTAGATCGCGCCCGCGACGAAGTAGGGGGCGAAGATCGTCGCGTGCCATCCGGGCACGATCGCCATGGCGAAATCCCACGACACGACGCTGTGAACCGATAGCACCAGCGGCGTGGCAAGGGCAGCCAGGTAGAGGTAGCCCTTGCTGTAGTGCCGCCACTGCTCGTTCGTGCCCGTCCAGCCGATTGCACAGATCGCGTACAGCTTCTTCCGCCAACCGGTCGCGAGGTCGCGCACCGCCGCGACGTCGGGAATCAGGCCCATGATGAGGAACACGGTCGACACCGTGAAGTAGGTGCCGATCGCGAACTCATCCCAGATCAACGGCGACTTGAAGTTCGGCCAGAGGCCGCGCTCGTTGGGGTACGGAATCAGCCAGTAGAAGTACCACTGCCGTCCGATGTGAATGAGCGGAAACAGGCCCGCGGTCATGACGGCGAACACCGTCATCGCTTCAGCGGTGCGGTAGACCGCCGTGCGCCATCCGGAACGGAAGAGAAACAGAATGGCGGAGATCAGCGTCCCGGAGTGCGCGATGCCCACCCAGAATACGAAGCAGGTGATGTAGACGGCCCAGTACACGGGATGCGAGTACCCCGCGAGCCCGAGGCCGTAACGCAGCAGGTACAGCAGCGTGATGATGCCGACCGCGAGCAGCGCCACGGCGGCGCCCAACAGCAGGAAGTAGCCGCGGGACGGGCCGCCCAGCGTCCGCGCGATCGTCCGAGTGACGTAGTCGTACGTCACGCGCGACGGCGCTGTCGCGTGCTCAGCCATGATTGGCGGTACCCGCGGCGGCGGTTTCCTGAGCGACGACCCGCGCGAGATAGGTGATCGCGGGTTTGGTATTCAGACCGGCGAGCACGTGGTAGCCGCGCGGATCGCCGGCGAGCAGCGAGACCCGCGAGCGGCGGTCATTGAGATCGCCGAACACGATCGCGTCCGACGGGCACGTCTGCTGGCAGGCGGTGACGATGTCGCCGTCACGCACCGTGCGATTCTCGAGCCGCGCCCGATTTTGTGCACCACGGATGCGCTGCACGCAGAACGTGCATTTCTCCATCACGCCCTTCTCGCGCACCGTGACGTCCGGATTGAGCAGCATTGACAGCGGTTCGGGCCACGCTTCGAACTGGCCGTCTCGCTCCGCAAAGTTGTACCAGTTGAAGTAGCGAACCTTGTAAGGACAGTTATTGGAGCAGTAACGCGTACCGACGCAGCGGTTGTAGACCTGCCCGTTCAGGCCGTCCGGTGTGTGATACGCGGCGAAGACGGGGCAGACCGGCTCGCACGGTGCGTTGCCGCACTGCTGGCACAGCATCGGTGAATTCACGGCGCCTTGGGGTTCACCATGCGCATCGGTGAGCCAGTACCGCTCGAGCCGCAGCCACGCCATCTCGCGCCCGCGCTGCATGAGGTCCTCACCGACGGTCGCGATGTTGTTTTCGGCATAGCACGCCGTCACGCACGCCGAGCACCCCGTGCATTTCGACAGGTCGATCGCGAGACCCCAGCGCGGTTGCTCGCCGCGATAGTCGCCGAGCTCAGTCTTCTCATACTGTCGCTCGGCCCACCACTCGACGGCCTCTTTCGCGTATTCGGGTGTCTCTTCGTGGTGGAAGGGCGCCTGGCCCGCGCGCAGCGACCTGGCGCGCGCGACGCCCAGCACCTCGACCGTGCCGCGACCACGTTCGCGTGGGCTCCCTTCGGTGGTGACGATCCGGCGATGCTCGCCAGTCTTGGTGGCGCTGGCGCGCACGACGAACGTGCGCCCACCGTACCCGTTGACCTCTGGCCCCAGCAGCTCGAATGCGTTGGCGGAGCGGTCCTGCGCGTACCGGCCATAGGCCGTGTGTCCCTGTCCCGTCGGCACCGCGAGCACATCGGGGCGAATGGAACGCGTCAGCCACGCGGGGAATTTCTGCGCGCCAAAGGGCGACTTGAGCAGCAGGAAGTCGCCGGTGCTGACTCCCCATTTCGCGGCCGTGTCCGGATGCACCTCGACCCAGCTGTGCCACGCGATCTTCGACACCGGATCAGGCAGCTCCTGCAGCCAGGGCTTGTTGGCGCCGCGGCCGTCATGGAGGACCGTATGGGGGAAGACGACGACAGTCTGATCCTCGGGCCCTGTTGCCTCAGCGGCGAGACTCGGAGCGACAGCGGACAGATCGGTCGCCAGCCGCACGGCCCGGGTCGGCGCCTCGCCGTAGACGCCGCCCTTTGTCAAAGCGTCGAACACGAACTGATCGGGAGCGGCGCCGGCGGCCGGCGCGCGGCGGGGGCTGCGCGGCTGGAGTGCCTGCCATTTACCCTGGACGTAGTCCTTAAACGTGTCGCGGCGTCCCGCGAGGCGGAGGACAACATCGCCCGTCTGGCGCGTGTCGAAGACGGGCTGCACGACGGGCTGCTGGAGCGCTGTAATACCGGCGCGTGGCCGGCTGTCGGCCCATTGTTCGAGCGGGTGATGGTCGGGCAGGATCAAGTCGCACGCGGACGCCGTCTCATCCATGTAGGACGAGAAGCTCACCTTGTATGCGACCTTACCGAGCGCCTGCTGGAACGCACCCGGGAGCGAGTGCGCGGGATTCGCTCCGTGCACCAGGACCAACGCTACGCGTCCCTGGGCCATGTCCGACGTCAGCGTGGTGAAATCAGCGAAGCTGTTCGCCGATCCAACCGCTGGGTCTGCGCCGAATTTCACGAGCGACCCGACTGCGCCGGCGACGTAGTTCAAGATGTTCACCGCCGCGACCGTCGCCGCACCATTGGCATCCTGCGTTGCCATGCCGCCCGCGACGGCCAGACCGCCACCCGAGGCCGCGAACTCGCGCGCGAGGCGCACAATGGTGTTCTGGTCGATCCCGATCGCGTCGGCAACGGCACTGGGCGCATACCCGGATAACAAGCCGACCAGACGACTCGCGTCGGCAGGTCCCCGCGCGAGATGGCGCGCGATGATGACCTGCGCCATGGCCAGGGCGAGCGTTCCCTCGGTCCCCGGCCGCGCGGCGATCCACTCGTCGGCGTTCATGCCCGTGAGCGAGAGGCGCGGGCCGACGTAAACAAACTTGGCCATCGAGGCAGCGCGACCGCCCTCGAACGCGTGCGCTTCGGTGAATCCGTTCTGGAACTCGACCGGGGAGATCCATGTATCCAAAAAGTCTGCGCCAAACGAGAGCACATACTTCGCGTTGGCGAAGTCATAGGATGGTAGCGAGGGCGTTCCGAACGCCAGGCGATTGCCGGCACGCAGCGCGTCGAAGGTGAACGCCTCGTAGCTGAGCCGGCGGCCGCCAATCTGCCGCAGCCACTCGTCGACGAGATCGCCGAACGACGAGACCTCAGCGCCGGTGATGAAGACGATTCCCTTCCCGCGCGACTCCGTGACTTTGGCGCGCAGCCGCTCGATCGCCCCGTCCCAATCGATCGCCTCGAACGTGCCGTTCGCGTTGCGCACCATCGGGTGCGGGATGCGATCGGGGTTGTACAGGCCCTGCAGCGCCGCCTGGCCGCGCGCGCACAGCCGCCCGCCATTGATCGGCGACTCGGGATTGCCCTCGATTTTGACGGCGCGCCCCTCACGGATGCGCACCTGCATGCCGCAGCCCGCCGCGCACTCCCGGCAGGTCGTCGCGTAGTACGTCGCGGTGCCGGGAATCTGGTCCTCAGGTTGGACCAGATAGGGAATCAGTTTTTCCGTGGGCTCGGGACCAATGCCACAGGCCGAGACGGCCGCGGCACCGGCACCGGTGACGCCGAGCACCTTCAGAAACCGGCGGCGATTGATGGCGTCGCTCATATCAGTAGTGACATATGCTGCAATCGCGCGTCACTTTGCGTTCGACGTGACAGCGGACGCACCACCCCATGCTGAGCGTGGATACTTGATAGACCTGCGGCATTTGCCGCACGTCCCCGTGACAGTTCACGCACGCCTCGGTGCCGAGCGCTTTGATGTGCCGCATGTGCGGAAAACGAACGAATCCAGGGAGGGCGTGAATGCGCGTCCACTCCGGCGGTTTGCGCTCGCGCGAGCTGGTGCGCAGCTGCTGTACCTGCTCGCGTTCGGCGCGCGCCGCCGCCGTGTCTGCTTTCACGCCGGCCCGCGTGCCTCCCGCGACGTACAGGTGGCACCCCATGCAGGTCTGCAGCGACGGTATGCCAGGCTCACTCGAGACAGCGACCGAGTAGTGGCAATACATGCAGGGGACCTGGTAGTCCCCGGCATGCACGTCGTGTCGAAAGAAGATCGGCTGGCGGGGACCCTTCAATTGGCCGGCGCTATCAGTGACGATCGGTGCTTGGGAACGCTGGGAAGCAGTTGGGGCCTGCAGGCCGTACACGACCGCAGGCGGGAGGGCAAGCATCAACACCACGACCGCAGCTGAACGCAGATGGCCTCTGTCGGCTAATCAGTAGTTCGGTTTCGGTGTGGGACGACTGCCTATCCGAAGGCCACCGAATGTATCTCTGAAACGGAACGCGGCACAAGTAGGGGCGCTGCATGTTGCGCCGCTACTATTTGCGTTCGCGCCCCTCTATTCCGGTCTCGCCAACAATTGGTATTTCAGTCGCACAACGTCGGCGAATGCCTCTACCGCATCGAGATCAGCGAATTCCATCCAACAATGCCGGACGCCGTCGAGCAACGCGCCGTCACGGACCGCTTGCTTAATGACGCGCGGCAATCCGTTCGTGGCGCTGATTTCCTGCTCTTCGAGCCCTGACAACACGAACGTGCCGCTCACACCCGACTGCATCGGATGCAGATAGCCGAGTTTGCGCCCCCCGACTTCGTACATCCAGACCCACTTCCAGGTCATGCCGAGATAGACGACCTGCTCGGTGACATGGCGCAAACTGCGCAACTCCTCACGCGCTTTCTTGAATCGCTGCGCGGCCCGCGGCGGCAGGTCCCGAGCGGGCTGATCCGCTTTGGGTCGATGCCGGGGACTCATGTAGAGATGACCGGCCCAGTAATCCGTGGTGGGTTTAATCATCGCGCCAATATTACTGGCACAGTCAAGAGCCTGAATCGGCCTGGATCGAGCAGCCTTCCGCACGATTGTTGAGGCACCACCATACGCCCGTCCTCGCCCATTGCAAGCTTGATGACGTCACCGTTGCGGCCAAACCACCGGGCCGAAGGCTCCAAGTCGGAGGGATAAACGAACAGCGGCAGGGCGGCGGCCGCGAGGGCCGCCTGCGAACCGATCCCAGACTCGGGCATCGTCCCCGCCCAAAGCTGCGCCCCGTACTCCTGGGCAGCCCGGTAGATCCGGCAGACTTCGCTCAGCCCGCCTACGCGATGAACCTTGATGTTCCAGACCTTCGGTCCGTCGAGCGCCATGATCTGACGCGCCGTGCGTGCGTCGCGCAGCGTTTCGTCGAGGCACACAGGCGTGTGTAACGTCTTTGCGAGACGGGCGTGACCGACGACTTCGTCGGGATGCAGCGGCTGCTCGATGTAGAGAAGACCGGCGTCATCCAGCTCGCGAAGCGCGTCCTCGTGGCGGGGCCACTCGTACGCGCCGTTCGCATCGACGGTCAGTGGCAAGGACGTCCCCGCCATCCCCTCGCGCGCGGCCGCCACGGCGGCCGCGTCCCAGCCGGGCGCGACTTTGATCTTGACGCGCCGGTACCCGCGTTGCGCCGCTTCGTAAACCCAACGCGTGAGCATGTCGGCTCGGCGCTCTGGCGGAATGCCGAGCGCGACGCCGCAGGGAACGGTGCCGGCCGGCTGGACGTCGAGCGCTTCACCGAGCAGCGCCGCGAGCCCGGTATTGCGGCGCTGTGCTTCGAGGTCCCAGACCGCAGTCTCGACCCCAGAGCGCGCGAACCAATTGCCGCGCACACCGTCGCGCAACACGGCGTCCACCGCGGCCGGCGCGGGCGCCTCGAACTCCCGGCCCACCACGCGAGGCAACAGCACGCGCGCGATCATGTCGCGCGAGCCGGCGAGCGTCTCCTCGGAATAGAAGGGCAGCTCAAACGGCGGCGACTCCCCGTAGCCCACGTGCCCCTCGTCATCGTGCAGAACGACGATCAGCGAGCGTCGTTCTGCAATTGTCCCACCCGAGATCACGAAGGGCTCGACGAGCGGGAGCGTCAACTCGAAGAGCTCAGCGCGAGTGATACGCATTCGGAAGAAGATCGAGGAAGTGCAACTCGCCGCCGTGCCGCGCGAGGGAGCCGGCGGCTTCGCGCTCCAGCATGACGGCGATGAGGCCATCGCGGGGCTCGAAGATGAGCGCATGCAACGCGCGCTGCGTGCGCGACCCATGTGTCGCCGGATACGCTTCGAGCGGGAGCTGAAAAAAGGTATGGAGTTGGACCGCGGAACACCCACGCCGGGCGTACTCGACGATCATGCGGCCGGACTGGATGTTGCCGGTGCCACAGAGGCGGTAGGGGGCGGTAGGAGACGCTAGGGGGCGGTAGGTATCCAATACCCGAAGATTGCGGTCGCTCAGTTCTGGCCCGCCGTACGCGACGCCCAACGTGGGATCGTACAGGCGGTTGAACACCACCAGTGCATCGGCGCCCGACGCGGCTTCGATCATTTCGCGTTGGAAACCATCATCGAAGCGGGCATTCATCAACTTCATCGCGAGCCGCACCGCAGCGTGATCGCGAATGCACGATGGTACCTCTTCCAGCCACCGCAGGATCTGCCGCTTCTCATCCGACAACGCGTCGCCTGCCAGCGTTGGGGAGAAGTCTTTCTCTAGCAGCAACGGCGATGCGTCCCAAGCGTGCGCGAGCGCACGGGTGGTGAACGCGTATTCCTCTAATCGAAAGGGCTCACGGAGCCGGGGCAGATGGTACTTCACGGACGGCACGGTGAGCAGCCGACCGGCGAGCGTGAGATCTCGAGCGGCGCGCACCAGGCCGAGGTAGTCGTCGAACGACCGATCCCACCCCCTGCCCTTCCACGTGACCGTCCAGCCGCCGCTTCTGCGCTCCACTTTCATTCTCGTCTCGTGAATCGCCCACGCCGCCATCGACTGGCTGCCCACGCCATCCTGCGCGATCACGGTTTTCAGCACTGCAAAGGCGAGTCCGGCGTCCGCGTCGGTCTCGAGCTGGCCCGTGTTGAGCGAGAGCTGCCCGGAGCCCTTGCCGATAGGATGGGGGAGCGACTCGCCGAGGTAACGCCCGGACAGATCGATCCTGTAGGTGTCGCGCACGTGCGCCGCGAAGTCGCGCGGCAGTTCCCGCTTGAACCGCTCGAAGTCTCTAGCGAGCGAAACGCGAGAGTCGGAATTGCTCATCCGGTGCCGCCCCGCTCAGGACGAGACGCGCCACAAGCTCTCCCACTGCCGGGCCGTGTTTGAAGCCATGTCCCGACCCGCCACCCACGAGCCACGCATTGGCCGCGCCGGCATGGCGATCGATGATGAAGTGCTCGTCGGGGGACTCTTCGTATTGGCACACGCGCGCTTCGAGCAACGGGGCGTCTTTCAATGCGGGAAATCGATAGCCGATGTAGTCCCGTGCAATCTTCAGGGCCTCGGGCCGTGGAACTCGGGATTCGGTCGTCGGATCGATGACGGGCCCGCGAGTATCGTCGGCCACCTTGAACCCGCGCCATTCGTTGCCCGGAATGCCGTACATGAACGTCGTGCCGTGGTCAGCCCAGACGGGCAGCGCTGTTTCCGTGAAACGCTGATCCCCGGGCGGCGTGCCGAAGAAGAACACCTCCTGGCGCGTGGCGCGGATGCGATCGCCGATCACATCCGGAAAGAGAGAGCCCAGCCACGGTCCACATGCGAACACGAAGCTGTCTGCCGTCAGCGGACTGCCATCAGACAACGTCACGCTCGAAAGTCGGCCGCCACTCGGCACCGGCGGCTGCACCGCGAGCTGCCGGTACTCGCCGCCCTCGGCGAGAAAACCCTCGAGGACGGCGGCGCAGGCGCGCCGCGCTGTGAGATAACCGCCGTCGGTCTCGTAGATCGCCCAGCGCACGCGATCGCAATTTATTTGCGGCCAGCGACGGACGACCTCGGGTCCAGTCAGCTCTTCAAAGCGCACCTTGGCATCGCGCAGAATCGGCAGTGCGGCTTTCTCATACTGCTCATCACTCTCCACGAGCCACAGCACACCGATGCCGTGGAACAGCCGGCGGTTCCAGCGCTGTTCGTGCTCCTTCCACAGCGTCAGCGCACGCACGGCCATGCGCGTGTAGACCATCCGGGATCCGTACGTCGCGCGAATGACGCGTGTCTCGCCCCCGGAGCTGGCGCGAGCATTCCCGGGACCCCAAGCATCGAGGAGTGTTACGCGCGCGCCTTGTCGTCGCAGAAACAGCGCGGTCCACCCGCCGAACGCTCCCGCTCCGACCACCACGACATGCGGCTTCGTAGCCATGCGAACGCGAGCTCTCCCTTCTCTCGCTCCGAGCGCGACGGCCGCGCATGATGCGAGGAACGAACGTCGTTTCAACGGTTGCCGCGGATCTCGCGGACCGCCCGCCGCACCGCGTCCCGATCGGCCGGGGACAGCGGCGGACCCCAGGGATCCTCATACGTGACGTCTGGGATCACGCCGTCTGCCGCGAGCGCCCAGAGCATGCGGCGGATGTAGCCTTCGATGGGTGGGGTGAACGTGGCTGCCCCAAAAGCGTCCAGCTGGGCGGAGAGGCGCTGGAAGGTGGCGCTGTCCTCGTTCTTTTTCGCCTCGAGCAGCTTCGCCTGAATGTCCGTCAGCGCCGCACCCATCCCGATGAGCGCGGAGCGCGCCCCCATCATCAACGAATAGCCGAGGAATCGATCTTCACCCGTGATCAGGAGCTTGTCGGGATGCTCCCGCATGACCGCCGCGATGCGTTGAAACGTCATGACCGAATCGAGGGTCGCGACCTTGATCCCGATGACGCCGGGGAGCGCCAGGATATCATGAAGCGTCCGGTCGCTGTAGTCCGTGCCGCCCGCCGCGGCGTAGAGATAGAACGCAATGACGGGAAGCTCTTGCGACAGCTCGTCGTGAAAGACGACCGGGTTGTCGCGGGGCGGAAAGGCGAGCAGTGCATCGGCGCCATAGCGTTTGGCATCTCGCGCCATTGTAGGGCCGTTCGCGCCGGCCACAATGGTCTTTCCGGGCAAGGCGGCGCGCCACTCTTGCAGCACGACGCGGCGCTGATCCTCCGACAGATGTTGCCCGCGGCCCGTATGCGCCCACACCGCCACGCCGGCGATCGCTTGCTGCGCCATCCAGCGCGCATAGGCCCGCTGCGCCTGGATGTCGATCGCGGCCCCGCGAAACGGCACGGGAACCGCGGGGATGAGACCCCACTCGAGACTACGTTGGACAGTTGGACTGTTGGACAGTCGGACCGCCTAGGCTGCGGTGAGAGTTTTCACGTTCCCCGACTCGATTGCGGTCCGTTGCTCCGCGGACAACTCGAGGAGATCGAGCTTCGCGATGCTGTTCTCGGGGAGCCGCAGCGGCTGGCCCGTCCCGAAAACGAATCGATCAACCCCGATCGTCTCGATCAGGGTCTCCAAGTGATCTTCGGGCGGACCCCAGATCCAGCAGATGTCCCACCACACGCGGCGCGCTTCGTCCGGCGTCGAACCGAAGTGCACTTCCTCGATGAAGCTCCGATCCGCGTGCGTCACGAGCAACCGCAGATCGCCATCGCTGCGAATCAGCGCGCGCACTGCCGCGGCCGGCAGTTCCCGGGCGTGGTCATTGGGATGACGCTGGCGGCCGTCCTCGAGGCGTACGGCCAGCAGCAACGGCAGCCGCGCCGCGCTGCACGCGGCGGCCAGCGCACACATCTCGCCGCCCGCGGGCTCGAGGCCGAGATACTGAGGGTCGCAGCGAACGACCGGCGCACCGGCATTTGCAGCATCCGACAGGACTTCGGTCCATTGCGCCAGGCCCGGATGCACCGTCGGCACCGGTTTGAAGCGGCCCCGGGGTTCCTTGCGCGCCGTCTCATACAACCAGGCGTTCCCTTCGGAGGGGTCGCGCCAGAACAGACCTGGCAGGTGCGTCACCCACGCCGTATCGATCGCGACACGATCCAGCGCTTTGGTCAATGCGTCCGGCGACGTGCCCGGCACCTTCCGCCACGGATAGGCGCCGAGGAAAGCGTTGACGTCAATGCGGGTGGAGGTAGCCATCAGTCGGCCGGGAATGCGCCGGGCGGGAAGATGCGCGCCGCGTTCTTCCAGCGCACCAAGGCCAGTTCTTCTTTGGTCAGCAGGAGCTCGAGATAGCGCAGCTTGGCCCAGCCCGTATCCATGGTGAGGTCGGTACCCCACAGCAGGCGATTCACGCCGACGCTCGCCACACATTCTTCGAGCATGCCGCCATCCACACCGCTCCCCGACAGATCAACGTACACATTGTCCACCGCGCGCACCGCATGCAGCGAGTGCAACCAATCGCCGCCGCCGCCGATGTGCGCGAGTATGAACGCGACCTCCGGATGCCGGCGCGCGAGGGTACAGAGCTCGCCGGCATCCGACGCTTCCTGACCCGGCCAGTCGTGCCGGCGATGCTGCCAGATGTGCTGCAGGATCGGCACGCGCCGCTCGCGTGCCAGGTCGGCGATCGGATCGAGCAACTGGTCGTCCGCCC
Organism: Gemmatimonadales bacterium; assembly: GCA_035259785.1. Classification (GTDB taxonomy): domain Bacteria; phylum Gemmatimonadota; class Gemmatimonadetes; order Gemmatimonadales; family GWC2-71-9; genus 20CM-2-65-7. The sequence continues at coordinate 11,676 of DATFVZ010000281.1, forward strand.
GCCGGCTCGCGGCGAGCTTGATGCCGATCATCCCCTCATCCAGTCCGCGGACAATCTCGGCCCGCGCATGCTTGGTGTAATTCGGGTTGACGCACACATAGCCGCGAATCGCATCGGGGTGCTCGCGCTGCAAGGCGCGCAGCGCGTCGTTTCCTGCCGTGACATCGCGTGGTGAAGGAAAATAGATCGGCGACGTGAGACCCCAGCTACCGAGGATCGACGCGACGTGCACCGAGATGCCCATCTTGGCGCCCGCCGTGAGCCGGCTCACGTTGCGCTCTCGCCAGTCGGCGCGCGGCGTCCGGGCATGCAGAAAGTGCGCGTGGACATCGATAAGCATATGGCAAGACGATAAGACGATAAGACGACAAGACAAGGCTTTAGGAGAAGGCTGGCGCGAAAGGGGCGCGTTCCTATCTTGGGGGCGACCTCGCCGGGAGTAAGCGATGGAAACGCTGACGAGTCGTGTCAAAGCGATCCTGCTCGAGCCACGCACCACGTGGCGAGAAATCGATACGGAGTTCACCAAGCCCGGTGCAGTGTGGGCCCGCTACGTCTTCCCGCTCGCCTCGCTTGGGGCGCTGGCGCGCACGATCGGCATGATCATTTTCGGGAAGCAGGTCGCACTGACCAGCCTCACGAATCCCGTCGGCCTGTCGACTGCGGTTGTGAGCGGGGTGGTGGTCCTGGTGGTCGCGATCCTCAGCGTCTTCCTCCTCTCGAAGATCATCAGCCTCCTCGCTCCCGGCTTCGGCGGCAACGCGAACGACGTGCAGGCCCTCAAAGCCGCAGCTTACTCCAGTACGGCAGCCTGGATCGGCAGTGTGTTCGCGTTGATCCCGGCGCTCAACCTCGTCTCCGTTTTCATCTCGCTCTACAGCGTCGTCCTGCTCTACCTCGGCCTCCCGATCGTCATGAAGGTCCCGAAGGATCGCGCGATGGGCTACACCGCCGTCGTGATTATCGTGGCGATTGTGGTGTTCGTGATCGGTCAGGCGGTAATCTCGGGTTAGACTTCGCGCAGCACCGCGTCCAGGGTCTCCAGAGTCTGCGCCACGACGGCTTCGTCGTGGGCAAGAGACACGAAGTTGTACGCCGTCCGCTTGAACAACACGCCCCGCTGCGCGGCAGCAAGCGCCACGGCGTGTGCTTTGTCCTCCGTCGCGTATTGCAGAAAACACATCTCCGCAATCCCGGCAACCTCGGCGATCGTTCCCGCATGTTTGCGCTGGAGATCGTGCAGCCCGTGTAACAGCTGGGTCCCAACCCGATGCAGATGACCGCAGACATCATCACGCTCGAACACCTCGAGCGTCGCCCGCGCGGCGGCGAGCGCGACGCCTTCCGTCGCCAAGGTGGACGAAATCCACGTGCGGGTTGTGCCGGCCATCAAGTCGGCGCGCCCACCGACCGCCGCGAGCGGGAACCCGTTGGCGAGCGCCTTCCCGATGACCACGAGATCGGGAGCGGGGCTCACGCCGTACCGCTCAACGGCCCCCCCGATCGCAAGGCGGAATGCGGTCTTGATCTCGTCGAAAATCAGGACGGCGCCAGCTCGCTCTGTTTCGGCGCGCAGCATCTGCAGCCACTCGCGCGCCGGCTCGCGCACGATAACCGGCTCGATCACGACGGCGGCGAGTCGGCTGCCGCGCGCGCGGATCATGTCGCGCCCGGCAGCCACATCGTTGAACGGCAGCTCGGCGAATAGGCCGCGCACGACGGCGGGCACTCCTTCCGTGGCGCCCTGGCACCAGTCGAGCCAGCCGTGATAGCCGCAGCCGAGGACTTCATCGCGTCCCGTCGCGACGCGGGCGAGCCGCACCGCTGCAGCGACAGCCTCCGCGCCGGTCTTGAGAAAGCGCACGCGCTCGAGCCAGGGAATGCGCTGCGCCAGCACCTCGGCCAGCTCCTCTTCGGCGACCGGTGGCAATGGTCCGACGACACCCGCGGCGATGGCGCCCTCGGCCGCACGATTGACCTCCGGGTGGCCGTAGCCCAGCGCAACGGCGCCGAGGCCCATGATGTAGTCGACGTATTCAAGATCGGCGTCATCCCACACGCGGCAGCCGGACGCCCGCGTCATGCGCGCGGGAGACCCGAACAACGCCTCCGGTCGCTTGCTACCGGTCGATGTGAAGCCCGGAACGCGCCAGTCGCTCACCGTATTTGGTCACCTCGATCGCCATGGCCCGGAGCAGCTTCACTTCACGGACGTCGAGCGGCGCGCGATGGCCGATTTCGCGCACCGTGCGCATGACGCCGTCGGCATTGCGCGTCTTGAAGAAATCGATTGCACGCAGTGCGTTCGCGACGTCGATAAACAGACGCTCCAAATCGTCTACCGCTACCGGCTCGGATGGCCGGCGCGGCGCCTTGAAAGGCTGGCTATCCGCTCCGCGCGCCACCGCCAGCTCGTACAACATGATGATGACGGCGTGCGCGAGGTTCAGGGAGGCATAGGACGGATCGCTCGGAATGGTCACGACACGATGGCAGCGATCGAGGGCCTCGTTCGACAATCCTCGGTCTTCGCGTCCGAACAGCAAGGCAACGGGTCCCTCCTGAACGGCACTCACTTCGGCCGCCGCCTCACGAGGGCGCTGCACATTACGCTTGGCCGTGCGACCGCGTGCCGTGAACCCTACCACATGCACGCAATCGGCGATCGCTTCTGCCAGTGTCGGGAACGTGCGCACGCGCGCAAGGATGTCTTGCGTCTGATGCGCGATCCCTTCGACTCGATACGCGTCGTATTCGCGCGGGTTGACGAGCCGGAGATCGCGTAAGCCGAAGTTTTTCATGCCGCGCACGACATGCGCGACGTTGACGAGATCCTGAGGCTCGTGGAGGACGACAATGACCGTGGCGTCCGCTTTCATACGACCAACTCCAAGACACCGAAACGGGACGGGTCCTGTCGATCCCCGCGCAGCCAAACCCACCCGCCGCCCCCGCTCCACACGAGCTGACCGGTGCGCCGCATCCGGCCGGGAAGCAGTTCGTTGACGATAAGGTCGAAGCGCACGTGGGCGCCGGCATGCGGGTACACGCCCGGCGTGCTCGTCCACGGAATGGCGACGGTAACGCGATAGCCCTGATTCGTGCGACGCCACTCGCCGTGGACAACCGATGCGTCGACGGTAGCCGGTGTGTCACTTGTGGGGGCAACACGCACATCCCGGGCGTCGACCTGAGGCACGATCAGGTACCCCACTGGAGCGCCCCCGTCTTGCTCCGCGTGGGCGGTCCCGATATAGACCTGTAAGCCATCGGAATGGATGTCGTCGGGATCATTGTCCAGTCGGAGCGGCGCGGCGTGCGGCGGTCGCAGGCAGACGTCCGGCTTGGTCACGTCGACGGCAAGGTACAGCGCGCGCTCGTCCCACGCCGCATAGACAACGGCCGAGAAGTCGTCCGGTCCGGGATAGCCGTCTTCGCTGCGACGGTATTGATCCTCGAAGGCCAGCTGGAGCGGTTCCGCCACTTCGAATCCTTCGAGCGTGCCATCGAGCGGTGGAGCCGCACCAACGCGAAATGCCGGTGCGGTAACAGGCGTCGGCTTGTCGATCTCGACCATCGGCTTGAATGCTGGACGCGCCTCGCGCGCACCCCGGAGCACGACAGGCTGATGCTCGCCTGACTCGATCGTCCACTCCAGGTTGCCCGGACGATGGCGGTCGAGCCCTCCCCCGACGGTCGTTTCGACCTCCAGCACCTCGCCCCGGGTGCGCACCATACGCACCGTGGGCGGGCCGCTGTGCGCGTCGAGCACTGTCACGATGCGGAGATTGCGGCCCCGGACGCGAGCCACGTAGAACGGTGTGCGCTTCACGCCGCCGGGCAACGGTGGCCCTTCCGCTCGCAACAGCTCGCCATCAAACATGGCGTGCGCCGTGAGCTGTGCGCCCCCCCCGTGGGCCGTACACTGCACCACTACCGGACCCGGAGCATCGGGCACGAATCGCTCGACGCGCGTCACGAACTCGTCGGCTAACTCAGCCGCGACCCACCGCCCTCTCGTGTCGATGTCCGCAGCGCTGTCGAAGTGCCACGCCAGCTCGATCAAATGCTCTTCACGCACCGGCAGCTCGACCACGTCGACGATATAGGATGGACCCGTCACAACGGTGCGGCTCAAATCGCCGGACCGCCCTCGGACCCATCCCCAATCGTCTTGCTCGGCGAAGCATTCGCAACGGGTCTCATCCGTGAGTGATTCGCCATCGACCCGCGGAACGTTGTGGGCCAGCGCGGAACGATACCAGAAGAGATCGCGCGTGACGTACCCGCCCGTTCCGGGATCGGGGAGCCAGTGGACGCCATCGGCGAACAGCGTGAAGTGCAGCTGATCGGGATGACCGTGTCCGCCGCCGGTCGAGCCCACCTCGAGACTGACGTAACGGTCGCCGCGCCGCAGTACTGCCAACCCCTGACTTTCGAGAAGAACGCTCCGAGGCTGCCACGGCTGCACGGGAGGAGCGAGCTCGGGGAGCATTTCGAGAAGCGACCACCAGGACAACGAACTACGCGCGCCCTGCGTGATGCGTGAGCCACCGAAATCGTGCAGGTAATACTCAAGCAGCTCCGGTTCTGGTCGGGGCAACCGATACAGGGCAGCGAGCCACGGGAGGAGATCGTTGCCTGAATCGGCGTCCGCAGCGCCGCCACCCGACGCGAGGCCGGCGAGTCCGATTTCCCACAGTTCGAGAAACGCCGGCTGCGCCAGCGAGATTCCGAAGCGCGCGTCTTTGCGTGCCGGAAAGATGAAATCGGGGAGCGCCGTCAGCGTCGGAGCACGCAGCGCAGCGGCGATGCGCGTGCTGAGGCGCTGATCCGACCAGAAGTCGAGACCCGCCAGTCGAGCCCATGCCGCGCCCGTCAGCAAGCCGCGCAACGCGAAGAGATGATAATTCTCGCCCTCGAACCACATGCCATCGCGCCCATAGCCGCGTCCCACATGCGCGATGAGCCCGGTGTCACCTTCAATCGCACGCTGCGCCAGCTCTTCGTCCTCGAACCAGACCGCGACAGCGGTCAACGCGGCGTTGTTCCACGTCTGGCGGTTCGAGAATCCTTCGTCGTAATCGCCGATCAACGTCGCCGCTTCTTCGGCGACCTGATTGACGGACTTCGCGGTGGCATCGTCGAGCGAACCGGCCGCGCGCAGCATCATCGCGGCCGCGAGGTAGCTGCACGTCCAGATGGATTCGAGATACGTAGAAAAAAACAGGCGGCTGGGCCCGAGCACATTGTCGCGATTCGGATAACGCCAGTAGCGCCCGGCGTAGGTCGTGAGAATCTCGACCGCGCGATTCGCGGCCGCGCCATCTTCCTCCTCGCCCAGGCCCGCGATCGTCGCGAGATCGACGGCTCGCTCCGCAAGCCACAGGTGCTGAAAGCGGGCCCAGTATCGGTCATAACGGTCACCCCGCCACGTCTTGCCACAGCGAGGACACCGATGCTCGGTGGGACTCCAGGGATCGAACGTCAGCGGGGTACCGTCGTCGGCGCAGACACCGCCGTCGCTCGACAGCAGCGCCTTGTGCTCCGGGACGTGGGGCATGCGCTCGAGCAGGGGGCGCGCGCGCTCCCGGATGTGGCCGAGCAGTTGCTGCAGATCCGGCGAGGCGGCGATGACCTCTTTTCGCGCCGCCAGGTCCTCAGCCGTCACCACGAGCGCACCCCTTCCACCGCCCATGACACGGGAAGTACGCGCCCCCCCGCAGTCGTCAATGCGCCCGCCGCGTCGCGCGCATCACCTTTCATGATGAAGAACATAGAACCGCCGGCGCCCGCACCGGCCGCTTTGCCACCCAGCGCGCCGGCGGCAGCAGCCGCCTGTTCGAGCCGCGCCATTTCTTCCGTGCGCATGCCGGAATCGAGCGCTTGCTGGTGCTTCCAATTCTCGCTGAGCACGTTCGCGACGCGCGCGAGATCGCCACGCCGCAACGCCTCGGCCATGGCGTCTCCCGCGGCTCTGATGCCGTGGAGCGCGCGCGTGATGAGAGAATCGCCACGCTCAAACCCTTGCATGACGCGGGAGATCGTGTCGCCGGAGACGCGGCTTTTGTTGGTGTAGCACAGCAGCGTCTGACGCGCGAGCGCGATAGCGAACTCCCGGTCCAATGTGAGGGGCTCGATGCCCACGTCGGGATCGCGAAAGCTGAGTCTATGGAAGCCCCCCAGCGCGGCAGCATACTGATCCTGTTTTCCGCCCGGTAGGTCCGCTTCGACTGTCTCGACCTGCCACGCTTGGTCGGCACACTCGCGCTCCGCGCGCGATTCCTGACGCGCCCGGGTCAGCGCAGCGACCAGAGCGACGCCCAGCGCTCCGGAGCTGCCCAGTCCCGAACCCGGAGGAGCATCACTCCGCGTCGTCAGCGTGAAGCCGCCCAACACCGGAAGCATGCGGACGGCGGCTTTGAGCAGCGGCAATTTGCCGCCCGCTGCGAGTCCCCCAGAGCTCGCGAACTCGAGCTTTTCGCCAAGCTCCTCCGAGATGAATCGCAAGACCTCACCACCCATTCGGAGATGTACACGCGCGCGCAGGTCGATGGCGCCGTTCACGACGATGCCGCCTTCGCGGGCGGAGAACGGCGGGACGTCGGTC
>DATFVZ010000282.1:0-4306 GCA_035259785.1 Gemmatimonadales bacterium
TCCGTCCTTCACCCGTACCCACATGTCCGCTTCGACGCTAGGCATCCAAGGTAAGAACCGTGTGCGTTAAATGCGCCAGCACGGTTCTGTGCGGGGGGTGCCGAGCAATCGGCATTCCTACCGCGACCGAAGAGGGAAACCCCGGCCACAGCCAAGGAGCTGCCTACGGATTACCGCGCCAGTTCCCGACCCTACCGCGGTTCTAATCGTCCGTATCGTCATGGACCCTTTTCTTTGCTACGCGATTTGCCCTGGCGAACTTTGGAATGGTGATTCTATGGGCGTGGATCCACCTGCGTTACTTACAGTGGAAGCACCGTCCATTGGGGGAGCAGTTGTCCGATCGTGTTTAAGTGTTCGTTCAAGAAATTCACAATCAGCGAGACGATGATTTGCAATTCCGCGTCTCTCCGGGGCGAGACTGTCAGGCCTTCAAAGGAGGATTCCATGCAAAGCACGATTTCGAAACTGTTGGAAGCTTATGAGAAGGGCAAAATGTCACGGCGAACCCTGATACAAGGATTGGCGTTGTTGGCGGCTGGCTCCAGCGCCGCCGAGGCAGCGGGATTCCAAGGCAACAGCATCAATCACGTGTCATTGCAAGTCAGCAACCTGCAACGATCGACTGATTTCTACCAGCGCGTGTTCGATTGCAAAGTGAACAAGCGGGAAGGCAACAACCAGCTCATGGTCGGCAAAAACTTTTTGGTCCTGCGCGAAGGTAAATCGGCAGCCAAAGTGGATCATTTCGCGATCGGAGTGGACAACTTCAAGAAGGAATCCGTGACTGCCGATCTCAAATCGAGGGGGGTCACTCCGATTGACCAACAAGGAGGCGGCTTCGGTTTCCATGTGGTCGATCCAGACGGATTCCCGGTGCAGATCAGCGCCAATATGTAGACGCTGTCGAAGGGGGAAGGGGTTGAGCAGAGTCCGAGAAGGAGCGTTATGCTCCTATGAGGACCCTCGCTGTCAAGTCCCCCGCGGCTTCGGAAATCGATCAACACACTTCCAGTAACGCCGCCGAAGCGGGGCGGCCGTCATCTTCAGATTGTCGATCGCGTCCGCGCCCGCGTGCGGGCGCGACGTGAACACCGTCTTGAGCTGGCGCTGCCCGTCCACGTGGCCCCACTCAGGCCACGACCAACTCCTATTCGTGCCAGCCTCGCCGGACTGGTCACCAGATCACCTATGCGCTCCGTAGCGCTGAGCAGCCTGAGGCGAACGAGCCCCTTCTAACCGACGGTCCTGTCACAGACCCGCAGAACATCACCGGGTCGTTCGCACCAGCTTGCATCGCCAGGCGCCGAGCCGTCCCTGGCGATCTCCACGCAAACCGGGCCGATCAATCGCGGTGTTTAGTCGCTCATCCTCCACTGGCATTCGTCGCGACCGCATGATCCGTGAAGACGGCGCCCTCGGGGATGACGCCCGCGTCGAGGTAGCGCCCGAGATCGATCACCACGCGCCGGGCGACCGCCACGATCCCGATTTTCCGAGCCACCGGCCCGCCGCGGGCGAACCGCTCGGTGTACCACTGCGTCAGCGCACGCTGTTGTTGGTCGATCAGCCAGCTCCAGGCAACCTGGATCGCCCTCGACCGGACCCGTTTGTTGCCGGCCGTGCTGATCCCTTGTTCATGATTGAGACGCCCACTCCGGTACGGCGTCCCGACCAGGCCGGTCAGGCCGCCGACGTCGCGGCGATTGCGGAACTGCCGCCAGGCGAAGAGCTCGGTCACGAACAGCCACGCGGTCTGGTGACCGATGCCACGCAGCGGTACGAGTCGGCGGACCAGCGCCACCGACGCATCGCCCTGCTGCCGCAACTCGAGCCGGCGCGCGCGCTCGAGCGCCTGGATCTGCGTGGTGAAGAGCACGACTTTCTCCCACTCCCGGACCACGCGCTCCCGGAGCGTCGCTGGGATCGGGTTCCCATTCCACTGCCGCAAGCGATCGAGCCGCGTGAGGAGCTTCGCGTCCACGGTGAGATAGATGCCCACCGTGGCGAGCAGGCCGGTGATGCGATTGGTGATGCGTGTCCGATCGCGTTTCAACGCCCACAGTTCCCGGTGCGGCTGCCGCCGCTCGTCGTCCTGTGCGCTCGGGATGTGCACCACGCGCCACACCTTCGTCTCGCCGCTGACCTGGCGCCGGAGCATCGACAGCAGCTTCGTCAGATCGAGGGCGTCCGTCTTCGCGCGTCGGGCGCGGCGATTGACCTCGATGCTCGACGAGTCCACGACGAGATTGTCGCCCCCCATCCCAACGAGATACCGGTGAATCCAGAACCCGTCTCGTCCTGCCTCGTAACCGCTCGTCACCGGCGCCTCCGGAGATAGGCCCAGGCGCTTCTTCGCGGCCGCCATCTCCTCCGGCAAGCGATCCCAAGCCTCAGTCAGTAGCGTTCGGCGGCGGATCTGTTGCCCTCGCTGCGTGGTGAAGCCGAGTTTCCATTGCCGTCGGCCGAGTTCGATCGCCAGCAGCAGTCGGTCACCACCAGCTGCGGTAGACTCCTCACGTTGGGTCGTGGCTGTCATCATGCGCTCGCCTCGCCTGTGACTCGTCCGGCAACTCCGACGTGCGATGTCCGCCTCCTGAGGGTTGTTTTCACATTTCGGTGGCATTGGTCTTTAACGCTCGTCGGTCGGTCGTGGATTCTGCACTGTTAGGCCTCGACCGGAATCAGCTTGTAGCCGAGAGCTTTGGCCGTAGCGGCTAAGCGATTGGCGCGCGCGAGCTGATACCGCTGGTCGTAGGCGACGGCGCCTTCATCCATGTACGGTTGCCCCCATCGGAGGAGGCGATAGATGTGCTGGGCGAGTTTGCGAGCGGTCGCAAACACGGCGACGTCCGCGCCGAGCCGCCGGGCGACTTGCCGGTAGTAGGCGCCGAGGGCCGTCTGGCTGTGACGCAGTGAGGTGGCCGCCATGCGCAGGGCTGCGCCCACCCGCGCGCTTGCGCGCCCTGGCTTCTTCGTCCGCTTTTTGACGACCTTCCCCCCGCTCTTGGGCGTATGGGGCGCGAGTCCCACGTGCGAGACAAACTGTTTCTCCGTGGAAAATTGCGACAGATTCGGCCCGTATTCACTCAAGACGACATTGACGGTCTCCACGCCGACCGCATCGATCGTCGTCAGGTCGACGCCGCTCATTCGGTACAGCGCGTGACGCAGCGGGTCTTCTCCCCGGCTCTTGATCGCTCTGGCTTTCGTCGCACTGGCCGGAGGCGGCGCCTGGGCGTCGCGCTGGTCAACGCTCGTCATCGTCTCAAGGCGCTGAAGGATTTCGCGCTCGTACGCGGCAATCATGTCGGAGAGCGTGTCATACATCTTTAAGGCCTGTTGCAGGCTGAAGAGATGATCGTCGCGCCAGTGGCCGGTCAATTGGTCGGCGATCTGCGCTTCGCTTTTGCGACACCGGTAATCGCGCAACCTGGCTAACTGGTGTGGGTCCCGTTCGCCAGCGACGATGGCGCGGAGAATGGCCATCCCGGTGGCGCCGTCCACCTCGGCGACCGCCCGATGCACCCGCACGTTCATCTGATCGAGCGCCTTCTGCATGCGGCGGACCCAGTCGGCCCGTTCGGCGACCAGCGTCGCTTTGTCACGGACGAGCGTCCGCAGCATGCAGATCTGCTCGACGGGGCGAAACGCGCCCCGAAGCAGACCACAACTGTGTAACCGTTGGATCCATTCGCAGTCGCGGCGATCGGTCTTGGTGCGGCCAGGCACGCGCCCCAACTGGCGCGTGTTCGCCAGGACGACTGTGAAGCCGTGGGCTTCGAGAATCTCGTGTGGGGCGACCCAATAGACGCCCGTGCTCTCGAGGGCGACGCTCGTGACGCCGCGGTCCTTGAGCCAGGCCGCCAGCTGCTCTACGCCCGGTGTGGTCGCCGCAAACACGGCCACGTCGCGTCCCCGGCCGGTCCGCGCCGGCGCGCACACCCAATGCTCCGCGCTCCCAACGTCGATCCCCGCCACGTCCTCGCGCAGTACCGGGAAGCCCTCGTCGATAGCCTCGCGGCCTTCGGAGGTTTCCTGCCGATCTTCATTCGCCATACGACCCCTCCGGTCCGGTAGTGAACACAGGCCGCCCGGGTGGGCTGGTGCGTCGACTCTCGCCTAGGGGAGTGCCACAAGGGCCTCGCCAATGTTCAATCGCCGTCCCGGAGCCACTGCTCCTTTTGGGGCATCATGCTCCAATGCAAACGAGGGCCATAGCTGCAGCCGTGTTCGGTTGCAGAGTAGCTCGCCTCTACTGCCGCTTGACAACGGAAACGCTGACCGCTGAGCGCTGAGACTTCCG
>DATFVZ010000283.1:0-3947 GCA_035259785.1 Gemmatimonadales bacterium
GCGAGCGAATCCAAGCACAAAGCGCTGACCGCTGAGGAGATCGAAGCCGATGGATACGAACGAGACCCATAAGGCGATGGCGAATCTCCGCGATCTCGCGGACCACTGGCAGCGCTGCGCCACGTTGGACCCCACCGGCCACTGGGAGCGATGGGAACAGGTCTGCCGCGCCGCGCTCGACGCCTGGCAGGAAGACCACGACGAACGCGATCGACTCGAACTCGCGGAGGCCTCCCGATGACACTCATTGGACTCGTCGTCTCGATCTGCATCATCCTCATCATCTGCTGGCTGGTGAAGATGTACATGCCGCAGCCGTGGCAGACGCCCGTGCTTGTGATCGTCGTCCTGCTCGCCGTGCTCTTCCTGCTCGCGCAGCTCTGGCCGAACGTCGCGAACACGAGAATTCGCTGATGAAGAAAAAGGACCCGCCGCCGCCAGATCCGGACCAGCAGGATCTGTTCGATCAGCCCCCAACGCTCGAACCCCGAGGCTGGGAGGGGACGCGCATCGCGCTCGATCGCTTGGAGACCTACAAGCCCGAGATGGTCGCCAAGCTCCGGCGCGCGGCGCACGAGCACTTCGAGACCACGATGGAGCCCGTGTCCGTGAACGATATCCGGCACGTGCTCGACGACGAGCACTACGAAGGCGACGGGCGGATCCTCGGCGTCGTGTTTCTCAAAAGCGAATGGACCAAGGTCGGCGAGAGCATGACGAACGCGCCGCGCACCAACGCCGGCAAGACCCGATCGATCATCGGCCTCTACGTCCCGAAGGAATACGCCGCGACCAATGGCCACCATCGCTGACGCAAAGACGGTTCTCGAAGCACAGTTGGGCGCCGCAATGCACGAAGCGTTGCTCGACGCACAACAGAACTGGGTCGCGCATGTCAAATCGCGCATGGCCAAGGCGGCGCGCGAAGCCATCCGCGAGGCCTGGGCGCAAGAGATGGGCGCGATGGCCGCCGCGATCGTGCGGGAGCACATCCGCGTCACCGACCTCCACGAAGTCCTGTACCAACGGATGTCGGAAATCATCACCGTCCAACTCGTCAGCAAAACGCTGCTGGAAGTGCTGAATCTGTCCTACGACAGCAATGAGCGCTGGTGGTTCCAACGCGAAATCACCCAAGCCGTGCACCAGCACGTTCATGCCATGGCGCGCAAAGAGATGGCGATGGAGGAAATCAAAATCCCGGAGCGGGCACTATGACGTTCAAACGTGACGACGGCCACACCATGGACAGTCCCGTGTCGGTCGTCATGCCGTCCGGCGCGCCGGCCATTTACCCGCGCATCCCGTTCACGCCCGTAGAAGAGCCGCCGCCACCCGAAGTCCGCATCGGCAAAGACCGCTTTCGCGTCACGCTCGATGGCGTCGTCGTGTACTTCGATGAATACAGCAAAACGTGGAAGGTCTCGATCTACCAGAAGGGCATCATCGCCCCGCTGTATAAGCTGCTGGTCGATGCCTACCACGCCGAGCGGCGACACCGCCGGGGAGGCGAACGTGTGGGGCGATAACGTGAGCGATCTGTTCACGCCCAACACCTTCCGGACCGGCGATGCGCTCGTCCAGGCGCGATCAGAGATGTCTGATCCCGTGCGCTTTGAGTACGCCGCGTACGACGCCGCGTTTCGCGACTTGCAGCCCACAATGCCGAGCGTCTCGTGGGGCACGCAATACCCGATGTATCTGACGGCGGCGCCGCCACGTCCCGAGCAGGTCACGCAGCTCATGGTCGAGGACCGGATCGAGCGCCGGCCGGATCTCGTTGAGCCGATCGTGCAACCGATGAGTGGCGGGACCCCGATCGATGAGTGGGCGCAAGTGCTCGTCCTCGCGTTCCTCCTCGGGATGAGTCAACTCGCATGATCATCGAGTACTTCGGCGGTCCAGCGGATGGCGTGCAGCGGAAGGAGAATCCGGCGCTCGCGCACTCGATCGTGCTCTGCTATCGAGACGATACGCCCTATCACTCGTATCCCGATGCAGTTGCCGACGGCGCTGAATGCAAGCCCGAGTGGGAAGGATGGTATAGCCCGGTGCTCAACGGGCGCCGGTATTTTCACACCGGGAAGCCCAAGTGACCGCCGCTGCGGAACGGCTCTGGCATCCCCACGCGGGACCGCAGACGACCTTCCTGCGAGCGGTCGCGTATGAAGTGCTCTACGGCGGCCAGGCCGGGGGCGGGAAGTCGGACGCCCTTCTATATGGTGGGTTGCGACAGATCAACCACCCGGCCTACAAGGCGCTCATCCTGCGCCGGACGTTCCCCGAGCTTCGCGAGCTGATCGATCGATCGCTCCTCACCTTCCCCCGCGCGGGCGGCGTGTGGAACCAAGTCGATCACCGCTGGACCTTCCCCACCGGCGCCACCTATCAGTTCGGCTACTGCGGCACCTACGCCGAAGCCCTCCAATATCAGGGCCAGCAATACACGTGGATCGGATACGACGAGCTTGGGCAACTCGCCGAAGAGCGCGTCTGGTTGTACCTGATGTCCAGGAACCGCGCCGCCGCCCCGGGTCTCGTGCGGATGATGCGTGCGAGTGCCAACCCGGGCGGTCCGGGTCACGCGTGGATCAAGCGCCGCTTCATCTCGCGCTGCCCGAGCGATGGCACGCCGGTCGAGGTCGAGGTGGACAACAACCGCGCGGCGCGCTCCACGCGCGGCTTTGTCAAAGCAACCCTCCGCGACAACCCGACGCTCATGGCGGCGGACCCGGACTACGAGACGCGGCTCGCCCTCTTGCCAGAATTGGAATACCGCTGGCTCGCGCTCGGCGACTGGGATGCGGGCGCCGGCCTCGGATTGCAAGAACTGCAACGTGACAAGCATCTCATTAGTGTTCTCGAAACAGTTCCGTCGCACTGGTCCATCTTCGGTGCGTTTGACTGGGGTTACGAGCACCCGTTTTCGTTTGGGCTCTTTGCGGTGGATGGCAATGGGTTTGTGGTCCTGCTGGACTCGGTGGCGGGCCGCCATCTCCAACCACCGGAGATCGCGCTCCGGATTCTCGATCGGCTGGACGCGCTGGGGATTCAGCGGAGCCGTCTTCGGTATACGACGGCGGGCCATGACTGCTGGGCGGATCATAAGGCCAGATCGGAACACGTGCCGACAATTGCGGAGGAATTCTCGAAGCTGGGCCTGCCGCTCCGCCGAGCCAATATCTCGCGCGTGGCCGGCGTGCAGAACCTCCGGCGCTACATCCGGTGGAAGGAGCGGCACGCGCTCGATCGGAGCGAGTACGAGATCACCCCGCGATTCCAGATCTGTGATACCCCAGCCAACCGGCGCGTCTATGAGTGCCTCGAAACGCGGGTCAGCGACCCGGACGATCCCGAGGACATTCTCAAAACGGATGCCAATGATCGCGGCGAGGGCGGCGACGATCCGTACGACATGGTTCGTTACGGCCTGGCGTCACGGCCGATTGTTCCAGCTCTCCAAGCAGCGGCGGCGCATGAGCGCGCCGCCAACCATGCGCCACACTTTGATTACAAGCGTCAGAAGTTTGATCGGGTCTCGCCGCGCGCGGAATTGGAATCGGTCTTCGGCGAGACGGGCCGACCGAAGAACGCCGCGCCGGTCGTTCACCGCGTCCCGATGAGGAGCCGCCGATGACGACCGTCGTGAACCGCGAGCGATCGGCGGGTCGCACCATCCACTGGCATCTGACCGATCCGCCCAAGGCCTTGATACCGGGCATGCCGAAGGAAACGAAGTATTACGCGAGCCACCAGTCGCATTGCGCGGCTGTGGTGAGCTACACGCCGCAATATGGTTGGCACCTCTCGGTTGCGCATCCATTCCGGCATCCGACGTGGAATGAGATCGCGAGTGCGCGCTACGCGCTCATTCCCGACAACTTCGTCATGGTGATGGTGCTGCCGCCCGAAGAGGAATATGTAAACGTGCATGAGCATTGTTTTCA
>DATFVZ010000284.1:0-3858 GCA_035259785.1 Gemmatimonadales bacterium
GCCGGGGAGCCGACGGAGGGATTCCGTGCGCTCTTCGTCATGAATCACGAGAACGGTGGCTTCGACTGTCCGGGGTGCGCGTGGCCGGACGACCCCGACGGACTCCGTCTGGATATTTGCGAGAACGGCGTGAAGCATGTCGCGTGGGAGCTTGCGCCGGCAAAGGCGAATCGTGATTTCTTCGCCGCTCACACGGTGAGCGAGTTGGCCGAATGGAGCGACTACGACCTCGAAGCAGTAGGAAGGCTCGCCGAGCCACTCAGCTACAACCCCTCCACCGACAAGTACGAACCAATCTCGTGGGACGACGCGTTCGCGCTGGTGGGCGATACGCTTGGGAGTCTGAAGAGTCCGCACCAAGCGTCGTTCTACACGTCGGGTCGGCTCAGCAACGAGGCAACTTTCCTGTACCAGCTCTGGGTACGCGAGTTCGGGACGAACAACTTGCCGGACTGCTCGAACATGTGTCACGAAGCGAGTGGTCGGGCATTGACGGCTGCGCTCGGCACCGGCAAGGGCACAGTTGATCTGCGAGACTGGCAGCAGGCAGATGCGATCTGGCTGCTCGGAGAGAACGCAGCCACCAACGCACCTCGAATGCTCACATGGCTCGCCGAGGCCGACCGCCGCGGCGCCGCGCTCGTCCACATCAACCCGCTGATCGAAGCGGCTTCAAGGCGCACCATCGTCCCACACGATTTCGTCGACATGGCCACGTTTCACACGACCGAAACGGGAACGATGAAGGTGCAGGTACGAATCGGCGGTGACATGGCCCTCCTCCGCGGCGTGGCCAAGGCGGTCCTCGAAGCGGAGAACGATCGACCGGTGCTTGACCATGAGTTTCTCAAGCAACACACCTACGGGTTCGAGGAATATCGCACCCGCGTCGAATCCACCGCTTGGTCCGAGATCGTTGAGGGCTCCGGTGTCAGCGAGGCCGAAATCCGTGCGCTCGCGGGCTCGTATCTAGGATCGGAGCGCGTGATCATCGCGTGGTGCCTCGGGGTTACCCAGCATGAGCACGGCGTCGATACGATACGGGAGATCGTCAACGTGTTGCTGCTGCGCGGCAACATCGGCCGCGCGGGCGCGGGCCCGTGTCCCGTTCGGGGCCACAGCAACGTGCAGGGCAACCGTACCTGTGGCATCACCCACAATCCGGACTCGGCTTTCCTCGACCGTCTGGCGGTGGTCTGTGGGATCGATCCGCCGCACGAGCGCGGCCTCGGCACGGTGGCGACGATCGAAGCGATGCACCGCGGCGACGTGAAGGTCTTCGTCGCCCTCGGCGGCAACTTCGCTCTTGCCACGCCAGACCTCGCGTACACCGCGGAGGCGCTGCGGAAATGTGACCTCACCGTGCAGGTCAGCACCAAGCTGAATCGTAGCCACGTCGTCCACGGCAGCCACGCGCTGATCCTGCCGTGTCTCGGCCGTACCGACAAAGATGTCCAGGCCAGCGGCTTACAGGGGGTCACCGTCGAAGATGCGATGGCGATGGTTCACATATCGTTTGGGATGAAGGAGCCCGAGTCACCGTACCTGCTATCCGAATGCGCGATTCTCGCGGGCATGGCGCGCGCGACGCTGACCAACAGCAAGACGCCGTGGCAGGAGTACGCCGACAGCTACGACCGGATCCGCGACACGATGGCGCGCGTGCTGGACGGTTTTGAGGACTTCAACGCTCGCGCGCGCCACCCACACGGATTCCGGATCGCACAGCCCGCACGAGAGCGCGTGTTCACGACGCGGTCCGGCCGGGCCGAGTTCTCACTCGCGCCGCTTCCGGCGGATCCCCGGCCGGGCGACGGCCGCTTGCTGCTCACGACCATCCGCTCACACGATCAGTTCAACACCACTATCTACTCCAACGACGATCGCTATCGCGGCCTGAAGGGACTGCGTACCGTGATCTTCATGAACGAAGGCGACATGCGCCAGCGCGGAATCGATCAGTTCAGCATCGTCGACGTCACGAGCTTCTCGAAGGATGGGTCGCAGCGGACGGTCTATGGGTACCGCGCCGTGCGCTACGAGATCCCGTCAGGCTGCGCGGCCGGCTACATGCCCGAGCTGAATGTTCTGTGCGGTATCGCCGACGTCAGCACCCAGAGCGAGCAGCCGATCACGAAACGCCTCGTTGTGGAAGTAACTGCAGGTCGATCGAATGGAGCAGGCCAATGAACACGTTCGCGTTTCCGCAGTCGGCGTTTGCCCCGGTTGCCGTAGGCTTTTTTGGCCTCGGTACCGGTTTTCTAATTTACGGAGCACAGGAGCTGTTCAGGCTGCCGGAACGCAACCGGGCCGTGGATCTCACCACTGGCATCTGGGGGATCTCGATGCCGGGGTTCATGCAGTTCCTGACGGGCATGTATCTGTGGGCGGGTCTTGCCTGGTTTGATTCGTTCCGGGCTCCGGTGCTTTACATGACCGCGCTCGCGTTTACGGCGTACGGGGTGCACTGGTTCGCGCTCGGGCTCAGTCGAATCCTGGGAGGAGACCCGCGCCCGAACGAGTTCATGGCCATTGCATTTCTGCTGCTGTCCGTGCTCGGTGTCGTGGTCCTCTTCAAAGCGGGAGATTGGCCGGTTGCGCTCGTCTTCGTGGGCCTCTGCTGCGTATATGTCAGCGAGTTCTTCGCCGGGTTGTTCACGCGGATTCACGGCGCGAACTCCCAGGCGGACACGCTGAATGCATTGGGAGAACGAGCGCTGGGCATGTCGCGCCTTACTACCGGCGCCTGGCTGATGTACCTCACGTTTGCGACGACGCTCAATGTCACCAGCGGCACGAACCTTCCGGTGTAGCGATGCACGAGCCCGGCTCCGTATCGTCGACGGCCATGGTACGGAATATCGCCGTCATACGGGTCGGCCGCGCGGGACCCGAGTTGGATTCGGCTGTTGTCGAGGAGCCGCTCGAAATCCGGCTGCAGGGCAGGCCGTTCGCCGTTGTCATGCGGACGCCTGGCGACGATCGCGCTCTCGCGGCCGGATTCCTCCTCGCCGAGGGCCTGATTCGGGACGCAGACGACATCGGCGCGATCGAACACTGTCGTCATCCGGCGACTCCCGAGGTCCACAATGTCGTCAACGTGTTTCTGATGGGCGAGGCCGTGACGTCGCTCAGGACACGCCTCGACATGAAACGAAACATCACGACGACGTCCTCATGTGGACTTTGCGGACGCGTGACCATTGACTCACTCAAGCGAAAACTGCCGCGGCTTGCAATCAGCTGGCGCATCAAGCGCGACCTTGTCGCCGAGCTGCCGACGCGGCTGCGATCACGGCAGCGGGCGTTCGACTCCTCTGGCGGGCTCCATGCGGCAGGCCTCGTCACGCCGGATGGGCGGTGCGAACGGTCCGCCGAAGATGTGGGACGGCATAACGCAGTGGACAAAGTCGTGGGAGCGATGCTGCTCGATGACGAACAGCTGCCGCTGTCATCTCACGCGCTCGTCGTCAGCGGGCGAACGTCGTTCGAGATCGTCCAGAAAGCATGGATCGCCGGCATCGGACTCGTCTGCGCGGTCTCAGCGCCATCGACGCTGGCGATCGATCTTGCCGCCGAAGCCGGGATCACCCTGCTTGGCTTCGCCCGCGATGGTGGGTTCAACGTGTATTCGCATCCAGAGAGGATCAAGCTGTGACGGAACGCGCTGCGTCCTTGTGATACCGAATGTATGCGGTCGGCCCGCAGATGCGTCGGCCGCTGCCGAGCGTTGTTTGTCTATCCTCCCCGGGTGTGCATCTCGAGATGCGGATCGCGCCACAGCAAGTTCCGGACAGGTACGAAAGCGCGCCGCTCGCGGAGCCCACGGCGCATCTCGGCGCCGCGGTCGTCACGTGC
>DATFVZ010000285.1:0-16348 GCA_035259785.1 Gemmatimonadales bacterium
CTCGCCGGCTTCACCAAGGCGAGCGATGTCGAGTACGTGAGACGCGATCCGTGGGAGCTGGTGGTCGAAGCCGTGAAGCAAATGACGGCACACAATGACGTCATGCGCTCCGACCGGCTCAAGCAGGTCATGCAGGAGATCGACCCGAACTTCGATGAGAAGGACGCCGGCTTCTCACGCTTCAGTAAGTTCGTCATTGAGGCTGCCCGCCGCGGCTTGATCACGCTGACCCGGCTCGACAACGGGCAGTACGAAATCGCGCTCGGTGACAAAGTGGAAGGCGCGCCGGCGCAGCCGGCACTCGCTGCGATGGCCGAGTCGAACGAGCGTCCCCGGGGCGATCGCTCGAGTACTGGCGGCGGCCGGCGTGGTGGACGCGGTCGCGGCCGGGGATCACGAACGGAGCGCGACGAGCAGGCAACGCCGCCCGCAGCAAGTGTCAGCACTCCTGAGCCGGCATCCGAGGACGCCGAAGAGCCGGCGGCAAAGTCTGGCTTCTCATTCGGCGACGCATTCGGCCGGCTGAAGGACGCCGTCGGCAGAATAGGAATGGACGAGGACGAGACGCAGGAGTTGCCGTTGACTGAAGGTGAGGAGGCCGAAGCTCCAGGCCCCGTCCTCGAGGCGCCAACGCCGACCCCCGATCTCGAAGAGGAAGACGACATTCCGATGCCCGCCTCCTCGGCGCCACCGCCGCCATACAGTCAGCCGAACCAGCCGAAGGGCGGTTTCGCGGCACGTGGCGGACGCTTCCGCCGTGGCTCACGCGGCGGCGGCCGTCCGTCGCAATCGGTGCCGGAGATCCCCAAGATCGGCGTCGTGGAGGTCGACCCAAATTTCCGCCCTCGCGTGGACGCGACGTCCGCCCCAACCAAACCCCCAATGGTCGGGAATGGCCAACCCGAACCACGCGAACGCGGCGAGCGTGATCGTGGCGGCCGCGGTGGTCGTGGCGGCCGCGGTGGTCGTGGCGCGAGAAACCGCGGGGAGAACGACGGCGAACGTGGCGAGCGGGGCCGGGGGCGCCGGGGCGGTCGCGGCGGCCGCGGGCGTGGTCCGCGTCGCTTCGAGGGCGAGTCGACCGAGCCGGTGAATCAGAACGCGGGCCTGTCGTCCGAGCCCCACCCGCCCGCCCCGGCCGGCTCCCGGTCAGAAGCTGCAGAACCTGCGCAGCACCCAGCTCCTCCTGCTTCTCCACAAGCTCCTACGGCCGCGCCAGCGGATGTCGAATCCTTCTGGTCCAAGGTGAAGCGAGGACTCACGGGAGGCGGATGAGTATCCGTAGCCAGGCTGTCGGTGCGAAGTTCTACGCGCGACCCACGGAAGAGGTCGCGCGTGGACTATTGGGGCGAGTTCTCGTCAGCAATATCGGCGGGCGCGGGCAGCGCACCGCCGGCCGCATCGTCGAGGTCGAGGCATACGTCGGCCCGCACGATCCAGCCTGCCATGCTTACGGACACCGGCGGACGGCGCGAACCGAGCCGCTCTACGGCCGGCCCGGTACCGCGTACGTCTATTTCACCTACGGGATGCACTGGTGTTTGAATGCCGTCACCGAGCCCAGGGATTTCCCCGCCGCGGTCTTGATTCGTGCCCTCGAGCCCATCGAGGGTCTGGACACGATGCGTCAGCGGCGCGGGACCGAGCAGGACCGCCATCTCTGTGCGGGACCGGCCCGGC
The DNA here is from genome assembly GCA_035259785.1 of Gemmatimonadales bacterium. Classification (GTDB taxonomy): domain Bacteria; phylum Gemmatimonadota; class Gemmatimonadetes; order Gemmatimonadales; family GWC2-71-9; genus 20CM-2-65-7. The sequence goes on from DATFVZ010000285.1 coordinate 1,681, forward strand.
TGTGCGAAGCCCTCGGCGTTACAGGAGCGATCAACGGCTCCTCGCTGCAGCGCGGCCCGCTGCAGGTGGTGAGCGGGACGTCGCCCCAGAAGGCCGAGATCGTCGTGGGACCGCGTATCGGGATCACGCAGGCGGTCGACTGGCCGCTGCGCTTTTATCTCGGCGGCTCGCCCTGGGTGTCGCGCTAGTCCTACCTTAGCGGTCGGTAATGCCTTCTTTTGACGTGCCGAGGCTATAACGCACGCCGGCCTGGAGGGAGTGTGCGTTGCCGTCGAGCAGGAACTCCGCTGAGCTCGACGTCAGCATGTATTGCGCGAAGATGTTGAACCGAGCCGAGTAGTTCATCTGTAGGCCGCCCAGAACCCAGAAGAACGCCTTGCTCGACGCCGCGGCCACGCGATCCGCCGCCTCGGTGGCTTCTCCCAGCGAACAGCCGGTGCAGTCGACTTGCGGGTTGAGAATCTGCTGGATCGCGAAGCCGCCGCCTGCCATCGGCTCGATAACCTTCTGCGAGGGGTACGCGATTACCCCGAACAGAATGCGTCGCACATCGGAGAAGGTCACGTCGCGGAAGGCGGGGCCGACCGAGGAGTTGGCTGAGTTCGGATCGAAGACCACGGCGTGCGCGTCGGCCAGGAACATCGCCTGCTCGTAGGCAACGTACAGCGCCGTGCGTCGAGCAGTGATCAGCCAATGGCCGCCGACGACGGGGTCGTACGCGTACGCTTCTGTATTGGTCTTCGAGACGAACGCACCGCCCTGCGCGCCCCAGTACCACTGGTAATTCTTGTTCCAACCATGCCCTTGCTGCGGCGGAACGAAGAAATACGAGGCCCCGAGCGACCCCTGAACATGCCCCGTGGTGGCGCTGGCATAGAAGGGATTGTCGGGCCGAAACTCCGCGCGGACGTCACCTCGGAGGGCGAAGCGGCGGGACAGAAATGCGCGGACACCGAGGCCGCCGGCGAACATGTGTTGCGTGAAGTTGTAGGGTAGGTCCGGGCCCATCAACACCCTGGCGTAGCCGCCCTGGGCGAGCAGTGTCACCTTGTCACTCGCCGGGAAGTTGTATACGAGGCTCGCGCCGACCGTGGAGACCTCAACGTCCTGTGTGTTTGCCAGATCGCGAGTGACGACATAGTCACCAGTGACCTCGAGTCCGAGGCGGTCGTTCAAGTTGTATCCGATCCGGGCGCCGCCGCCGAAGGCGTTCTCCAGGAGGAACGACTTGTCGAATCGCCAATACGAGCCGAAAGCCCCGAATTCGAGGGCCTGCGACCGCTGCGCCGCTACGCGGGAGGGACTACCTACCAGCATCACGAATCCCGCCAGGAGAATCAGCCGCTTCATCGGACTCCTCCGGGCCCCCCGCGCTCTAGGGGAGCCACCAATAGAACTCGCGGTTTGAAGAGAGCTTGAAGAACTCCGAACATAGGATTCGGGGCGCAAAAACGCGAGACCTGTAGAGGGGACGCCACTTAAGCTAGAACGTTGACGACAGGGAGGTTAAGGCGTGAACCCGCGAAACTACTTGAACTAACTCCGAATATATGCCGAAATCAGCAGGCCTTTGGATCGATCGCTGTCGCGTAATGTCACGTAGGTGGCGCCATACTGTCAGATCAGGCCGAGTTTCGAGCCGACCTTCTTGAACGCACGCAGAGCAAAGTCGAGGTCGTCTCGCGAATGGGCGGCCGAGAGCTGACAACGAACACGCGCATGTCCTTGCGGGACAACGGGATAACCAAAACCCGTCACAAACACGCCATCGGCCAGCAGCAGTTCGCTCATATGGATGGCCTTGGCCGTCTCACCCAGGATCACGGGGACGATCGGCGTATCACCCGGCAGCGGCTTGAAGCCGAGCGCAAGGAGCTGGTCACGGAAGTAGCGCGCGTTCTGGTGCAGCTGCGTCACGAGCTCGGGGTGAGCCTCCAAGTGGCGCACGGCCGCCAGCGCGCTCGCAGCGACCGTTGGCGGGAGCGCATTGCTGAAGAGCTGCGGCCGTGAGCGCTGCGTGAGGTAGTCGGTGAGCGCGCGTGGCCCCGCCGTGAAGCCGCCGGCCGCGCCACCCAAGGCCTTTCCGAGCGTCGACGTGATCACGTCGACTTGGCCGAGCATGTCGTAGTGCTCGGCGGTGCCGCGGCCATGCTTGCCCAGCACGCCGGTCGCATGCGAATCGTCCACGGCCAGGATCGCATCGTACTTGCGGGCGAGAGTGACGAGATCGGGCAGCTTCGCGATGTCACCCTCCATCGAGAAGATGCCATCGGTGAAGATGAGCTTGCGGCGCGCAGTACCGGCAGCCTTAAGCTTCGTCTCGAGGTCGACCAGATCCGAATGCTTGTACACGGCGGTCTGGCATTTCGTGATCGTCTTGGCCAGACGAATCGAGTCGATGATTGACGCGTGATTCAGCTGGTCCGAGATGACCAGATCGGGCTCACTCAGAACCGTCGGGCATAGCCCCTCATTGGCGTTCCAGCAGCTCACGTAGGTCAGCGACGACTCGCAGCCGACGAGCTTCGCAAGCGCGTCCTCGAGCTCGCGGTGAATCGTGAACGTGCCGCAGATGAACCGGACCGACGCCGTTCCGGCACCCCAATGATCCAGCGCGGCCTTGCCCGCGCTGACGACTTCGGGGACATCGCTCAGGCCGAGGTAGTTGTTCGAAGAGAGAATGACGACCTCACCGCGCCCCTCCATCTTCACTCGCGCGCCTTGGGGTGATTCGAGATAGTTCAGCCGTTTGTAAACGCCGTCCTTCTTGAACTGCGCCAACTCGTTCTGCAGCTGTGCCATGAAGCTCATGCGATCTCCAGAATTACCTTGCCGGCGTCGCCCGAGCGGATCGCCGCGAGCGCGTCATCGATGTTGGCGAGGGGGAATTTGTGAGTGATCACCGGGCGGGGATCGAACTGGCCGGCGATGAGGTAGCGCCGCATCTGATGCCAGGTCTGGTACATCCTGCGTCCGATCACGCCGTACAGCGTGATGCCTTTGAAGATGATTTCAGTGGCAAAGTTGATCGGCACCTCGCCCTTGGGGATACCCAACAGCTGCACGCGACCGCCCAGGCGCACGGCGGCGAGCGCCTGGTGCAGGGCGGATGGCACACCGGACATTTCGCACACGACGTCCGCTCCCTCGCCCCCCGTCTCTTCGATGACGGCCTTGACCACGTCATCCTTCGCGGCGTTGAGCGTCACGTGGGCGCCCATCTTTTCGGCCAGCGCGAGGCGCTTGGGGTTAACGTCCGAGGCAATCACTTTGGTCGCGCCGGCCGCGCGCGCGATCCCCACGGCGAAACAGCCAATCGGGCCGCACCCCACAATGAAAACGGTGCTGCCGGGAATCTCTGCGGTCAGCACCGTGTGAAACGCATTGCCCATCGGATCCATGATTGCGCCGACCTCGGTGGGAATGCCCGACAGCGTCAGCACGTTGGTCGTGGGCATCACGATGTATTCGGCAAAGGCTCCGTCGCGATCGACGCCGATGATGCGCGTGTTCTTACAGATGTGGCTGTTGCCGGTGCGGCACTGCAGGCAGTGCCCACACACGATGTGTCCTTCGGCGGTGACCAGCTGGCCGACGCGCAGCCCCGTGACGCCGTCCCCGAGCCCCTGAATCTCCCCCGCGAACTCGTGTCCCACGACAATCGGCGGTTTGATGCGCCCCTGTGCCCACGGGTCCCAGTCGGCAATGTGCAGATCGGTGCCGCAGACGCCGGCGTGCCGCACGGCGATCAGCACCTCTCCCGGTCCTGGCGTCGGTTTGGGAACGGACTTCACGGTCAGACCCGGGGCGCGTTTCTCTTTGACGATCGCTTGCATGAACTCGGGGACGAGGGCGGGGGACGGGTTAGAAGATCGACCGGATGAATCCGCCGTCAACCTGTAACACGGCGCCGGTAATATAGCTCGCGGGTTCCGACGCGAGGAACGTGACGGCTGCGGCTAATTCGCTCGGGTTCCCGATGCGGCCCATGGGAATTTGGGAGAGCGTCTGCTGCATCGTGTCCGGCTTAGCTCGGGTCAGTTCCTGGATGCGCTCGGTGGCGATGAACCCTGGGCAAATGCTGTTGACGGTAATGCCGTCAGGCGCGACCTCGTCTGAGAGCGCTTTCGCAAAGCCCAGCACGCCGGCACGGGCAGTGGTGGACAGGATCAGTCCCGCCAACGGCTGCTTAGCAACGAACGATGTAAGGCAGATAATCCGTCCCCATTGCGCTTTGCGCATGATCGGAACGGCGGTCCGCGCCAAATGAATCGTGGAAAGGAGGTTGAGATCGATGGCGCGCTGCCAAGCGTCGGGCGGTTGATCTTTGAACGAGGCCGCGGGAGGGCCGGCCGCATTACAGAACAAGACGTCCAGCCGACCAAACTTCTTCGCGACATCCTGAACCAGCTTCTCCGCTTGAGTCGGCACGCTGACGTCTGCGGGGAACGGCGCCGTCTTGGGATCGCGCCCGTTAACGGCAACCTGCGCCCCCTCGGCTTCCAGCGCGGTCGCAACCGCGCGTCCGATGCCGCGTGTGCCACCGCAGACGAGCGCAATGCGGCCCCTGAGTCCTAGTTCCACAGGCTAACGCCTGCGCTCGGCCATCACTGTCCTAAAGGACACAATGTCCTTCAGGACAGTGTCTGCCGAGCACACCCTTCAGGGTGTGAAGAATGATTAGGATGCCCTTTCGATTCTTATCGCGCAGACTTTCAATTCAGCCATCTTCGCGTACGGATCGAGCACGGGATTGGTGAGCAGATTCGCCGCCGCCTCACGAAAGTGGAACGGGACGAACACCTGCCCGCGCGCCACGCGCTCGCTGATGCGCGCGGCGCTCACCATCGAGTTGCGTCGCGAGGTGAGCCGTACTAGCTCGCCTTCGCGCACGCCGAGCATCCTGGCGTCCTCCGGATGAATCTCGACGATGGCGGTAGGCTCTCGGGCGTCAAGCCCGCTCGCGCGACGCGTCATCGTTCCCGTGTGCCAGTGGTACAGCTGCCGGCCGGTATTCATGACAAACGGGTAGTCGTCGTCCGGCAGCTCGACAGGATTGGTGTACTCAACCGGGACGAACATCGCCTTCCCGTCCTTGGTCGGGAATGCCTCATCGAACAGGAAAGACGTGCCGGGATGGTCCTGACTCGGCACCGGGTACTGGAGCCCTGCGCCCTCGAGTCGAGGGTAGGTGACACCTGCCCAGTTCGGTGTGACGCTCGCGATTTCGGTCATCACCTCCTCGGCGTTCGTGAATCGCGTCGGCAGGCCTAGCCGGTTCGAGAGGTCCATCAGGATCTCGAGGTCGCCGCGAGCCTCGCCTGGCGAGTCCATGGCCTTGTGCGAGAGCTGGATCCGCCGTTCAGTGTTCACGAACGTGCCGGTTTTCTCGGCGAAGCTCGCGCCCGGCAGCACGACGTCGGCGTAGCGCGCGGTCTCCGTCAGGAACAGATCCTGAACGGCCAGAAACTCGAGCTTCTGAAACCAGTCTTCGGCGTGTGCGATGTCGGGGTCGGAGATGATAGGATTCTCGCCCATGATGTACATGCCGCTCACGCCGCTCTCCGGCTTCACAACTTCGGTTACCATCAGCCCCTTCTTGAGCGACAGCGAATCGGCGGGCACGCCCCACGTCTTGGCGAAATGCGCTCGGACGTGCTGGTCGCCGACGGGCTGGTAATCCGTATAGACGAACGGGATCGCGCCGACATCGGATGCGCCCTGCACGTTGTTCTGGCCGCGGACCGGCAGCATCGCCGCGCCCCAGCGGCCAATCATGCCGCACGCGAACATCAGGTTGAGCAGCGACGTCACGATGTCGGTGCCGTTGGCATGCTGCGTCAGTCCCATCGCCCACAGCGTCGAGGTGTTGGGACCGCGGGCATAGATCTCCGCGGCTCGGCGGATTCTCTCGGCAGGGATACCCGTGATCTTGGCGGCCTTCTCAGGCGTGTACGGCTTGACTGCCTCGCGGACCTTGGCGAAGTCGTGTGTCCGGGACTCGATGAACTCCTCGTTCTCGAGTCCGAGCGCCAGGATGTGATTGAGCATCGCCGAGTAGAGCGCGACGTCGGTGCCGGGCTGCATCTGGAGATGCACGTCGGCGCGTCCCGCGAGCTCGGTGCGGCGCGGATCGGCGACGATCAAGGTGGCGCGTTTCTCGTGCGCGCGCTTCAGCGCCGCGCCGAATACCGGATGCGATTCGGTCGTATTGGCGCCTGCGATGAAGATCACATCGCACGCCTCTTCGATTTCCCGCATCGATCCCGAGGCAGCCGCGGTATTAATCGCCCGCTGCATCGCGGCCACTGACGTCGAGTGACACAGCCGCGTACAGTGATCGACATTGTTCGTCCCGAGTGCGCCCCGGAACATGCGCATCATCAGGTAGTTCTCTTCGTTCGAGCATTTCGCTGACGAGAAGCAAGCCAGCGCGTCACCGCCGTGCGCAGTCTTGATCCGCAGCAACTCCTGGGACGTCAGCTCCAATGCCTCCTCCCACGTCGCCTCGCGGAACGGGGAGTACCAGTCGTCCGGCGTCGCGACGCGATCGCGGATGTCCATATCGAGCCGCTCGAGCAGCGGCAGCTCGCGTACGCTCTTGCCGGTGGCGCGGGGTGGTGTGCCGGGCTTGGGCTTGTTGCCTTCACCTTCTATGGTTTGCCACGGACCGCCGCGACGCGCCGCGCCACTCGGCCCCTTCCACACCCAGCCCCCAGGCCCTCGGCCCCAGCCCCGCCGTATCAACGGCTTGGTCAGGCGGTCGCGATGCTGCGGAAAATCGTAGCCGAATCGACCCTTCACACAGGTGGATCCCTGGTTGGGCGTGTTCAGCTCGATGTCGGGGGAAGTGACGCGAACGATCTTGTTGTCGGCGACGTGAAGGTCGACCTGACACCCGACGCCGCAGTACGGACAGATCGATCGCACGACTTTGTCAGGCCGCCGAATCTGCTCGGGCGCGAAGCGCTGCCGCGGCATCACCTCGAAGATCGCTCCGGTGGGGCAGACGCGGACGCACTCGCCGCACCACGTACACCCTGCTTTGTCCGGATCGCCGTCCGCGCCGACGATGATCTCGGCGTGTTCGCCGCGGAAACCCACATCCAACACGCCGACCACCTGGATGTCCTCACACGCACGCACGCAACGCGTGCAGAGAATGCACGTGGACATGTCGTGCCGGATCATCGGATCGCCGGGCCGCTCGTCGCCCGAGCGGAGCGGCAGATCGCGGGTCTCCACAGCGGTGGGAACGACGTCGTACTGGACCAGGTAGCGCTCGAACTCGTTGCGCGGATGGGCGCGACCGCCGTTTCTCAAATGGTCTGCCGGATAGCGTTCGGAGAGGAGTCGCAGGACACCCCTGCGGTTCTCGACGGCGGCATGTGACTGCGTCGTCACAACCATGCCGTCGGCGACCTTGGTGGCGCAGGCGGCGATCAGTTTGGCTTGTCCTTCGACTGAGACGAGGCAGATGCGGCAATTGCCAACGATTGGAAGTTTGGGGTACCAGCAGAGAGTGGGGATCTCGATGCGCGCCGACCGCGCGGCATCGAGGATTGTCTGCCCCTCTACCGCAACTATTGAACGACCGTCGATCTTTAGCGTCGACATACCCTGATAGAAAGGCATCAAGCCCCGACTCGCAAGGAGTAATATGGATCGCCGCGAATTTTTGCAGACCGGCGCAGCGCTGGCCGTCGCGTCGAAAGTGCCGGCTCGGCTGCCCCCACCCCAGGCGGATGCCTCCATCAAAGAGCTCTGCATGCGAGCCTTGAGCACCGCCAAGAAAGCTGGTGCGAGCTACGCCGATGTTCGCGTGGCCCGAACTCGCCTGCAGGCCGTGAATACCCGCGAGCAGCAGATCACCTCGCTCAGCGATGGCGAAAGCTTCGGCTTTGGCGTTCGCGTGCTGGCACAGGGCGCCTGGGGCTTTGCCGCCAGTCGGGATCTGACCGGGGCCGAGGTCGACCGCGTCGCATCACTCGCGGTCACCCAGGCCAAGGCGAATCGGCGCGCGCTCCAGCGACCCGTGACGCTCGCGTCAACCCCCGCGGTGAAGGACGGTCGCTGGCGCAGCCCCATCGAGACCGATCCGTTCGACATCTCGGTGGATGAGAAAGTGGCGCTGCTCCTGCGCGCCAACGCCGAGGCCTTAAAGGGTGGCGCGCGGTTCGTGAACTCGTCGCTCGCGTTCGTGCGTGATCAGAAGACCTACGCGTCGACCGACGACATCTTCACCGTTCAGGATGTATATCGCTGCTTCCCGCAGCTAACGGCGACGGCCGTGGACAGCACGCGTGGGCTGTTCGAGTCGCGCAATTCGGCCGAAGTAGCCCCGATGGGCCTGGGCTGGGAATGGGTTCTCAAGTCCGATCTTCCCGGCAACGCGGGTCGCTGGGCCCAGGAAGCAGTGCAGAAGCTCACGGCAAAGTCGGTCGAGCCCGGGCGTTACGATCTCGTGCTCGAGCCCCATCACTTGTGGCTTACGATTCATGAGTCGATCGCGCATCCAACGGAGCTCGATCGTGCGCTCGGCTTCGAGGCGAACTATGCCGGCACGAGCTTCCTCGCGCCGCCCGACCAGATCCTGAAGAAGTTCAAGTACGGACCGGAGTTCATGAACATCCAGGGTGACCGCTCGCAGGCGGGTTCGCTGTCCGCGTGCGGCTGGGATGACGACGGCGTGGCGCCCGAGACATATCTCATCATCAAGAACGGGATTGTCGTGGATTATCAAACCACCCGCGATCAGGTCGCGCTACTGACGCCGCTCACCGGCCGCAAGACATCGCACGGCACGTCGTACGCGGAGACCTGGGGTGATGTGCAGTTCCAGCGCATGCCCAACGTGTCACTCTTGCCTGGCGAGAGCGACCTGAAGCTCGACGATCTCATCGCGGCGACCGATAACGGGATCTACATCAGCGGCAACGGCTCATACTCGATCGATCAACAGCGCTACAACTTCCAGTTCGGCGGCCAGGTGTTCTACGAAATAAAGGGCGGCAAGATCACCGGCATGCTGAAAGATGTCGCCTATCAGTCGCGGACGCCGGATTTCTGGAATGCCATGGACATGATCGGTGGGAAGAGCGCGTATCAGATGAACGGCACGTTCACCGACGGCAAAGGGCAACCTGGTCAGGTCAACGCGGTCAGTCATGGTACACCTCCTGCGCGCTTTAAGAGCGTCAACGTCATCAACACCGGGAGGGACCGTGCCTGATTGGATTGGTCTTACGCGTGCCGCTGCGCGGCAGCTGGCTGACCGCGTGCTCGCGCTCTCCAAGGCCGAAGGGTGTCAGGTCAACATCTCGGCGCGTACGGAGGGCAATACGAGATACGCGCGGAACGAAGCAACAACCGGCGGTGACGCGGATAACGCCACCGTCACCGTGACCTCGCGCTTTGGCAAGCGCGCCGCAAGCGCAGGGACGAACGTGCTCGACGAGACCGGCCTCACGCGCGCCGTCCAGACGAGCGAGCAGCTCGCCAGGCTCGCGCCAGAGAATCCGGAATTGATGCCGCTGCTGCCTGCGCAGACCCACACTGAGGTCCCGGCGTTCTTCGACACCACCGCCAACCTCGACGCCGCGCGGCGCGCCGACGCGGTACGTGCGGTGACCGGCGCGACGGGGCGGGCGGGGCTCGCGGCAGCGGGACTGGTGCACCGAATCGCCGGCGCCACGGCAGTCGCGAACTCAGCCGGATTGTTCGGCTATCACGCGTCGACGACGGTCGTGCACACACTCACCGCCCGGACGCCCGACGGCAAAGGATCGGGGTGGGCCGGTACGGCACACAACGATTGGGCGAAGGCTACTCCGTCGGTGCAGCTCGCCGAGCGTGCGGTACGCAAAGCGCACGGGACGCGCGACGCGTCCGGGCTCGAGCCGGGGAAATACACCGTCGTGCTCGAGCCCACGGCCGCCGGCAATCTCCTGAACCTGCTCGCGTTTGCCATGAACGCACGCGCGGCCGATGAAGGCCGCAGCTTTTTCGCGAGGCGCGGCGGTGGGAATCGGATCGGTGAGAAAGTCGTGGACGAGCGCATCACGCTGTCATCCGACCCGTCGGATCCGGACTTGCTGACCTCACCGTTCACGAACGAGGGATTGCCGACGTCGCGCACCGTCTGGATCGAGAACGGCGTCCTCAAGACTCTCGCGTATGACCGCTTTTGGGCGGAGAAACAAGGCAAGACGCCGACACCATTTGGGGGAGGATTTCGGCTCGACGCCACGGGAGCTGCGTCCACACTCGAGGAGTTGATCAAGGGCGTCGATCGCGGGCTCTTGGTCACACGCTTCTGGTACATCCGTGCGGTGGATCAGCGCACGCTGCTGTTCACCGGCATTACGCGCGACGGCGTATTTCTCATTGAGAAGGGTGAGATTAGTCGCGCCGTGAACAACTTCCGTTTCAACGAGAGTCCTGTTGCGATGTTGAACAATCTGGTCGCCGCAGGGAAACCGCAGCGCGTGTCGTCGTCGGAATCGGGAGATGTCGGCGGTGCGGCGGTCGTCGTGCCTCCGCTCGTTGTGCGCGATTTCACGTTCACATCCGTGAGCGAGGCGGTGTAAACGAACGGGGCCGGCTTTGCGCCGGCCCCGTTTCTCCCCCCCCACACTGATGCGTCAGACTTTCGGATCGACAGGCAGATGCCGATGCGTATGGTCTCCGTTCTCGCCCTCGTCTGCAAACCAGCAATACGCCCAGATCTTGGCGGGTCTCAAAACCTGCTGACCCGCGCGGAGGATGATGCCCATCGGCTCGATATCGAGAGCTACGTCATCAAGAACTAGGGGAAGCGTTGTCATGCCGATCTACTAGGCAAGCGGCCTGCCACGATCCGGCGTTGCTAAGTCGCTATAAGATCGCTGTTTAACAATCGCGATAAAAATGGAGTCGTCACTCCGACACGTTTAGGGCGGCCGGGACCGTGTCATGCTGACGCGGCGGCTTGATCGCAGTGAAACCCGAGCGTTTCGAGCGGCGACCTCGCTGGATTTGCCAGCCGCGATACAGAGTCTGCAACGCCTCCGGTGCGAGCGGGATCACCCCGCGCGTTTCGGCCGCCGGAGGCAAGACCACGTGGACGCCGCCGGAGGGCGTGCGGACTTGGATGTCCGCAATCAACGAGGCCCGCTGCTTGGCGCGCAGTTGACCGAGGCAAGCCGGCGCTACCACGACCAGCGATGGCGCGAGATCGGGGAACCAGCTCCCGAAGTTGATCACGAGCGCTTGAAAGGCACCGCCGCCGAGCTGCTCGGTGACCGCGCGGCCTTCCGCCGCCTCGACAGCTCCCAAGTCCTGATCGAGGAGAAACACGTCCGCGTCATGAGCGGCGAGGAATAGCGCCTCTCCTAGAGCCGCGGCACCGAGGACCACCACGACGTCTCCAGGCTCCACGCGAGCCGCCCACGGCACGAGCGGGTGTGCGCGATCGAATCCCCAATGCGTCGGCTCGCGTTGCGCCTCGCGCAGCGCGCGATGCTTCTGAAGCCAGCGCTTGAAGGAGGGGAGACGAAGCTGGCGCGCGATGATTCGGTCGACATGCTCGAGCAGAAGCACTTCGGTGAGAAGGTACTGATCGTGGACGCTGGTCTGCAGCTCGCGGACGGCTTCGTCGCCGATCTGCAGCAGCTCGGCCCGCGGCACGGTGTTCTTGTACTCCTCGAGCCGGTGCAGGATGAACTCCTGATACTCCTGCTTGAGCGAGCGGGCGGCGCGGTGGACCGGAGATATTCCGGCCCGTCCCACCTTGCTCGCGCGCTCGAAGGGCAGGGATGTCAGCATGGCTCGACGTGCACCGTGACTTCCTCGAGCTCCAGATCTTTCTTCAGCCGCTCTTCCACTGCATCCGCAATGGCATGCGCGTCCGCGACGTTCGCGTGCGGATCGACGGCGATGGTTACCTCAGCGTAGCGAACACCGGACTTGCCCCCTCGCGAGCGGATGCCGTACGCGCTGATGACGCCGTCTACCGCCTGCGCCGAGCTCCGGATCGTCGGCTCAGGAATCGCCCGCTCGTCCACGAGCACCGGCACCACGCGTCGGAGGATTTGGTACGCCACGCGCAGGATCAGCAACGCCACTGCGATCGCGACCGCCGGGTCCACCCAGAGATGGCCCTGGCGGGAGAAGATCATGCCGATCAGTACACCGATGGTGATGAACACGTCGGTACGCGTGTGCGCGGCGTCGGCAATCAATAGCTCGCTCTGCAGGAGCTGTCCTTGGCGGTTCTCGTACCATGCGACCAATACGTTGATCGCGAGGGTCCCGATCAGCAGGGCGAGGCCGAGATCCGTCAACTGGACCAAGCGACCGCCGGCGATGAGCCGGCTTATGGCGCTGCGTCCCAATTCGAAGCTCGTGACCACGAGGACGACACAAATCCCCAGGGCGCCGAGCGTTTCGAATTTGCGGTGCCCGTACGGGTGGTCTTCGTCGGGGGCGCGCGATGCCATGTGGATCACGACCAGGCCAAGGATGTTGTAAACGGCGTCGATCGAGGAGTGGACGGCGTCGCCGACGACGGCGAGCGAGCTGGCAAACGCGCCGATCGTCGCCTTGGCGGCGACGACGACGAGGTTAGCGATGAGCAAGCCACTCAATACGCGACGCACTGCGGCCGCGCGTTCTAGGGCCCTGCCGGACATGGGTTGCAAGCTTGTGATATCAGCCGATTTAGTCAACTTTGCTTGACATATTTAGACAATTGTATAAATATCTTGCCATGGACGACTCGTTATTCCGCGCTTTAGCCGATCCGACTCGACGAAAAATCCTCGAGCTCCTAACGGAGAAGGATCGCACAGCGGGCGAGATCGCCGAGCAATTCCCCATGGCGTTTGCCTCCGTCTCGCATCACCTGAGCGTGCTCAAGGCAGCGGACCTGGTCGCGACCGAGCGCGAGGGGCAGTTCATCCGCTATCGGCTGAATACCACCGTCTTTCAGGAAGTCGTGCGGTACTTCATGACCCGTTTCGGGGGAGAGAAAGATGCGTAGCCGCTGGTTCGGTCTCGTGATTGCAGCACTGGCCGTGGCCATCTCGATCTGGGCGTACCCCAGCCTCCCTCCGCGCGTGGCGACGCATTGGGATCTCCGCGGCACGCCCGATGGATTCTCCAGCCGGGCCTGGGCGGTGGCCCTCATTCCGATCGTGATCGTCGCGATGACAGGCCTGTTCAACGTCCTGCCGAAGCTGGATCCCCGGCGCGAGAACTACGCGAAGTTCCTGAGCAGTTACTGGCTGATCGCCAACGCGGTGATCGTCTTCATACTCGTCGCGCATGGCATGATCATCACTACCGGTCTCGGCTACTCGGTCAGAATCGACCGGCTCATGCCGCTCGGCGTGGGACTGCTGTTCGTCGTCCTCGGCAACTATTTGACGCGGGTTGAGCCGAACTGGTTCATCGGGATCCGGACGCCCTGGACATTGTCGAGCGACACGGTGTGGCGAAAGACGCATCGTACCGGCGGGTGGGTGATGGTGCTCGGGGGCCTCGCGCTCGCGTCTGGGGCGTTCCTACCTGGCGCGGTGCTACTGCCGCTCTTCATCGGCACGATTGTCGTCGTGGCCGTGATTCCCATCGTGCAGTCCTATGTCCTCTGGAAACGGGAACGCCATGATCGCGCTTAGTCTCGCATTGCTTGCAGCGGCGCCGCAAAACGCTGACACCACGGCCCCAGTCGCGGCGGCAGAGACCGCCTACACGATTCACAGCGCCGGCCTCGAGCTGCCAGGTACGTTGACCGTCCCGCGTAGCGCAAAGAAGCCCGTGCCGGTCGTCGTGATCATTGCCGGTTCCGGCCCCACCGATCGCAACGGCAACTCGGTGATGGGAATCCGGCCGAACTCCTATGCGCAGCTCGCCTGGCGACTCGCCGAGCGTGGTATCGCTTCTCTCCGATACGACAAGCGCGGGCTGCCCGGCGTGAAGGGGACGGTCGACATCTCGACGCTCACGCTCGAGGATTTCGCAGCCGACGCGCGCGCGGCCGCCGATTCACTCGCCCGCGATGGGCGGTTTTCGAAAGTGGTGTTGTTGGGCCACAGCGAGGGCTCGGCGCACGCCCTCCTCGCGGCACGCGCCGGACGACCGGTCACGGGTGTGATAAGTGTGTCGGGCCTCGGTCGGCCGCTCACCGTGGTACTTCGCGAGCAGCTGACGCGACAGTTCGACAGCGCGACCCTGGTCCGCTACGACACCGCGATGTCGCAGTATCTGCGTGGCGAAACGCCGAAAGACGTCCCGCCGCAACTCGCGATGTTGTTCGTGCCGATCAATCAGACCTTCCTGCGCTCATTGGCGAGCTTCGATCCAGCGGGCGCGGTTCGCGTCGTGCAGCAGCCTGTGCTGATCGTGCAAGGCGGGCGGGACTTGCAGGTCCGGGTTGTGGACGCTGAGCGACTACACGCGGCCCGGCCGGGAGCCAAGCTGGCGGTGGTGCCGCTGGCGAATCACGTACTCAAGGCAACGAGCGACACGACACTGGCAGGCCAGATGACAACGTATCAGAACCCAGCCATCCCGATCATGCCTGATGTGGTGAACGTGATCGCGGATTGGATCTTGAAATTGTGATGAGATCCCCTACCCAACCGCACGTAGCAGAACGCCTTTCAAATAGGCCGTCTCTGGCACATTG
>DATFVZ010000286.1:0-2548 GCA_035259785.1 Gemmatimonadales bacterium
CGGCACCGATCTCGAGCAGCCGGCCCGCCGCGACGCCGGGGCCGGCATCCCCGAGGCAGACGAGAATTACTCCGCTATTGAGGAGTCCGAAGGCGAGCCAGGCCGTCACGGCGCCGTCCGGTGAAGTCTGGCGCATCCCAAAGCGGGGGAAGATCCAGATCGCCACACCCATGACCATCTGGACCATCCAGCCCATGAGCAGCATTTCGATGTGGGCTCCGCGCAGGCTCCAGGGCCACGCAGCAAACAACAGGCCCTTGTTCGCGAGCATCAAAGCGCCAATCGCAAAACCACATGCCAAATGACACAGGGATGTCCGGACAAACCACGCGCTGACCCGCGCCATCAGCGGATCTTCACGCGAGGCCAGGTATTGATCGCGAACCCGACTCCGGCCAGTGCTTGCGCAACGCCCGCGACTGCCAGGGGCCAGCCCGGCACGGCATCAGGACGCCACGCGCGCGCGGGCTCGGCCAGGACGCGTACGAGCAGACCGGTGTTCAAGAGCACGAACGTGGCGATCGCGATTGTGTTGTTGCCGCGGGGCGTCTCCGGCGAATACTTGGGGAACATCCAATACGCGACGCCGAAGATCATTTGCGTGATCCAACCAACCACGAGCATATGCACGTAGGTGGGCCCGAGAAAGGGAACATGCAGGATTGCCTGCACTGCTCCGACGGATAACGCGGCGACGAAGTAGATCATCGCCGTCTTCACGTACCACCGAGCCAGCGGCGGCACTTACAAGTCGCGTCGTCGCAGCGTTCTCACTGCGGCAGCGAGGGGCAGCGCCGTCCACGCAGCAAGCGCGCAGACCAAAAACCACGCTCCCCAGCCACCCATCACCGCGCGCAACGCAGCGCCGGTGGGTCCGGCAAGGACGTCCCCGGTGAACAAGCCGAGGCCAAGCGCTCGAGCGGTATCGACTGGATTGGCCATGAGCAACAACGACAACCACCACGTTGCCTGGCCGGCTGGCAGCAACGCGAGCAGCCCGATCGCCAGAAGATCCACACCCACCACCAGCAGCCCCCAGATCACGATCGCGAGCGCCAGCGCGCGACCGCGATCACGCACCTGTACGCCGATCGCAATCCCAATCGCGAGGCAGGACCCGACCAGCAGGACCGCAATCGCGAGCAAGGCTACGTATCGCGGCGCGTCAGCCGTCCCCGCGAGCAGGCCGATCAGGACCCCGGCACTCCCCAAGCCCACGAAGAGGGCAGCGCCGAGCGTGATCAGCCACGCCATCCAACGAGAGAACACCAGCGCGGGCCGGGAAACGGGAAGCGCTGCGATGTACTCGACGTCGTAACACTCGCTGCCCGCTGCGGCACCCGTCAGCAATGCGAGCAGCGGCACGACCCAGAGGATGAGCTGCAGCAGGCTGACGGACGTACGAGCAAATCCCTGGACTGCGACGGCCCCGCCGGCCGACAAACCCACGACCGCGATCGCGATACTGGCGAGCGCAAATCCTGCTGCGAACAGGACCGCGGTACGACCACGCCGGGCCGCCGCAAGCTCGAAGCGAAGCACGGCGGTTGTCATGCCACCCTCGCTGGTCCGAGACCGCGGCTGCGATTGACGAGCACGCGGTAGATGCGCTCGATGGGCGGATCGACCAAAGCTGTACTGAAGGCCACGCCCGCCGACGCAGCCAGCTCGGCGAGCGACCCCTGTGCGACGATACGCCCTTCGACGAGGAGCACGATGCGATCGGCCAGCATCGCGACATCGTGCAGATGGTGGGAGGCAAACAGGACGGCCGCGCCGCGGCGGCGCGCAGCCACAACGCCCGAGCGCACGTCTTCCGCGCCGTCGACGTCGAGGCTGATACTCGGCTCATCAAGGAGCAGCGCACCCACTCGCCCCAACGTCGCGAGCGCCAGCATCACGCGCTGCCGCTGCCCGCCTGACAGATCTCGCAGGGCGGTATGCATCCGGTCACCCGTACCGGCGGCGTCGAGAGCCGCACGGGCGTCGTCGGTTGTAACACCCCGCGCCGCGGCGACCAAGCGCGCGAGATCCGCAACGACAGTCGTCGGCGGGACGCCAAGGCGCTGAGCAAGGTACGCGACCGATCCATCCACAGTCACAGCGCCGCCGCTGGGGTGGACGATACCCGCCAGGATCCGGAGCGCGGTGGACTTACCAGCCCCGTTCGGTCCAACCAACGCCACTGCTTCCCCGGGGCGCACCGTGAGATCCATCGGCTCGAGCACGGTGCGTTCGCCATATCGCTTCCAGATTTGTCGCAGCTCGATCATAAGCTCCTCCGGCGCACCCGTCCTGCAATGAGCAACACCAAACCGAGCGTGAGCACCGCCCCACCAAGCCCACCTTGTACGGGAGCGCTGCCGCGTTGACGTGCGGGCGCTGGGGGCAACCGCTCCAGCATCGCGGGCCGCGGCGGTGCGGCGAGCGGGCACACATCCTTGGCGGCGGCCACCGAGAAAACGGGGAACGTGCGCTCCGCCCACTGGAGCGCGTGCGCTGCCGGACTCTGCAGCCACAGCCGCAATCCCTCGCGGTTCAGCGCCAA
>DATFVZ010000287.1:0-2886 GCA_035259785.1 Gemmatimonadales bacterium
TTCAGCGGGGTGTCGAAGCCGGCGCGCCAGTTTCGACACAGGAGCGTAAGAATTCGTCGAAGCCGATCGGAGGTCGTCGTGAAGTACATGATCTTGATTCAGAGCAACCCGCAGTTCCTCGAGCGCTGGGAGGCGCTGCCCAAGGAGCAGCGTGAGCGGTTCGGCCGCGACCACCTCGCGCTTAGCGCCGAGCTCGCCGACACTGGCGAGCTGGTGGCGGTCGAAGCTCTCGCGGACCCCGCCCTCGCTAAGCGGGTCACGGTCGCGGGCGAGCAGACGATGATCAGCGACGGGCCGTTCGCCGAGGCAAAGGAGCACCTGGCCGGCTTCCTGCTCATCGACTGCGAAAACGAGGATCGCGCCTTGGCGATCGCTGCGCGTGTGCCTGACGCTGTCTGGGGTCTCGTGGAGGTCCGGCCGGTGCTCGATTTGAGCGAATGGGACATGTGAGCGCCGCCGAGCCGGCCGTCGCGGACCTGCTGCGCGAGCTCGCTCCACGCCTCCTTGGTGTGCTCGTGCGCCGTAACGGCAACTTCGACGACTGCGAGGACGCCGTCCAGGAGGCGCTGCTCGCGGCCACGGTCAGCTGGCCGGTCGACGGCGTACCGACCAACCCGACCGGCTGGCTGATCACGACGGCGTCGCGGCGGCTAGTCGAGACCTGGCGGAAGGAGTCCGCGCGGCGGCGCCGTGAAGACGCGTATGCGCTCGAGCCTATGTCGCCTCCGGGCACCGCGTCGGAGGTCGACGACACGTTGGCGCTGGTGTTCTTGTGCTGTCACCCCGAGCTGTCCGTGCCGTCGCAGATTGCACTGACGCTGCGCGCGCTCGGCGGCCTGACCACCGCCGAGATCGCGCGCGCTCTGCTCCTCCCGGAGGCGACGGTCGGGCAGCGCATTAGCCGGGCGAAGGCGCGCATCCGCGACACGGGTGCACAGTTTCGGATGCCAACCGCGCGCGAGCGCGACGAGCGGCTGCCCGCGGTGCTGCACGTGCTGTACCTGATCTTCAACGAGGGCTACACCGCAACGTCGGGCGAGGTCCTCAGCCGCGTGGAGCTGACCTCCGAAGCGATCAGGTTGACCCGGCAGCTGCGCGAGAGCCTGCCCGACGAGGGCGAGGTCGCTGGGTTGCTCGCGCTGATGCTGCTGACGGACGCCCGGCGCGGCGCCCGCACCGGCCCGGACGGGGCGCTGATCCCGCTCGCCGAGCAGGACCGCCGCCGGTGGGACCGGGCCGCCATCGCCGAAGGCGTCGCGATCATCGAGGCGACGCTACCGATCGCAAAGCCCGGGCCCTACCAGCTGCAGGCGGCGATCGCCGCCGTGCACGACGAGGCCGCCGACGTCGACGCGACCGACTGGCCGCAGATCCTCACGTTGTACGACATTCTCACCGCCATCGCGCCTGGCCCGATGGTCGCGCTCAACCGGACTGTCGCCGTCGCGATGGTGCATGGCCCGGCCGCCGCACTTGCCGAACTCAACGACGCTGCGGCGGACCCCGCCCTCAGCGGACATCACCGCGTCGACGCGGTGCGGGCACATCTACTCGATGAGCTCGGCGACCGAGACGCCGCCCGCGAGCACTACCTGCGCGCGGCCCAACGCACCCGCAGCCTGCCCGAGCAGCGCTACCTGCTAGCGCGCGCAACGCGCTCACCCACCGCGAGCTCGGGTGGTGGCTCGAACCCGCCCACCACGCCGGCCCCCAGCAGCGAGACAAGATGATCGGGGTGTCGCGCGTGTCTCGTATCCAGAGAAATGAGACGTCAGATCGTGGACAACCCCCCGTACTGTCGGCCCAGGTCGCGGTGTCTCATTACTTGTCTCACACCGTGTGTCTCGAATCCCCATCCCTCAGCGGACAGCGATCTCCTGCGACCGGGATCGCCCGAATGAACATCCCGTGTGTCAATGGCCGCAATTTCCGCGCAGGTGCGGCACCATCATGTCGAGCACGCCGTCATCACGCCGACGAACCACTCGGTGTTTCGTGTGCATCGAAAGTGACTGCATCGTCGGCAATTTCAGTGCGCGGCAACAGCCGTGACGAACTGAACGCATAGCGCCACCAGCCACACGCCGCCACAACCGATTTCGCCAAAATCCGCGAGGCCGCAAATCTGCCGTTCGGTCACTACGCGAAAGCATGGCTGGACTCGCTGGCGGTCCAGATCGCAACCGGCGATTTATCCCAACACACGCTCGACGGCAATTCGGCGACGAATCGGCGGCCTGCACGGGTGTTACGCACCGACTTCGTTCGCGCCGCTCGTACATCGTTTGTCGCATCGGCTGCAACGTGAATGCGCTCACACGGTCGCCGCTCATTTTCAGCCGCACCGTCTTTCGCGGTCATCGTGCGTACTCAAGGTTGGAACACGGGTCAGACATTACGCTGGGCAAGGATGTAGCAGCGCCGACTCGGATACTCGACAGCCGAAATCGGTTGGCGCACGATCTTGGCCATAATCATGAAGCCGGCTCGGCGAGCGCATCGGCGACCTCGTCGGGAGAAAGGAAGTATCCGTCGAGTTCGATACGGTATCCGAACCACTCCGTCAGGTGATTGATTTCTCCGGCCGCAAACTCGGGACTATCGACATGAAATGCGACCAGCAGCCACCCGCCCGGAAGTTTGCGGGCTACACGATCATGAGGCTGCTGGGCTCTGGCGGCATGGGGGAGGTTTATCTGGCCCGGCATCCACGGCTGCCGCGGCACGATGCTATAAGAGTGCTCCCCAGGGAAGTGTCCGCCCGGATGATGGATCCTAACTATGCTGCTACGGCGGTGGCCGTCATGCCGCTGATGAATCGTGTACGAACCGCGCGAAAGCGCCTGTAGCGCGACTTTCGATCCGCGCCGCCCCCCGCTCGAAGAC
>DATFVZ010000288.1:0-2822 GCA_035259785.1 Gemmatimonadales bacterium
TCGGCAGCACGGTTGATGTGCGAGTGGCCGGTCAGAGTGTCTCAGTGCCCGGTGTGGTGACCGAGATCGCTGCGCTTGGACAGTTTGCGACGTGGCAAGCGGCGCGAGCCGTCGGGGACCATGATCGCAATACGCTGCGCGTGCGCGTCGAGCCTCGCGCGCACGCCTCGAGCCTCGAGCCGGGCGCAACCGTGTGGCTGGTTCGCTAAATACGCCGCGTACACAGGCCATGACCACTCCGAGCGCGCTCGACGGCGTGATCGAGCCCAATGCGGAAGGTCGATTTCGTCAGGCTTCGCGAAAAAACGGGCACTCGCTTGCAACGCGAACAGCTCCTGAAGTGCTTAAACTCGGGCAGGATTCACGACGATCTTGTTACTCCCCGCTGCGCTCCCACTCGCGTAGATTCGCGTACAGCACTTCGCGCAAATCTGAACGGAGGAACAAATGATCGACATCATTCATCGAGTTGGAATCAAGGCACCCATTGCGAAGGTCTACGCAGCGTTATCGACGATCGAGGGTGTTGCAGGCTGGTGGACGAAGGAAACAACCGGAGTCTCCAAACCCGGCGGGAACATCGAATTCAGCTTCAGCACCCCGAGCGGCGAAAGAATAGGTGGCTTCACCATGCAGGTGATGGCGCTAGATCGTAACAAGGAGGTGCACTGGCGCTGCACATCGGGCCCGGAGGAATGGATAGGGACTGACGTGATGTTCAAGCTGTCCCAGGACGGCGATTACACCATCGTTCACTTCGGTCACAGGAACTGGCGTGAGGCGGTCGAGTTCACCGAACATTGCAGCACGAAGTGGGCAACGTTCATGCTGAGTCTCAAAGACCTCGTCGAAACAGGTCAAGGCAAGCCCGCCCCCAACGACGTCAACATCAGCAATTGGCATTAGACAATCGAGCACGGAGTCGGGTCACGGCGGCTTGCGGAACACCACGCAGTAGCTCTCGAGCGGGCCGCGACCCGGCCAATCGTCGATCAGGCCGAGCAGCTCAAACCCGCTGCTCGTCACTTCACTGATGACGATCTTCGCGGGAACCCCGAACTGGCCGCGGTCCAAGAAGAAGGGCGGCGGGAAGTCGATGACGGCGAGCACGCCGCCCGGCCGCAACGAGCGCAACAAGCTGGCGTGGATGCCCGAGGGGTCGGCCAGATGGTGATAGACGCGGCGCAACACGATCGCGTCGCAGCAGTTCGGCCGCAATCCGGTCTCACTGCCGTACGCTTCGACTACGGTCACATTATCAAGCTTGGCGGCGACGACCGCCTCGCGAAGCCGCCGCAGGCGTCGCGGGTCGATCTCGGTAGAAAAGACGTGCCCGTTCGATCCCACCTCCCTTGCAAGGGCGAAGGTGAGTTGACCCTTGCCGGCGCCGACATCTGCCACCACCCTGCCCGTCTCGAGGGTGAGCACCTGTCTGAGACGCGGCATCTCGCGACCGTCGGCGCGAAAGCCGAACCCGCTCCAGTTTTCGCATCCGGCGCAGACCGCTGAGAGCACAAGCGTAACTGCCGCTGCACTGCCCCTGCGCATCGATGCCCCTTCCACTCTGCTGGAACCATCCCGCAGCGCTCATCGTGAGCGCGGCCGGTAAGCCCCACGTTTCCCGCAGGTAAAGTTATGTGATGCTCGGGATGCGGGCTCGAGACGGGCAAGCACGCCGTACGGAGGCCGACTTGTCGCGCAGTCGGCGTGCGATGTCCATGCCGTCCTCCGCCGGCAACCGCAGGTCGAGGACGACGAGTTCGACCAGCTCTCGCTCTTGATTCGTGCTTACCTACCCACTTCGCGCTGAGTCACCCGCGCTAGAGACGCGTCGCCAACGCCGCTGCGGCGTCCACGCACGGCTCATTGATTGACGGGCGCGGTTCTCGCGGCTTCGATGATCAGCTTCGCCACTGCCGACGGATGCGACAGCATCGCCACGTGGCTAGACGGCAGCGTGATCGTCTTTGCTTTCATCGCCCTCGCGAACTTGCGCTCCAGGTCCGGCTGGATCATCCGGTCATTTGCGGCGACGACGTACCACGTCGGCTTGCCTTTCCAGGCAGCGTCGGAGACTTTCGCGGCGAAGACCGCGCCGTTGGTTGCGCCCTGCGTGGCGGCGACGAGTTTCCGCTCGGCGAGCGGCAGATCGGGCGCGAAGCTCTCGAAGACACCTTTCGTCGTCATCGTGAGGTATCCATCGGCGTCGGGGCGAATCTCCGCGCCACCGGGAGCCGGCGGGAATTCCTTGCCCAGGTCGGCGACCGCTTCGCCCACGTCAGGAGCGAACGCCGCCACGTAGACGAGCCCGACCACTTTCGGATCGGCGCCAACGTCGGTGATGACGACGCCGCCCCACGAATGCCCGACGAGGATGACTGGGCCGTCCTGCAGCGCGATGGCGCGCCTGGTTGCAGCGACGTCGTCGGCGAACGAGGTGAGCGGGTTCTGGACGGCCACGGCATTCAGCCCGGCTTTCTCAAGAAGCGGAATCACCTTGGACCAACTCGAGCCGTCGGCCCATGCTCCATGCACGAGCACGACGTTGCGCACGCCGTCCGCGGCGACGGAGGGTTGAGCGGTGAACGCCACGGCGAGCACTGCCGCGAAAAGCAGCTTACGAGTCATTTATGCCTCCAGGCTCCTCCGGTCGCATGGGATATCTGCGTGCCGGCTTGCGACCGTCGTTCAACCGGCACGCAGCGGGTCGGTTACGCGGGCCGCGTCTGCTCGCCGACCGGCAGCTTGCGAAGCCGCTTGCCCGTCGCCGCGAAGATCGCATTCGCGAGCGCCGGCATCACACACGACGTGCCCGGCTCGCC
>DATFVZ010000289.1:0-2170 GCA_035259785.1 Gemmatimonadales bacterium
CGTCGCGTTGCTGCAACGCGCGCCGCCGATTCTCACGCTCGGCGCGCAGTGGAGCGGCAAGGCGAAACCGCTGCGCAGCCTCTCGAATGTCGATGCGGTCAGAATTCTCTCGGGTGGCTAAGGCGATCCAGCCTCGTCGGAATTCCTGGCGCGGCATTATCGCGGGCGTTGCTCTCGGATTCACCGCGATCAGCGACGCAAACGGCGAAGAGACACGCTCGCGTCTGTTTTCCGTGACGTTGCCGGTGATCGCGATTCTTCACGACGATCTCTTCGTTGGCGACGTGATCGGCTATTTGGATCGGACCGGGACCATCGACCTGCGATCGACGCTTGCGCCGATCACCAAATGCGTCGGCAGCTTCCGCTACACGGGGCCAAAGACTGGCCTGGCCGACATGCGATGCGACGACGGTGCGCAGGCGACGCTTTCGTTCAACGCTTTGAGCGCATTCAGCGGTTACGGCTACGGGGACACGCCCGTAGGGCCGGCAAGCTTCACCTTTGGCCTTGACCCTCAAGAAGCGACTTCGCATCTGACGCTTCCCCGCGGCAAGCGCCTCATTCAAGGACCCGAGGGGTTAAGGCTTGAGCCCGTTCCGCCCTGACTTTGCTGGCGGACCCCGCACGTTTTAGCGCATGGGCGAACCGCATGCCGGCCCGAGTTGCCGCCGCCAGAACGGGCGACGACGGCTCATATAGCAAAGGGCTAGCCGCGACAATTCGCCGATTGGCTCATCCGAAAGACATAGTGACAGCGGCAACCGCTCCGGGCACGCTTCGCCGTTCCTGCTAAGGTGTTTCAACAGACGCTCCACCCGCGCGAAGTGGGCTCACCGATCGCTCGCACGACGGTGCCGCCGGCTCGGCATGAGGCCGCCTTTGTCGCGCTGTTATACTTTTCCGGTCCCTCGAAGGTTCCTTGGAGAAAAGCCATGACGAAAGCAAAGGTCGATAAGCCCGTCAACAACGGCGTCAACGTCGAAGCGCTGTTCGGCGCGCAGGAAGCGCTCAAGAACGCGCCGGAGGCGGCGAAGTTCAAGTGGCGCGCGACGGTCCAGTGGATCAAAGGCACCCACAGCCGCTCCAGCGTCGAGAGCTTCTACGGTCTGGGCGCCGAGCAGAAGCACAAGTCGAAGTTCGCCTTCGATGCCGACCATCCCGAAATCTTCGCCGCCGAAGACAACGCGGCCACGCCCGTGGAGATCGTCCTGGCGGGTCTCGCGAGCTGCCTGACCGCCGGCGTGGCGGCTGTCGCCCAGGCGCGCAAGGTCCAGTTGCGCTCCGTGTCGGCGACGCTCGAGGCCGGAATGGATATCCGCGGCATCCTCGGCGTGGACGAGGACGTGCGCAATGGCTTTGACGGCATCAAGGTGACGTACAAGATCGACGCCGATGCTTCGCCCGAGGACATCAAGGCGATCGTTGCGCAGTCGCAGAAGCGCTCCGCGGTCTACGACATCATCACCAATCCGACCAACGTCACGGTCGAGGTGATCTAACCCCGCTTCGGCTCGCACGAGGCGCCGCGCCGGGTGCGCACGACGGCCGTCGTAATCGGCGCGGGCCAGGCCGGACTGGCCATGAGCTGGTGGCTCGCCGCGCGCTCGATCGACCACGTGGTCCTCGAGCGCGGCGAGATCGCCAACACCTGGCGCACCGAGCGCTGGCCGTCGCTCACCCTGCTCACCCCGAACTGGCAGAGCCGCCTGCCGGGCTTCGGTTACGAAGGCGACGATCCGGACGGTTTCCGGACGCTGCCCGAGACCATCTCGTTCATCGAGCGGTACGCGCGGCTCGTATCGCCCCCGCTGAGGACGCATTGCCGGGTCACCTCCGTGCGGCGGACGGTCGACGGCTACGAGGTCGTCACCTCGCAGGGCACTTGGCATTGCCAGGCGGTCGTGCTTGCCACGGGCGCGTTCAACATCGCGCAGGTGCCGAAGCTTTCCGAGGCGGTGCCGCCGGACGTCACCCAGCTCACCCCCGTTCAGTACCGCAACCCGGAGAGCCTGGAGAAGGGCGGGGTACTCGTTGTCGGTGCTGCCGCCACCGGCGCGCAGCTCGCCGACGAGATCCACCGCTCCGGACGTCCCGTGACGGTGGCGGTGGGTGGGCACGTGCGCGCTTCCCGGACGTACCGCGGCAGGGACCTCCAGTGGTGGATGGA
>DATFVZ010000290.1:0-15526 GCA_035259785.1 Gemmatimonadales bacterium
ACCGAGGCTCGACGACTGGCACCGCCGCTCGCGGGGCAGTGGGGGCAGTGACTGGTGAGGACGCGCGGGGAGTCTTGACCGGGGCTGGGGTCGGGGTCGGGGGCGCGGGCGGGGGAGCGCCGTTCGATGCAGCCTTCTCGCCGACGGGAGTGTGGCGAATCGTCGAGATGACGGCGGTGAGTCGTCCCATCTCGGGGACGATGCGCACCCGCACGAGCCCCAGACTGACTGCATACTCGAATTCGGTTTCCGTTTGGGAATCGAGCTTGTCCGCCGCCTCGGGCGGCGCGACCTCGAGCATGAGTTTGTAGATGTGCTGGTCGGTGAGCGGCTGCTTGGAGACCTTCCGCGCCTTCCCGTCCTTCATGAGCGTCACGGGCTCGTCAGGGAGCAGATAGAGCTGGTCCGCGCGCTCGCGCAGCAAGGCGTCGACAAACGGATCTAGGCGAGATGGCATCGGTCAGTCCTGGGGCCGCACGTAAAGCACGTGGGCGCGGTTCACAAGATGAACTTCGTCGGCCGACGTGACGGCAAAGAACGGATCCGGCGACGCATTGAGATAGTCGAGCAGGCGTGAGTGGTGGTGCGGCAGCTCGAGCGTGGCCGAGCCGCTGAGCTGCGATCCGTCGGCGAGCGTGAGCTCCAGACGGCCGGTCCGCGCTGCGGACAGGCGGTCTGGATCCTCGGGCGTCGTGGTCCGCGGTACCGTGAGGGCCACCGTGCGGGCTTTGGTGACGAGGAGGACGGCATTGACGTCGTCCCCGGGGCGGAAGGGGAAGAACCCCTCCGGTCGATTGAGCATGTCTAGCGCGGTCTCCGGGCCGGCATGCTGCGACACTCGGTCCATCACATAGATCTCACCGCTGCGCTTGCCGCCGCCGGTCTGAAGCAAGACGGCGGGGATGGCGACGCAGGGGGTTGCGAAGCCGGATTCGCTCACCGAGTCCTGCACTGGACACTGACTGGTGCCCGATTGCCACACGCGATCGTCTCGTTCATTCCGCTCGCGATCGGCCCGCAGGCGGTATTGTGCGCGGTCTCGGTTGCCTCTGCCGGCGTGCGTCCGGCGGCCGTCGCGCAATTGGTACGCCCATTGAATTCCATGCAGACGGTGCACTCCTCGGTCGCGCGCGCAGTCGACATATAGAAGAAGAGCCCGATGACCACAGCTATGACGGCCAGGGTGATCAGCGTCGAGCGTTTCATAGTCCTCTCTGGGTGAGCGAACAAGGTGATAAACCGGGCTGATTCGCGCCAGAGTCGGGCGTCACTTATCGTGTACAGAATGACTGGTACTGCACAAATCGTTATGCTCGCCTTCGGGGTTCTGGCAGTGATCTTCGTCATCGCCGCCGGGAGTGCGTGGCGGGACCGCCATCGCATAAGAGCGGGTGCCGGGCTGCTCGCGGCCGGGTTCTGCCTGTCGATCGGGATCGTCTGCGGCGCGATTACCGTGGGGGTTCGCGGCTATCGCGCCCTCACTCATGAAGTCGTCGCGGCCACCATCAAGACGGAGCCACTCGGCCCGCAGCGCTTCCGCGCAACCGTCACGATGCCCGACAACCGTCTCGCCATGTTCGACCTTGCCGGGGACGCAGTCTACGTGGACGCGCATGTATTGAAGTGGCGCCCGGTCGGCAATCTGCTTGGCTTGACGACCGCTTATGAGCTCGATCGAATCTCGGGCCGCTATCAGCGGTTGAGCGATGAGCAGCAGCGCGAACGGACGGTGTATTCACTCGCTACGGACAAGCCCTTCGACGCCTACGACCTTGCGCGGCGCTACTGGCTGCTGCGCCCCCTGGTCGACGCGGAATACGGTTCCGCCACATTCATCGGCGCAACGGCACCAGGCGGCGCAACCTATGAAGTGCGCGTGTCCACCACGGGACTCCTGGTGAGGCCGGTCGCGACGAGGTAACCTTCTTTCGACGTGGCGGAACGGAAACCGAAACCCAACTATTCGAACGCCTGGAGTGAGGCGCGGCGGCTGGTCTGGCAGCATCGAAACCGGCTCGCCATTGGGCTGGCGTTGATGCTGGTCAACCGCCTCGCGGGACTCGTCCTCCCCTGGTCCTCCCGGTATCTGGTCGACGAGGTCATGCTGCAGCGGCGCGCCAGCTTGCTTGGCGTCATCGCGGCCGCGGTGGCGGGCGCGACGATCGTCCAGGCGATCAGCTCATTCGGCCTGTCGCAAATCCTCGGCGTGGCGGCGCAGCGCGCCATTACCGACATGCGCAAGTCAATACAAGGCTTTGTGTTGCGCCTGCCCATCGCCTATTTCGACTCCACCAAGACCGGCATCCTCATCTCGCGCATCATGACCGACGCCGAGGGCATTCGGAATCTGGTCGGAACCGGCCTCGTCCAGCTGCTCGGCGGACTCGTCACCGCCGCCATCGCGCTCGCCGTGCTGTTCTGGCTGAACTGGAAGCTCACCGCGGTCTCGATCATCGTGCTGGCGCTGTTCGGCGGAGGAATGGCATACGCCTTCTCCAAGCTGCGGCCCCTGTTTCGCGACCGCGGCAAGCTCAACGCCGATGTCACCGGTCGCCTCGCGGAGACATTGGGCGGCATTCGGATCGTGAAAGCGTATCGGTCCGAGCGCAGCGAGCGGCTGGTGTTCGCCCGCGGGGCCCACAAGCTCTTCCGCAACGTGGCGACAACGATGACCGGAGTCTCCGGTGTGGGCGCGTTCGCCCAGCTCGTGGTCGGCGCGATTGCGGTCATCATGATTCTCGTCGGGGGCCGGTCCGTGCTCGGTCAATCGATGACGCTGGGGCAGTTCGTGCAGTACGTCTTCTTTGTGGGACTCGTGGCGCTGCCGTTGATCAACATTGCGTCGATCGGGACGCAGATTACCGAAGCGTTCGCGGGGCTCGACCGCATCTACGAGCTGCGGCGGATGACGACGGAGGACGCCGAAGACGCCACGCGCACGCCACTTGGTCCCATCCGTGGAGACGTGGCGTTCGAGCACGTCACGTTCGCCTACAAGCCGGGCGTGCCGGTGCTCAAAGACGTGTCATTCCAGGCGCGCGCCGGTTCGACGACCGCGCTGGTGGGATCGTCCGGGTCGGGCAAGAGCACGCTCGTGGGACTCGTGCTGGCGTTCAATCGCCCCGAGCGCGGCGGCGTGCTGGTCGATGGTCGGGATCTGGCCGGCGTGCCGCTCGCTGACTATCGCACTCAGCTCGGCGTGGTGCTGCAGGACAACTTCCTGTTCGATGGGACCATCGCCGACAACATTGCGTTCGCGCGGCCGCACGCGACGCGGGTGGAAATCGAGGCCGTGGCGCGCATAGCGCATTGCGATGAATTCGTCGAGCAGTTCGATGACAAATACGATACCGTGGTCGGGGAGCGGGGGGTGAAGCTCTCTGGTGGACAGCGCCAGCGCATTTCGATCGCACGCGCCATTCTCGCCGATCCCCGGATTCTGGTGCTCGACGAGGCGACCTCGAGTCTCGACTCGGAAAGCGAGGCCAAGATCCAGGACGGCTTGCGCGCGCTGCGGCGGGGCCGGACCACGTTCGTCATCGCGCACCGGCTCTCGACGATCCGCAGCGCCGATCAGATTCTGGTGCTCGAGGGCGGGCAGATTGTGGAGCGGGGAACACACGAGCAGTTGTTGGAAGCGAACGGACGATACAAGCAGTTGTACGACAAGCAGTATCACTTTGAGAGAGATCGGTTCATTAATCCGGGAGAGGACTTTACCCCCGAACCAGAACAAAGAGTGGCTGTTCCGCCTCTCGCTCCGCCCACGCGTCTCTAGAAGCAATCAACTTCGCAACTTTGCCGTCTGCGCAACTCTTCTAAGGGCTGGTGGCTCTGGGCTTGACATATTCCCATATGGGAATATAATTAGGTGTGCCTCGTGCTCCCACAACGACCGACGCGTTCAATGCCGTCGCCGAGCCTCGCCGCCGCCAGATCCTCGACATTCTGGTCCGTCGCGAACGCTCCGTGAACGACCTCGTGCGGGTGCTACGCCTGGCGCAACCACAGGTGTCCAAACACCTGCGCGTTCTGCGTGAAGTCGGGCTGGTCAAAGTCCGGGAAGACGGCCGCCAGCGGCTCTATCGTGTGGATGGCCGACCCCTCAAGCCGATCCACACTTGGGTCAAGCATTATGAACGGGCCTGGAACGAGCGGTTCGACGCGCTGGACGAGGTGTTGGACGAACTCAAACGTGAGGACGACTCCAATGATGCAAGTCATGAGTAGCCGCTCGGCCAAGGTGACGCTGCCGACACCCACGCAGATCCTCATCACGCGTGAATTCGCCGCGCCCAAGCACCTCGTGTACAAGGCGTGGACCACACCCGAACTGGTCAGCCGTTGGTGGTGCGGACAACGGGGACGGATGACCGTCACCGAGATCGATCTGCGCGTGGGTGGCAAGTGGCGATACGTCATGATCGTGCGAGACAAGTTCGAGGTCGGCTTCCACGGCGAGTACCGCGAGATCGTGCCGAATCAGCGGATCGTCTCGACCGAGGTATACGAGCAGGCGGGAGCACACGACCCCGATGCGAACCCCGTTGTGAACACGATCAAGTTTGCGGAACACGCGGGGGTCACGACGCTCACGCTCCTCACTGACTGCCCGAGTCAGGAAGTGCGTGACATCATCATCAATTCCGGCATGGAAGGCGGAATGCAGGAAGCGATGGACCTGCTCGAGCAGGTCGCGATCTCGCTTCGCTGAGCGACAGCTGGAGCCCGAGGGCTAGGTCTTCGGGCTCCAGCTCGCGGTGTGGAAGTGCTCGGACCGCGGCGCCAGCGTGCCTTTCCCCGCCGCGTACTGCTTCCAGGTCACGGGCGCGTAGTCGTTCGGAACCTTCCGCATGGTGATACAGTCCTGCACGGGACAGACGGCCGCGCACAGATTGCAGCCGACGCAGGCTTCCTCGATGATCTCGACCACGGGGGAACGTTTCCCGTTTCCCGTTTCCCGTTTCCCGTTCCTCTCCAGGCGCCGAATCGCTTGGTGGGCACCGTCTTCACAAGCGGTCCAACACAGTTCGCACTGAATGCACTTGTCCTGATCGATGTGCGCAAGCAGGTGGTAGTTGAGATCGAGATCCTCCCACTTGGCGACGCGGGGCAGGGCACGGCCGCGAATGTCCGCCAGTGTTCGGTGACCTCGCTCGTCCATCCAGTTCGAGAGGCCGTCGATCAAGTCCTCGACGATCCGGAAGCCGTAGTGCATGACCGCGGTGCACACCTGCAGCGTGCCGGCGCCGAGGACGATGAATTCCGCGGCGTCACGCCAGGACGATATGCCGCCGATGCCGGAGATCGGGATCTTCACCGAGGGATCGCCGGCGACCGCCGAGACAAGATGGAGCGCGATCGGCTTCACGGCGGGGCCGCAGTAGCCGCCATGGCTCGACTTTCCGGCGACTGACGGCTGCGGCTCGAAGGTCAGCAAATCGACGCCGACAATCGAGTTGATGGTGTTGATCAGTGACAACGCATCCGCGCCGCCTTTGACGGCGGCGCGCGCGATGTAGGTGATATCGGTGACATTGGGGGTGAGCTTCACGATCACCGGAATCGTGGCGACTTCCTTGACCCATTCGACGATCTGGCACGTGTAATCGGGCACCTGGCCGACCGCACTGCCCATGCCGCGCTCGCTCATTCCGTGGGGGCAGCCGAAGTTGAGCTCGATGCCGTCGGCGCCGGTATCCTCGGTCTGCTTCACCATCTCGTGCCAGGCTTCACGTTTCGATTCCACCATCAGCGATGCAATCACGGCATGCTTCGGGTAGTTACGCTTGACCTCCGCGATCTCCCTGAGATTCTCGGCGATCGGACGATCGCTGATCAGCTCGATGTTGTTGAAGCCCATCATGCGGTTCTGTCCGAGATCGACCGAGCCGTAGCGCGAGAAGACATTGATGATCGGCTCGCCGATCGTCTTCCACACCGCGCCGCCCCAGCCCTGATCGAACGCTTTGGCGACCTGTCCGTAGGTGTTCGTTGGGGGACCGGACGCGAGCCAGAAGGGATTGGGCGATTGGATGCCTGCGAAACTCGTTCTGAGATCAGCCATGGGTTCCTCCCAGCATTTGATCTATCCTCTTCGCCGCCGCGACCCCCTCCGCCGCGGCATTCACGATCTCCGCGCCACCATTCGCGCAATCGCCGCCGTAGAACACCTTCGGATGATCCTTCGGCCAGCGGAGCTCCGTGCGCTCACCCTGACCGATCGCGATGATCACCATGTCGCACGGAATCGTCTCGGTGCCGTTTGCCGTTTTCACTTCCAGCCCGGCGACGGCGCCGTTGCCGACGATGCGCTGTGGGGTGGCATGGAATCGGAATCCGCACCCGTCGCGCTTGGCCAGCTCGTACTCATAGTGATAGCAGGGCATGTCGCTTTCGCCCCGGCGATAGACAATCGTCGCGGCGGCGGCCCCCAGTCGCTTCGCCTGCGTCACCGCGTCGATCGCCGTGTTGCCGGCACCGATGACCACGACGTTGCGCCCGACGGCGGTCTCACGGTACGGGTGCGTCTTGAGATGCTCGATGAAGGTGAGCGCGTCCACGACACCCGGCAGGTCCTCTCCCGGAATTCCCACGGCCTTCGTTGCTCCCAGCCCGATGCCCACGAACACGGCGTCGTATTCCTTTTGGAGCTGCTCGATTGAGTCGATGCGTACGCCCGTTTTCAGCTCGACGCCGAGCTCGAGAATGTCCTGCACCTCGGCGAGCGCGACATTCGCTTTGAGCTTGTATTCGGCGATACCGTAGGTGTTGAGACCGCCCGGTTGCGGCTTGGCTTCGAACACCGTTACGGCGTGACCGTAGCGCCGGAGGTCGCGCGCGCAGGCGAGGCCGGCGGGGCCGGCCCCAACGATCGCGATCTTCTTTCCGGTCGACTTTCCGGCCTGGAAGATTTGGAGCTTGCGTTCGAGCACGTAGTCCGTCGCATGGCGCTGCAGCAGGGCGATCTTGATCGGCTCTTCATCACGATCGTTCAGTACGCACGCGCCTTCGCACAACACCTCCACGGGGCACGCACGCGCGCACGAGTGCCCGAACGGGTTGGCGTCGAGAATGACGCGCGCCGAGCCTCGCAGGTTGCCGGTCGCGATCTTCTTGATGAACGCCGGGACATCGATGTGCGTGGGACAGGCGATGGTGCAGGGGGCGTCGTGGCAAAACAGGCACTTGTTCGCCTCGAGCAGCGCCGCGTCGTTCGTCAGCGGCGGCGCAATATCGGCGAAATTGTGTTCGAGCTGCGCGTCACTCAGCAGCGGCCGCATCTCAGTCACCCGCGCGTACTCCCGCTTCGATGTCGCGCATTGCCGGACGGACCAGTCGCATCCCCACAAGGTACGCGACGGCGGCGATGAGAAAGCCCACGAACCACGCCCAGTTGTAGATGCCGCCGAAAAAACCAGAGGCCGGCGCGCCTCCCAGCGCCGCGCTGAACCCCGGAAGGCTGGGCGAGACGCCCAACGCGAGGGCGGCGATCGCCGCCCAGTTCACGCCGCCCGTGTACTCGTAGATCCCCCCGCGACGGTACAAATCGTTCACGATCACGTTTTGGCGACGCAACACGAAGTAATCGGCGATCATGATCCCGGCGACGGGGCCGAGGAGGGCGCCGTAGCCGATGAGCCATGTGAAGATGTAGGCGGCGGCATCGTTATACAGGCGCCACGGTTCCATCACGATGCCGATGATCGATGTGATCATGGCGCCCTGTTTGAACGTGATCTTGTGTGGCGCGATGTTGGAGAACGCGTTCGCAGGTGCGACGATATTGGCGGCGACGTTGGTCGTCAGTGTCGCAACGACGAGGCCCGCCATCGACAGCATGATCATGAGCGGTCCGCCGATGCGCGCGAGCAGCGCCACCGGGTCGGCGATGCGCGTCCCGAAGATTACGAGTGTCGCGTTCGTGACTGCGGCGCCGATGAACGCGAACAGCGCCATCGTCGCCGGCAAGCCCACAGCCTGGCCGATCACCTGATCGCGCTGGCTGCGCGCGTAGCGGGAAAAATCAGGAATCGACAGGGCCATCGTTCCCCAGAAGGCCACCGCGGAGGTCAAGCCAGCACCGAACACGCCTGACAGTCCCACGGTCCCACGGTCCAACGGTCCAACGGGATTCTGAAGCATGTGTGCGAGATCACCCGAGCGCATCCAAGCCCAGACAAACAATGCGACTCCCACAGCGAGCAGAAACGGAGAGCCCCATGTCTCCAGGAATTTGATCGAGTCCATGCCGCGAAGGACGATCCAAACGTTCATGAACCAAAACGCCATGAAGCAGAGAAACTCGCCCGTGTTCAAGCCGATAAACGCAGGGAAGATCTGCGGCAGGGTCGTGATCCCCGGCCAGAGCACTTCGATGAGCTTGTAGATCGCCCATCCCCCGATCCAGGTCTGAATGCCGAACCACCCACAGGCGACGAGCGCGCGGAGGATCGCGGGGACATTCGCGCCGAACACGCCAAAGGACGCGCGCGCGAGTACGGGGAAGGGGATGCCGTAGCGCGTCCCCGCATGCGAGTTGAGCGCGATCGGAATCAGCACCACCACATTGCCCAGCACCACCGCGCCGACTGCCGCCTGCCAAGTCCATCCCTGATCGACGAGCCCCGACGCCAGCGTATAGGTCGGAATGCAGATCGCCATGCCGATCCACAGCGATGCGATGTGCCACCAGTTCCAGGTGCGCCGGTCTGGTGAGACGGGCAGCAGATCTTCGTTGGCGAGCGGGGTGCGCGCGGGGAGCGTCACGGACTGATCACCGGACTTCGGCGAGGGCCTGCTCGAGTCTGCGACATCCATCGTCCACCTCAGCCTTGCTGATCAGCATCGACGGCGCGATGCGGAGCACGTTGCCGTACAGGCCACCCTTGCCGATCAGCAGACCATGCTTTTTTGCGGCCTCGAGGAGCGCGGTCGTTTTCTTGGGGGACGGTTCTTTGGTCTTTCGATCTTCGACCAGCTCCATGCCTTGCATCAGCCCCATCCCGCGCACGTCGCCGATGAACGGGAACCGCTTTTTGAACTCCTCGAGCGCATCACGCAGCTGCTTCCCGCGCTCGGCGGACCGCTTCGGGGTGTTCTCGCGCTCCATCACATCCATCGTGACATCGACAGCCGCCATCGAGATCGGATTGCCGCCAAACGTCGAGAGCGACAACCCGGTGAAGGCGTTCGCAACTTCCTCGTTCGCGATCGTGATTCCGACCGGGAAGCCGTTCGCGGCCGACTTGGCGAATGTCATGATCTCGGGCTCGACGTTCCAATGCTCGATCCCGCACCATGTGTCCCCAGTGCGGCCCCAACCAGTCTGCACCTCGTCACAGATGAACACCCCGCCGTATTTGCGGACGATGCCGACGGCGATCTCGAAATACTCCTTGGGCGGTGTGATGAAGCCACCGGCACCCTGAATCGGTTCCGCCATGTAGGCGGCGGGACGGCCGTTCGTCGTGGTCCGAATCAGGTCTTCGATGTCCTGCGCGCAGCGAATGCCGCAATCGGGATACTCGAGCCCCAATGGGCAGCGATAGCAGTAGGGGGAGAGCGCGTGCTTGACGCCGGGGAGCTGAGTCGGCAGCACGCGCCACGGCTGCTGCCCCGTGATCGCGATTGCGCCCTGGCTCCGGCCGGCGTAGCTGTGCCGCAGCACGATGATTTCCTGCTGCCCAGTGTAGATCTTCGCGAGCATGACCGCGGTCTCGTCGGCCTCGGTGCCGCTCGTGGTGAAGAAGCTTTTCTTGAGCTTCCCCGGAGTGATCTGGGTGAGCTTCTCCGCGACCGTCACCTGCTCGACGGTGGGATACACGCTCGATGTGTGCACGAGGCGCGCGACCTGATCCTGAATTCGCTTCACGAACTCGGGATGGGAATGTCCGATCCCCGCCGTCAGAATCCCACCGAAAAAGTCGACATACTCCCGACCGTCGAGATCTTTGACGCTCGAACCGTGCGCTTCGGTGATGACGACGGGCTCGGCGTAGTAGTTGGCCACGCACGGGAATAAGAACTCTTTGTGTTTCGCTCGAACTGTTTGAGAATCCATTTGGCCTCATGCCGTCAGCCATCAGCCGTCTGCCGCCTGTACTGATGGCAGATGGCTGACGGCAGATGGCTCAGTGTGTTGGCTCCCGTTTGAGGAATCGACCGCGGCCGATATCGCCGACGAACTCACCATCGCGGACCTGCACTTTCCCACGAACGGTCACAACGGACGCGCGACCCTTCTGCTCCCAGCCCTCGTAGGCGTTGTAGTCGACGTTCGAGTAGCTGCGCTCCTTGGAGAACGTACCGTGATATGCCGGATCATAGACCACGAGATCGGCATCACTGCCGAGCTGGATCGCACCTTTCCGGGGATAGAGTCCGAACAGCTTGGCCGCCTGCGTCGAGCAAGCGTCAACCATTGCCTGGAGGCCGAGGCGTCCGGCAGCGACGCCACACGTGTGCACGAGATCAACGCGCTCCTGTACCGATGGGATGCCGTTCGGGATCCTGGTGAACGCGTCTCGACCCATGCTCTTCTGATCGCGGTACCGGAAGGGCGCATGGTCGGTGGCAATCGTGCTGATGTCGCGAGACTTCACGCCGGCCCACAGGACGTTCTGGTTCGACTTGGCGCGCAGCGGCGGTGACATCACGAACCTGGCGCCCTCGAAATTCGGCCGTGCGGCATAGCTCTCGTCGAGCACGAAGTGCGGAATGACGGATTCGATCCACACGTTGACGCCGCGCGCGCGCGCGTCGAGTGCGGCCCGCACCGCGGCCTCGCAGGACGTATGGACGATGTACACGTGGGTCCCGAGCAGCTGAGCAAACGCGCACAGGTGATGGACGCCGTCCGCTTCGACGATCGGCGGCCGGGACGGGCCGTGCCACTCCGGTCCGGTTTTTCCCTCGGCCAGCAGCGATTGCTGGAGCGCATCGATCGCGTCGGCATTCTCACAATGCGCGGTGACGATGACACCCAACTCTTTGGCCAGCTTCATCGCGGCGAGGAGGTCCTCGTCCGAAAGATTCAGCGCGCCCTTGTAGGCCAGAAACACCTTGAACGATGTAACGCCGGCCTTCACGATCTCGCGAAACTCATTGCGGACGTGCGGCTCGAAGCGGACGACCGACATGTGGAATGTGTAGTCCACGGCGGCGAGGCCGTCGGCCTTCGATTTCCAGAGCTCGAAGGCTGCGAGGGGCGGGTCGCTCGCTCCTGGACAGATCATTTCGATCAGGGTCGTCGTGCCACCGGCCAGTGCGGCCTTGCTGGCGGACTCGTAGTCGTCCGCCGCGTATGTGCCCATGAATGGCAGGTAGATGTGCACGTGCGGATCGATGAAGCCCGGGAACACGTACTTGCCGCGGGCGTCGATGATCTCGGCATCGGTCGCGACCAGCTTGTCGTCGATGCGCGGCTCGATCCGCGTGATCGTCTCGTTTTCCGCGTAGACGTCGCCCGTGAAGTCGTCTGTGGGCGTGATGATCCGCCCGCCGCGAATCAGGAGCGCCATCGCGGCATCCAGCGGCGGCGGGAAGTGACGTAGGCGTCATAGTCGGCGCCGAACTTGTTCCGCAGCACGGGCTCCTCGTAAAACAGCACGAATAGGTGCGCCGCCGACCAGAACGCGATCGTGTACAGAACCAGGCCGATCGATCCGTAGAACATCGCGGCGCCCAGGAGTACCAAACCGGCGCCGATGTACATCGGATTGCGCACCCAGCGGTACGGGCCCGCGACGACGAGTTTTCGGGGCGGGTCAAACGGAGCGGGCGTCCCCTTTCCCACGAACGCGAACGTGAGAATCGACGCGATCGCGAGTCCCGCGCCCGCCACCACGACGAGCATGCCCGCGATCTGAATGACGCCAATTGTCGGAGGCGGGGTGATACCGGCGCGCGCCAGGATCCGATCCGGCACGAAGACGATCAGGAGCCCGATGAACAGCGTTGAGTACGTCAGCGCGCGAAACAGGACAATCATCTGAGGCAGTCCCAAGCCCCAGGCCCCAGGCCCCAGGCCCTGTCTTTCACGGCAGTTGCCGGACCATGTCGTCGTACGTCTCGGGCCGGCGGTCGCGGAAGAACTGCCACGTGCGACGCACATCCTCGATCATGTCGAGGTTCATCTCGGCAACGACCAGCTCGTCCTTGTCTTCGCTCCCCTCCGCCAGAAAATTCCCTCGCGGATCCACGAAGTAGCTCGAGCCGTAGAACTGCCCAACGTTCCAGGGGGCCTCGGTCCCGACCCGATTGATACAGCCCATGAAATACCCGTTCGCCACGGCGTGCGCCGGCTGCTCGAGCTTCCAGAGATACTGCGACAGCCCCTTCACGGTCGCCGACGGATTGAACACGATCTCGGCGCCATGCAGGCCGAGCAACCGGGCACCCTCGGGGAAATGGCGATCGTAACAGATATAGACGCCGATGGTGGCGAAGCGCGTCTTGAACACGGGGTAGCCGAGGTTGCCGGGTTTGAAGAAGAACTTCTCCCAGAACCCTGCGGTGTGCGGAATGTGGTTTTTGCGATACTTGCCGAGATAGCTGCCGTCCGCGTCGATCACCGCCGCTGTGTTGTAATAGACCCCCGCCATCTCGCGCTCATAAATGGGCACAATCATCACCATTTCATGCTTCTTGGCGAGCTTCTGCATCAGCTCGATCGTCGGGCCGGGGATCGGCTCGGCGATGTCGCACCACTTGGCGTCCTGGCTGGGGCAGAAGTAGGGGCCGTTGAAGACTTCCTGGAGGCAGAGGAGCTGTACGCCCTTCTTGCCTGCTTCCTCTATGTAAGGAAGGTGTTTGTCGAGCATCGCCTTGCTGATCTTGGCGACCGGCGCGTTGGCGTCGTTGATGGGATTCGACATCTGGATGAGGCCGCCGACCACTTTTCTCATCACCACCTCGAGATGACGACTTTCTTGTCCGTGTAGAACTCGATCGAATCCTGCCCATGAGCCTTGAGGTCCCCAAAGAACGACCCTTTCGTCCCGCCGAACGGGAAAAAGGCCATCGGCGCCGCGACACCGATGTTCACGCCGATCATGCTGACCCCAACGCGATAGCGGAATTCGCGAGCGGCTTTGCCGCTCTGCGTGAAGATCGACGTTGCGTTCGCGAACCCCGAGCGTTGCACCATCTCGATGCCTTCGTCGAGGTTGCTCACGTGCGTGACGGACGCGACCGGCCCAAAGATCTCCTCCTTGCTGATCGTCATGTCCGGACGCACGCCGTCGAAAACCGTGGGCCCGACGAAATGGCCGTGCGGGTGCTTGTCCACTTTTGTCGCCCGGCCATCGAGGAGCAGCGACGCGCCTTCCTTGCGACCGGCCTCGACATACGACAGCACCTTCTGTTTATGTCGGGCAGAAACGACCGGTCCCATCGTGACACCGGGCTCGAGGCCGTAGCCGAGCCGCAATCCCCTGGCCGTGTCGAGGAGCTTGTCGCGGAATGGCTCGTAGGCCTTCCCGGCGGCTACCACCACGCTGCCGGCCAGGCACCGCTGACCGGCGCAGCCGAACAGCGACTCGCTGATGTTCGCGACGGCGCGGTCCATATCCGCGTCGGGCATCACGATGACGTGGTTCTTCGCGCCGCCGAGCGCCTGAACGCGCTTCCCGTGCTTCGCGGCTTCCTGATAGATGTAGTGGGCGACGGGTGACGATCCGACGAACGAAATCCCCACAATGCCTGGATGAACGAGGAGTGCGTTTACCGCCTCCTTACCGCCATGCACCATGTTTAACACGCCGGACGGAATCCCTGCTTCTTTCGCCAGCTCCAGTATTCGCGTCGACGAAAACGGCACTTGCTCGCTGGGCTTCAAGATGAAGGTGTTGCCGGTCGCGATGGCATAGGGCCAGAACCAGCAGGGCACCATCGCGGGAAAGTTGAATGGGGTGACCGCGGCAAAGACGCCCATCGGTTGCCGCATGTACTCGCAGTCGATGCCGCTGGCCACGTCCTCGAGCGTCCGGCCCATCATCAACGTGGGGATCCCGCACGCGTGCTCGACATTCTCGATCCCGCGCCGCACAGAACCGCGTGATTCATCGAGGGTCTTGCCATGCTCGCGCGTGACGGTGGCGGCGAGGTCCTCAAAATGCTCTTCCATCAGTGACTTCAGCTTGAACAGGTACCGGGCTCGCACGACGGGGGGGACTTCGCGCCACTTGAGGAAGGCGGTTTGCGCCGCGGCAACGGCCTGATCGACGTCGCGGGCACCGCTCAGAGGTACCCGGCCGAGCGGCTCGCCGGTCGCCGGGTTCGTCAGATCCAGATAGTCGGTGGCGTTGGGAGTCACCCACTCCCCGCCGACGTAATTCCGCAGGGTTTGCATGTTTCCCCCAAGCCCCAGGGCCCTAGCCCCCAGGCCCTGCCTTAAAGTGAAGAAACCGGCCACGACATTGGTCGGAGCCGGTTTCGACGTAACCTAGGGGTAGGCAGAGGCTTGTCAACTCACAACCGGACTCCTCTCTGCCACCCCTTTATGTCCATTCTCGCGTCCATTGTCGGAAAACTGCGCGCGCTCAGTCGAACCCTCGAGCGCGATCGTCGAGCTGCGCCCGCCGGTGACGACCTGCGTGATCTCGTCGAAGTAGCCGACGCCCACGAACTCCTGATGTTTGACCGCCTCGTAGCCATCGCGCTCCAGGGCGAACTCGCGGGACTGGAGATCGGCATACGCCGCCATGCCGCGCTCCTTGTAATCCTGGGCCAGCGTGAACATCGCGTGATTCAGCGCGTGGAATCCCGAGAGGGTCACGAACTGGAATTTGTAGCCCATCGCCCCCAGCTCCTTTTGGAAGCCGGCGAGCTGCGCTTCGCTGAGATGGCGCTTCCAGTTGAAGGACGGCGAGCAATTGTAGGCGAGCAGTTTTCCCGGATACTCCTTGTGAATCGCTTCGGCGAACTGCTTCGCCTCGGCGAGATCGGGCTTCGCCGTCTCGAACCACAACATGTCGGCATAGGGCGCATAGGCGCGCGCCCGAGCGATCGCCGCGCCAACGCCGTCGTTGATCACGAAGAAGCCTTCCGGCGAGCGCTCGCCGGTACACCAGCGGCGGTCGTATTCGTCAACATCGCTCGTCAGCAGACCGGCGCTGTTCGCGTCCGTGCGGGCGATGAGGATCGTCTCCACCCCGCACACGTCCGCGGCAAGCCGGGCCGACACCAGCTTCGTGATGAACTCGCACGTTGGTACGAGGACTTTGCCGCCCAGATGCCCGCATTTCTTCACCGACGACAACTGGTCCTCGAAGTGCACGCCTGCCGCGCCGGCTTCGATCATCAGTTTCATCAACTCGTAGGCGTTGAGCACGCCCCCGAACCCCGCCTCGGCGTCTGCAATGAGCGGGACGTGCCACTCGATCGAGTGATCGCCATTCATATGGTGGATCTCGTCGGCGCGGCGCAGCGCGTTCTGGATGCGGCGGATCAGGTTGGGCACGCTGTCGGAGGGATACAGGCTCTGATCGGGATACATCGAGAGCGCGTTGTTCCCGTCGGCCGC
>DATFVZ010000291.1:0-19439 GCA_035259785.1 Gemmatimonadales bacterium
AGCGTCCAACGCACGATGATGCGCGTCGAGCTGCCGCGTCCCCTGGCCCCGAACGGCAAAATCACGTTCGATGTCGCGTGGCGTTTCCCCATCCCGCCCTACGGCGCGGGCCGCATGGGCCGCGTCGGCTCGCGATTTTACGAGCTCGGTCAGTGGTATCCGCGCATGGCGGTGTACGACGACGTGCACGGCTGGAACACGCTCCCCTACATCGGTGCCGGCGAGTTCTACCTCGAGTTCGGCGACTTCGACGTGAGTCTGACGCTACCGGCCGGATTTCAGGTCGCTGCCACGGGATGGCTCCAGAATCCATCGGTGGTTCGGGCGCCCCCAGAGCTCGCGCGGCTGAAGCGCGCCTTCGACCAACCGGGCCAGGTGGTGTCGATCATCACGCGTCAGGAGGCCGTCGCGAACGCCACCAAGAAAGTCCCCGGCACGCGGACCTGGCGGTTCTCCGCAAGCAACGTGAGAGACTTTGCGTGGGCGGCGGGGCCCGACTTGCGTTGGGATGTGAGTGTATGGAACGGCATTGTGGTGCAGACCTTCTACCACCCGGACGCAACGCCGTGGGAGGAGGCGAACACCATGCTCCGGTTTGCCCTGCGCCATTTCTCGGGCGCACTGGGCCCATATCCGTTGCCGCAGATCACGGCGGTTGAAGGGCTGATCGAAGGGATGGAGTACCCGATGATCATTTTCTGCCCGTCATTGCGGCAGCGCGAGGATCAGTTCTGGGTGCTAATGCACGAGCTTGGGCACCAGTGGTTTCCGATGCAGGTGGGGTCTGATGAGCGGCGTTACCCCTGGATGGACGAAGGCATCAACACGTTCGTGGATTACTCCGCAGCGGAGGCTTTCTTCAAGGGAACGCCGTATGCCGACACCGTGCGCCGCGAATTGCTGACCGCCTACGCCGCCACCGCGCTGCCCGACAGCGAGCAGCCGATGATCACCCCACCCGACTCAGTCCGCGAGCTGTACTGGACGGCGTATCAGAAGCCGGCGCTCATGCTCACAATTCTGCGCGAGTCGGTGCTGGGCCGTGACGCGTTCGATCGCGCGTTGCGCGAGTACGTTCGGCGGTGGAAAGGCAAGCACCCCCAGCCGGCGGATTTCTTCCGGACCATGGAGACCCAAACCCGGCGGGATTTGGACTGGTTCTGGCGCAACTGGATTTACACGACGGCTCGAATCGATCAGGCAGTGAATGACGTCCAACGCCAGGGCGACAGCACGTTCATCACGCTATCGAATCGCGCACAAATGGTTCTTCCCGTCCAGCTCGAGCTACGCTATAGCGACGGAACAACCGAACGTCGCGACTTGGGTGTGGAGATCTGGAATCCCGGCAACGAATTTACCTACCGGATGGCGGGACCGAAGGAGCTGGTCGGCGTCGTGATCGATCCGCGGCAGATCTATCCCGATTTCGATCGCGGGAATAACAGCTGGGGACGCTAGAAGCAGCCGTCTGCCATCAGCCGTCTGCTGACGGCCGATGGCAGATGGCCACTAATGAATGCCACCACCTCCGAACTGCTTCACCAAGTCCGCTAGTACGGCTTTCGCGTCCCCGAACAACATCCAGGTGTTGTCCTGGACGTACAGCTCATTGTCGATGCCCGCGAAACCGGGGTTCTTGCTGCGTTTCACCGCCAGCACCGTCTTGGCTTTATCCGCGTCGATGATCGGCATGCCGTAGATCGGCGTCGCTTTGGCGTAGCGCGCGGCGGGATTGACCACGTCGTTGGCGCCAAGCACGAGCGCGACGTCGGTCTGCGGCATCTCCGGGTTGATCTCGTCCATCTCGACCAGGGCCGAGTAGGGGATGTTGGCCTCGGCCAGCAACACGTTCATGTGTCCGGGCATTCGGCCGGCAACCGGATGGATCGCGAATTTGACGGTGACGCCGCGTTTGGTCAGCGCGTCGAACAGCTCGCGCACTTTGTGCTGGGCCTGCGCGACCGCCATACCGTATCCGGGAATGATCACGACGTTGCGCGCCTGCTCGAGCAGCTGAGAGGCTCCTTCGACCGTCTCCTGCTTCCAGACTTTTTGCTCGCCGCTCGTGATGGCGGGCTGAGCCTTTCCAAAGGCGCCGAACAGCACATTGGTGAACGAGCGGTTCATCGCCCGGCACATGATGATGGACAGGATCAGGCCGCTCGAACCGTCCAGCGCGCCGGCGGTCACGAGCAGCTTGCTGTCGAGCACGAACCCCATCGCCACGGCCGCCAGGCCGGCGTAGGCATTCAGAATCGAGATCACGGTCGGCATGTCGGCGCCGCCGATCGGAATGATCAGCAGGACCCCGAAGATCGTGGCGAGCGCGGCGATGGCGAGGAAGGCCTTGCCCGCCCAGGCTTCGTGCGGATTCACGACGAGCGCGACGCCGAGGCCTATCGCGATCGCCAGCACGCCGATGTTGACGAAGTTCTGGCCCGGATAAGTCACGGGACGCTGCGGGATCCAGCGGACTTCCTGCAACTTGCCCGCGGCCATCAAGCTGCCGGTGAACGTCAGAAAGCCGAGAATCACCTCGAGCACCAGCGCGCTCATGCGAAACGGCGTGATGTGACCGCCGCCAGGCTCGTTGATCCAAAGGAAAAACTCCGCGGTGCCGACGAGCCCGGCCGCCAATCCGCCGAACGCGTGTGAGAGCGCGGTTCGTTGCGGCACGGCCGTGAGGGGCACCCGAGACAACGGCACGCCCACCGCGAAGCCGAGGATGATGGCCCCGACGATCCAGCCGTGATGGAGGATTTCAGGCTGGATCCACGTCGCGATGACCGCAACCCCCATCCCCGTAACGCCCGCGATGACACCGCGTCGCGCTGTCTTGGGATCATTCATCCAATTCAGCGCGAATATGAATAGCGACGTCGCGAGGACTGCCGACAGCTCGCTGATGAGGTGCATTACTGCTTCTTGAACATCTTGAGCATGCGGTCGGTGATCATGAACCCGCTGACGATGTTGGTCATCGAGGCGAACAACGCGACGGCGCCAAGGATGCGAATCGTGAGAGGATGATCGGCGCCCGCGACGACGATCGACCCGACGACCGCGATGGCGGAAATGGCGTTGGTGAGCGACATCAGCGGCGTGTAGAG
This sequence comes from Gemmatimonadales bacterium, assembly GCA_035259785.1. Classification (GTDB taxonomy): domain Bacteria; phylum Gemmatimonadota; class Gemmatimonadetes; order Gemmatimonadales; family GWC2-71-9; genus 20CM-2-65-7. The sequence goes on from DATFVZ010000291.1 coordinate 3,114, forward strand.
CAGTCGCGAGACCCGGCGTATGACACCGAGGCCGATGAATGTCGCCAGCACGAACACAAACAGCATCGATCCGAAGTCGGTCATGATCTGCGTACCTCGCCCGCATGGGTGACGCACGTCTCGCGGATGATCTGGTCCTCGAAGTCGAGACGCAGCTTACCGTCCTGCACGACGTGGCCGAGAAAAGCCGAGAGATTCTTCGCGTACATCTGACTGGCGTGGAGCGGCACGGTGCTCGGCAGATTGAGCGGTCCCAGGATTGCGACGCCGTCCCGCACGATTTCGACGCCGGGTTGCGTGAGCTCGCAGTTGCCGCCCGTCTCTGCCGCGAGATCCACGATCACCGACCCAGGCTTCATGCCCTGTACCGCTGCGGCGGTAATCAAGACGGGAGCCTTCTTGCCGGGAATCGCAGCTGTGGAAATCACGATGTCCGCATCTTTCACGGCGCCCGCGAGAAACGCGAGCTCCTTGCGATGCGTCTCTTCCGACAGCTCCTTCGCGTACCCCCCCGCGGTTTCCGCGTGCTCCTCGATCGTCATCTCGAGGAACGTTGCTCCAAGGCTTTGCACCTGCTCCTTCACTGCCGGTCGCACGTCGAACGCTGACACAATCGCGCCGAGGCGTCTGGCCGTCGCGATCGCCTGCAAGCCGGCCACTCCGGCGCCGAGCACGAGCACACGCGCGGCGGAAAGCGTGCCGGCGGCCGTCACGAGCATCGGGAGCACCCGTCCCGCTGCCGTGGCTGCGAGCAAGACCGCTTTGTAGCCCGCTACGGTGGCCTGCGACGACAAGACGTCCATCGGCTGTGCCCGCGTGATGCGTGGCAAGAGCACCAGCGTGAACGCCGTGAGCTTGCGCCCGGCTAGCTGGCGCACGAGTTCGGAGGCAGGCTGAAAGAAGGCAACGAGGACGGAGCCTTCGCGGTATTGTGGCAGCTCGGCTGGACCTGGGGGCTGCACCTGCAGCACGATCGCCGATTCACTGAGCACCGACGCCCGAGCACTGATGCCCGCTCCCGCGGCCCGGTAGGCGCCATCGGGAAAGTACGCGGCCGTGCCGGCGCCCTGCTCAACGATGACCTCGAAACCGCTCTTGACCAGGCGTCCCGCGACGTCAGGCGTAAGAGCGACGCGCCGCTCGTTCGCGGCTGTTTCCTTCGGCACTCCTATCTTCATGGGACTCAGGAGTCGGGAGCCGGGAGCGAGGTGGCGCTCCTATTGCGTTGTTGGGCTAGCAGGCGTTCGGCAAAATCGACCCGCTCCGCGAGTTCAGAAAACTGCTGGCGCAGCCCGTCGAGTTGTTCTTCCATCTCGTTGACCCGCTGCTCGGCACGGCTACTGAATTCACGACTCAACCCTGGCGTTTCCTCGACCCCCCAATTCCTTAACGGGAGATCATGGGAGTCCCGAAACTCGCCCGCGGCAAGCAGCACGACATCGTAGAGCCACCACATCCCAAGCCCGCCGAGCGTGCAGATCATGGCGACGGCAGACCCTGGCTTCTCGACGTAGAACCGATGCAATCCGAAGAAGCCGCCGACGATGCTCAGTCCCAGGGCCACCCCACGCGAGCGCTTCGACACCTGCGGCTCCGGAGCGGAGAGGACAACGTCGTCTTCGTCGTAGGCGTCGGGCAGCGTCATGCCGGATACTATCGACCGCTTTCAGGCGGCAAGCAAGTGACGCAACGCAGGCTCCAGGGTCTCGTAGCAAAACCGAAAACCGGACTCGAGCAGTCGGACCGGGACAGCCCGCTGGCCACTCTGCAACATGGCCGCGCCTTCGGTGCCAAACGCCATGCGCAGCGCGAACGCGGGAACAGTCACGACCGCCGGGCGCCCCAGAACCTTCGCGAGTGTCTTGGCAAACTCACGATTGGTCACCGGGGTGGGCGACGTGATATTCACGGGCCCGGCGAGACTCGGTGTCGCCAGAACGTGCAGGATGCCGTTGATCGCGTCGTCGAGTGCGATCCAGCTGAAGTACTGGTTGCCGCTGCCCACGGGACCGCCCAATCCCACGCGAAACGCCGGCAGCATCTTGCCGAGACCACCGCCTGTCGGCGTGAGCACGACACCAAACCGTAAGTTGTGCACGCGAATACCGGCTGCGGCGGCGCCCGCTGTTGCAGCTTCCCAGTCGCGGGCGACGTGCGCAAGAAAATCATCCCCCGCAGCACTGGCCTCCGTCATCACTTCCTCGCCGCGATCGCCGTAGTAGCCAACGGCCGATGCCGCGAGCAGCACGCGGGGTGGACTGGCGAGTCCGGCGATCGCGTCAGCGACGAGCCGCGTCCCGTGCACGCGGCTCTCGCGAACGCGCTGTTTCTTTGCGGGTGTCCAGCGGCCGAAGACATTTTCACCGGCGAGGTTGACAACGGCATCAATACCCGCGGTCTCCAACCCGGCGCGGTCGATCGTGCCTGACTCCGGATCCCATGAGAACGCGCGCTCGCCCCGCGTCACAGGACGCCGCACCAAGGGCACTACCTCGTGTCCTTCTCGCACCAGCCGCGGCACGAGCGCCGAGCCGATCAGGCCCGTCGAGCCGCTCACCACGATTTTCATTCGGGAAGAATCGCTTCAGCCTCGATTTCAACCAACATGGTTGGATCGACGAGACGTGTCACCGCCACCAGCGTCGAGGCGGGGCGAATGCCGCCGAAGACCTCGCCGTGCGCGCGACCCACCGCCTCCCAATGCTCGATATCGGTCACGTACATCCGCGTGCGGACGACGTCGGCAAAACGGGCGCCCGCCTGCTCGAGCGCCCGTCCGATGTTCCGCAAGGCTTGTACCGCCTGTGCGTAAGGATCGCCTTGGCCGACGAGTCTCCCGTCCGCGTCGGTGGCGGTCGTGCCGGAAACGTGGACGACGCGCCCGATTCGAACCGCGCGCGAATAACCAACCAGGGGCTCCCATGGAGCGCCACTGGAAACGTTCTGCCTGTTCATCGCCCCTCGCTCACCGGGGGCGTCGCGTTCCACGTGACGTGCGAAGGCAGGCCCGTCGACTTGGCCTCCGCGATCCGCTCATCGGTGGCGCGGACGATTTCCTCGACGGCACGCGGAGGGTTGATGAACGTCACTCCCCCGATGCTCGGCGCTGTGACTTTGCCGTCATTGCTCCGGAGCTCGGCAAGACCACTCTGCAGCTTTTCAAGCACAATGCGGGCGGAGGCAGCACTGGTTTCGGGCAGGAGTGCGATGAATTCGTCGCGGCCCAGCCGGGCGATCATGTCCGTGGCTCGCAGGGCGTTGCGGAGTGCAGCGGCGGCGGAGCGGACCAGGTCATCGCCGACGCGCGAGCCGAGGTCTACAACCGCCACACTAAAGGGATGCTGGTAACGCCGCGCACGCTCGATCTCGGCGGCGGCAGCTTCGCGGAACGCCCGCGCGTTGCGGACTCCGGTCAGGTCGTCGATGCGGGCAAGGCGGCGCTCACGAGCGAGAGACCGCCGGAGCGCCATTACGGCCCACGTGAGCCCGCCGATCGCGATAATCGCCAAGATGATGACGGCGAGGCAGTTCCCTGACATTAGCTCCAAGAACCTATCCAGGCGCACCGGTTACAACAGGGCCCTACCGAGAGGGCCGCCGTCAGTGCAATCTCTGAGTTCAAATGAGAGGAAAGGCCTATGAGTGAGAAACAAAAGTTTCAGGAAGCGTGGGACAAGGAATCCGCCACTACGCTCAAAGTGTTGAAAGCGTTCCCCGAGGAAAAGACTGACCTAAAGCCACACCCGAGCTGTCGTAGCGCCAAGGACCTCGCCTGGGCTTTTGTGTTCGATGGGGTCGCGGGATCGCAGGCCGTTCAAGGCGAGATGAAGTTCCCGCCGCCCAATATGCCGGAGAAACCATCGTCCTGGAAAGCGATGATCAGCGAGGTCGAGAAGGCGATGAAGGTCATGAGTGACAGAGTGGGGAAGGTGGACGACGCTCAGCTGAACACGACGGTCAAGTTCGCCACTGGCCCCAAGCAGACGAGCGATCTGCGCCGCATGGATGTGCTCTGGTTCCTCCTGAATGACACGATCCATCACCGCGGTCAGTTTTCTGTCTACCTGCGAATGGCGGGAGGTAAAGTGCCGGCCATCTACGGCCCTTCAGCTGACGAGAAGTGGAGCTGAGCCACTTTAAGCGTAAAAAACGGATAGATCGGAGCGGCACCAGTCACTATCGTGAAGACGTGACTAGTGCCGCTGCTGTTTTCGCCCAAACGACCCTAAGCCACGACGAGCGCTGGCAGGCAGTGCTGGCGCGCGACCGGCGCTACGACGGTGCGTTCGTCTACGCGGTTCGCTCGACCGGCATCTACTGTCGTCCCTCGTGCGCGAGCCGCCGCCCGCGCCCGAGCCAGGTGACCTTCTACGCGATCCCCGAGGTCGCCGAGCGGGCGGGCTACCGCGCCTGCCGCCGCTGTCACCCGGCGACGGCGAACGGGGCGGACCCGGCAGTGGCGCTGGTGCGCGACGCGTGCCGGGCGCTCGACGCCGGCCATAAACCCGCGGTTACGCCTCGGCTCGCGCGCGCCTTCAAGCGCGTCCTCGGCATCACGCCGAGGGAATACGCGGCGGCCCGACGCATCGCGCGGTTCAAACAGGAACTGAAACGGAGGAAGCACGTGAGTCCCGCCCTCTATGAAGCCGGCTACGGCTCGTCGAGTCGAGTGTACGAGCACACCCACGAGCAGCTCGGCATGACACCCGCCCGGTACGCGCGCGGCGGAGCTGGAATCGGCATTGCGTACGTTACGGTTCCGACCTCGCTGGGCCGGCTCCTCGTCGCGGCGAGCGAGCGCGGCGTCTGCCGCGTGGCGCTCGGCGACGACGCGGCGGCTCTTGAAGCGGATCTCCTTACCGAGTTTCCCGCGGCGCGGGTGGTCCAGGACAAGAGCGGCACGTTGCATGGCTGGGTCTCGTCGATTCTCGCCTATCTGGACGGGCGAGAGCCGGATCTCGATCTACCGCTCGACATTCGAGCGACGGCGTTTCAGCGCAGGGTGTGGCAGGAGCTCCAACGCATCCCCTTCGGGAAGACGCGAACCTACGCGGACGTTGCCCGCCGGATTGGCCGGCCGACGGCGACGCGAGCGGTGGCGAGAGCATGCGCCACCAACCCAGTGGCACTGGTCATACCGTGCCACCGCGTGGTGCGTGGTGATGGCGAGCTGGGTGGATATCGGTGGGGAGTAGAACGGAAAGAAATGCTTTTGGAACGTGAACGAAACGTGGAGGGAGGCGCTTAGCGGCGTCTCCACTCCACGCTCACCGTTTCAAATCTCCTTGCCGCTCAACGCTTCATACACGCGACCGCGATCGTACTGCGACCCTATCGTCTGGGCGACTTCCCGAATCGCCCCGCGGATCTCGGTATCCAGTTTCACCTTGCGGATGACCGCGAGGAGCAGCTCGGCGAGCTCGTGATCGGAGGAGACCCCTTTCGCCGATTCGAGCACCGCGAGCGCGAGCGGTCGGGAGACGTCGCCCCGCTCGATTACGGTGCGCAGGACCCGGGCATGCTCATAGTCGGAGCTGATCGAGCCGGCTGCCGCGAAGAACGGCGGCCGCAGCGCATCATCGAGCTCATACGCGCTGCCGATCTTGATCAGTAGCTCCGCCAGCTCGTAATCGGAGTCGATCGATTGCGCAGACCCGAGAACGTCGGCGAGCATCGCGGGGGTCATCCCGGTGCGGCTGACGACCGCGTCGAGCACCCGACGGTGCTCGTAATCCGACGACAATGAATTCGCCGCCTTGAAGTACGCGGGCCGAACCGCTTCGTCGATCTTCCGAGCGGTATTCAACTCGATGAGCAACTCCGCCAGCTCGTAGTCCGAGCTCATATCGGACGCGGCGACGAGCATAGCCGACTGGTTCGATGCCGTCAGGCTAGGCCGCGAGAGCGCCGCACTCAGGACGCGATGGCGCTCGTAGTCGGAGCTGATCGACTGCGCCGCCGTGACGAATCCCGCCTGCATCTGCTCGGTGAGGGGTTGAGTTTTCGAGATGGAGATCAGCAGCTCCGCGAGCTCGTAATCGCTGCTGATGGTCTGTCCGGCGAGCGTGACGAGCCGCTCGTATCCGGCGGCATCGAGCTTGCCGCTCTCGACGGCAGCCTGATAGTAAATGCGCCGCGTGTAGTCGCCCGAGAGCTCTCCGAATTCGTTGATCAGTCCTTGGATACCGCGGGTCTCGAGAATCCAGCGTGCGCGCGCCTCGGCCTGATAACCGGTGCGGCGCAGCAGGAAGGTCAGCGTCTCGGCCAGCCAGCTCTTGGCGTCTGCGTCGAACGGACGGACTTCACCATCGATCTTGTAGATCCGCTCGTCGGGCCGAATCGTGAGACGACGATCGTTCGTGCCGTAGTCGACCTCGATCACCACCTGGCCGCCGGATGGCACCGACGCGATGTCACTGAAATCCTTGGTGAACTTGAACTTTCCGAGGGCCGAGAGACGAACAGTGCACGGACCTACGGTCGTCACGATCGTGAGATCGTCGTCATTCTGGTGCGAGCTACTCGAGGTAGAGCGCCGCGACTGGCTCCGCTCCGCGCAGCCGCGCAGCGAGTCGAGCACAACCACGCGGGTTACCCGTGACGGGGCTGGGCGCGCCGGGGGAGCAGGCCGCGAAGTCCTCGCCACCACGTTCGGCTGGGGCATGCGAGGGATGGTATCGATCGTCGTAGCGGCCGGCTCGGCCACACGCGGAGCCACAGCGGCAAGCGGCACGACGATCACGATCGCCGCGATCCATGCCGGCAGCGCCGCCCGGGGCGACAGCGTATCGCGCCGCCGCCGCACATCGAGCACGTCGATGAGACGGGTCGCGAGTTGTGCGGGCCGGGCCATGGCAAGACTCGTGAGCGATGTTGCGCGCGCCGCCCGCAGACTGCGCGCGATTTCGAGTAGATGGGTCGCATACGCCGACGGCTTGGAGCCGGCACGCAGCACCTGATCATCACACGCACGCTCCCGCTCCTCGCGCAAGCGCGTCGCCGCGATCCAAACGAGCGGATGGAACCAGTAGACGGCGCAGGCCACGTGTGCGATCAGCTGAATCAGAAAATCATGACGCTTCACGTGTGCCAGCTCGTGCAGGAGGACGTCGCGACGGCGGTCGGGTGCCCACGCCGCTGCGTCCGCCGGCAAGAGAATGGCGGGCCGCCGAATTCCCCACGTCATCGGCATCGCAGGCCCCTCGGCCTGCAATAACCGAACGTCGCGACCTCCAAGACCCAGCTCGCGCGACAAATCGGCCGCCAGCTCGAGCCAGCTATCATCCAGCAGCGGCACCGTGAGTCGGTCGAGCCACCAGATGCGCGCGAGGCCCAGCACCATCAGGATCAGCACCGCCGCGACGCCACTCAACCAAATCGCGACCACCCAGGCCGTCCAATCGGTCGTGATCGTGAAGCGCACGGCCCCTGGCGCAGCGGCCGGGGCGAGGTCGGACGCCGTGGTGGCAACGCCAGCCAGAACCGGGGTCGGTTGCGGCGTCACGCTTGTCGCGGATGGGGCCGCGTCAGGCGATTGGGCCGTCGGTGTCGGCGGTTGCGCAGCCGGCTCGTTGACGGTCAGCGCCGGGACCTCGTGCAGGTCGAACGCGACCGGGGCGTCGAAGCGGGGCCAGCCGCCGATTCGCCAGTTCGGAAGGACAGCGGACGCGATCGGCAGCACCAACACTCCACCGCACGCCAAGGCCCAAACCAGGTGTCGTAACGCCGCACTCGAACGGCGCAGCAACCAGGTTCCGGCTCCGGCGACCAGCAACAGCACGGTGGCTTTGATGATGGCATCCACGAGAATCGCGATCATGTCAGCGTCCCTCCTTCCGCGCGTCGGCAATGAGTCGGCTCAAGCGCACAAGCTCCGCGTCGGACAGACGCGTGGAAGAGATATCGAGTAAAGCGGCGACGGCCTGTTCCGCCGATCCGTCGAAGAATGTTTGGAGCAGCTGGCGCAGCGCGGACTCCCGCGCGCGCTCGCGCGGGATAGTCGGGAGAAATACATAGCGGGGCCCGTCTTCTTCGTGCCGCAGGTGTCCCTTCTCCTCGAGCACGCGCAGCAACGCGCGCACCGCGGAATAACTCGGCGGGTCGGCGAGCTGCTCAAGCACCTCGGCCGCGGATGCGCGGCCGCGTGGGGCACCGTAGATCACATCCATGATCTCGCGTTCACGACGGCTCAATTGCGTCTTTGTTTCTTTGGCCATTGCACGTCCTGGCGGGGCAAAGGGTGATGCTAAAAAATTAGCACTTACTGCTAAGAAAGTAGCAGTCGGACGGTTTCTGTCAAGCAACATCTGTGAGGGAAATGTCCGGTCAGATGGTCGGGAAACCGGCTGCCGCCCGCACTTGCCGGGCCTGCCACAGGTGGCGCCGGTCGTGCGCCAGTATGAAATGAAAGTACGCCCCTAACGGCAAGCGAACGAGGCGATTCACCGGTGAGATCGTCCTGATCCGGGCTAGATCGAGGCCGTCGGCCTTGCGCACCCGGTCGCCCAGTTGGTCACGCAGGCGAGTGAACTCGGGCAGCACGTCGACCGCGCGGTGCGACGTCCCTGCCGATCTTTTCATGGGGGTCTTCATGCGCCAGCGCGGGGGCGGCTCCATCGAGGCGATTGCCAGTCGCGAAAACCACCCGTAGCGAAACGGTCCGGGCGATGTTTTCCCCTGGTCGCGGCCCGACGCGATGGCCCGATCAACTGCCGGCAGCACCATGGCCACGCCGACATTGAGATGGTTGAGGCACTGCCCTATGGACCAGCGTCCGGGATCCGGTTGCCAATTGAACTGCGAGTCGGTCAAACCGGAGGCTATCGCTTCGCCGTCCCGCCTGATAGCGTCGAGTTGGTCGAGCATCTGCCGGAGTTCAGGCGTCATACCTCAATATGGCAAGCCGGGAGGTTCTATGAGTGTAGTTGCCGTCCCCCTGATCCTGTTGTCCACCCTTACGCAGGCGGCGAAGTCTCCTGCATCCCCCGCCCCGCGTGATCTTATCACCGGGGCCCTCACCGCGATGGGTGGAGAGTCCGCGGTCCGCGGAGTCCGCAACGTGACGGTGACTTATTACGTCGCGAATTTCGGCCTCGGCCAGGAGGAAACGCCTCAATCGCCGGCGCGGCCTACGGTGACGACCGGAACGCAGACCATCGACTTCTCCGGTACCCGACAGTTTACGGTCACTGAAACACGGAACCCCGCGGGGACGGTCAACAAGGTTCGGCGCGTCATCGCCGGTCATATCGGCATGACCGACGTCAATGGCACGCAGACCGCCGATGCGCCGCTCGCTGTCGCGAACGTCGAACGGAATCTGCGTCGCCTTCCCGATCGGCTACTCCTTGCCGCGTTCGACAATCCGGCGGCGCTGCGCAGCCTGCCGACGCGCACCTGGCGCGGCGAGTCCCTCGATGGTGTGCACTATGTGAGCGATCTGGATACGGTCGATGTGTATTTCGATCGACGCTCCGGACTGCCGGTTCTGGTTGAGACCATCACCGATGACCCCGTCCTCGGCGATCGCCGAGCGCTGGTCGCGTACACTCGCTGGCAGGACGCCGGAGGAGTTCTCTCTCCCCGGGAGTGGGACGTCGAAGTGAACGGCCGGCTGCAGAACGCCTGGGTGTTCACCGGCGTCACGACGAACGCCGGGGTGGCCGACTCTCTGTTCGTCATAGCGGACTCGATCAAGGCAAAAGCGCAGCCAAGCAATCCTACGCCGCTACCGATCAACGTCACGCTCGTTGAGCTGGCACCCAACGTGTGGCGCGCCGAGGGCGGCTCCCATCATTCGTTGATCATCGATCAGGGCGCGCGTCTGGTGGTGGCGGAAGCGCCGCTCAGCGCGCAGCGGATGGAAGCGCTGCTCGATACGCTGCGGTCACGGTTCCCGGGGAAGCCGGTAGGCATGGTCATCAACACGCATCATCACTGGGATCATGCAGGCGGCCTGAGAACCGCTTTGGCAGCCAACCTGCCGATCGTCACGCACGCCCGGAACGCGAGCTTCGTGCGGTCCATCGGAACGGCGAAGAAAACCGTTCGTCCGGACGCGTTGTCGAAGTCAGGCCGTCCGTCGCGGAGCACGATTACCACAGTCGAGGACAGCCTGGTTGTGGGATCTGGTGACACGCGCGTGGTCGCGTATCGCCTGCCGTCGGCACACGTTGAGGGGTTACTCGCGGTGTACGTACCGGCGGCAAAGATCTTGTTTCAAAGCGACGTCGTGAACGCCACGCCGCCGCCCGCCGCAGGCAGCGCCGAGCTGATCAGCTTCGTAAAGGCTCGGAGTCTGGCGGTTGACAAGGTCGCGGGTGGACACGGCGCCGTGCTGGCTTGGGCAGACATCGAGCGGGCCGCCACTCCACCGACGTCCGCACCGTGAGGCCCTAGACCTCGGACGGCGAGCTGGTCGCTCTTTCCGGGCCGGCTCGCCGCGAGCCGGATCACATCCGGCCCGCGCGTGGGCGTCGTATCGTCAGCGATGCCACGACGGGCTCACTGGGCCATCATTGGATTGGCGTTGCTCCCGCTCCCTGCGGGAGCCCAGGACGTTTCCTACACGGTCGTCGTCAATGCATCGAATCCAGTCACCCGCCTCACCCAGGATCAGGTCTCGAGAATCTTCCTACGCAGAGTGACGTTGTGGGAGAACAAGAACCCGATCCTTCCGGTCGACCAGGCGGCCGACGCCCCCGTGCGCCGCACATTTACGAAGCGGATCCATCAACGCACGATCGCCGCGGTGCAGACGTTCTGGCAGCAACAGACATTCGCCGGGATTGCCGTCGCACCACCTGAGCGCAGCTCCGACGCGGACGTTCTGAACTACATTCGCAAGTATCCCGACGCCATCGGGTACGTCCGTGCCGGGGTTCCCCTCGGCCCCGCGGTTAAAGCCCTAAGCGTCCTGCCCTAGCGCGACGTTGATCTACGAAAGGCTTCGTATTAGAACTACGAAGGCCTTCCTATTTCTACCGTGGTCTCGGAGGCAACCACCCGGCGGCATCTCTTGTCTGATCTTGAAGGCTGAGCTCGATCAGATTCGACGACTGCTCGACGAACGGACTGGAGAATCCTCATGAACGCCACGCATGCGTTGGGCTTTCCACGCTGGGCCGCCGCCGGGGTCGTGGTGGTAACCCTCGCGCTCGCGACGCGTAGCGATCAGTTGACGGCGGAGCCAACGGAGCCGCCGGCTGTCGCGGCCGACACGGCGCGCACCGCCCCGGACACTGTCTTACGCCACCCTGATCCTACGCAACCGCTCTCGCAGCGCTGGGAGTGGGCACGCACGCAGGCCCGGCAACTTGGCAAGCGAAACTACTGGATTGGTTACCAGATCTCGCGGCCCGAGTGGCTCGAGCACTCCGTCTATATGGATCGCGGCGCCGAGGTCGTCGGCAAGAACATCACGATGAGCGGGCGCCTGTTCGGCGACTTTCAGGGGCTGATGTTCCGCGGCGTGCGGCTCGCGCCGCTCACCGGCTCGACTGACTCAGACGATCTCGCCATCCTGTTCGGCGTCGACCAGGACGGCAAAGTGACGCATGTGCACGTCGCCAGCATGTACCTCCCCGTTGATTTTCGCGGCCGGACGCTGCTCTGGCTGGGCCGCGCGAGCGATGCGCAGAGTCTTCCGCTCATCGAAGGCCTGTTTGCAGCCACGGCGCTGCCCGAGCTGCGCGAGGACATCGTCGCGGCCGTCGGGATTCACGGCACGAGTGACGTGGTCGTCCCGATGTTGATTCGCTGGATCACCAGCCGCGAAGTCGCGGATGTCCGGTCGCAAGCAGCCGAGTGGCTCGGGTTCCATCCGAGCGCCGCGGCGGTCGTGGCTCTCAGTCGCGCGGCCCGCAGTGATGCGTCTCGCGATGTGCGTCGCGAAGCGGCAGAGGGGCTGGGCGAGAACTCGCTGCCGGCCGCGACCGACTCGGCCATCGCCGTGGCCCGGACCGCGACCGACCGCGACGCCAGGCGGGAAGCGGTCGAAGGACTGGGACACAAGGACAACGACCGAGCGCTCGCCGCTCTCGTAGCGATCGCCCAGAGCGACCCCGATGTGGATGTCCAGCGCGAGGCGGTGGAAACATTGGGTGAGGTGCCGGACGGCCGCGGGCTCGACGCGGTGCGCGACATTGCCCGTCGCCATTCACGTTCGGACGTACGCCGCGAGGCGGTCGAGACTCTCGGGGAGAACCTGAAGGCGGCCGAGGCGATTCCGACGCTCAAAGCCATCGCGACCGGCGATCCCGATCCCGACGTGCAGCGTGAAGCCATCGAGACGCTCGGCCAACTGCACGACGGCGGGGGGGAGGCGTTGGCTGCCGTAACGGAGTTCGCCCGCACGCATCCGAACTCCGACGTACGCCGCACGGCGATCGAGACGTTAGGGCAACTCGCACCGACGGCCGAGACGGTTCGACTGCTGTCGGCGATCGCCGCCGGCGACCGCAATGAAGACGTCCAGCGACGTGCGGTCGAAACGCTGGGGGAAATCGGGGTCCTGGGCCTCCCCGCCGTGATCGACATCGCCCGCACGCACCGCAATCCCGACGTGCGCCGCACGGCCATCGAGGCGATTGGCGAGCATGCGCCGCCGGCTCAGGCGCGCGACCTGCTTGGCCAAATGGCACGCGATCCGGATCCCGACGTCGCCCGTAAGGCCGTTGAAGCATTGGGCGAGTTGGGCGATGCGCGAGCCCTCGCGCTCGTGGCAAGCATCGCCCGCGCGCCCGGCAACACCGATCTGCGCCGTAACGCAATCGAGACGTACGGAGAAGCGGCGTTGCCTGACTCGGCGCTGGCACTCCTGAAGAGCGTCCTCGCGGCGGACGCGCCGGAAGACGTCTACTCGAAAGTGCTGGAGACGCTCGAGCAGCTGGAGGGGGGCGCGGGTATTCCGGCGCTCATCGATGCCGCGCGGTCACACCCGAACCGCGACGTTCGGGCGTCCGCGCTGCGGCGCCTGGCGGAGAGTGACGACCCTCGCGCCAAGCGCGTATTCGATCAGACGCTCCGGGAGCCCTGACGTCCGAGCGCCAATGATCTACCGCTGCGCATCTCCACTTGAGACCGTTTGTCCACCCAGCCGGTACTTTTGGTACCAACTCATCATGTACAGCTGCGTGCGCAGGAAATTCGACGGCTTGGACGACGTGCCATGGTATTCGCCGTTGAATCGCAGCATCACGACGGGCACCTTGAGGTACTTGAGCGCCGCGTAATACTCCTCGGTCTGCGGCATCGGCGTGCGCAGATCGAGCTCGCCGGTCATCAGCAACGTCGGCGTCTTGACATTGCCCACGTACGCGAGGGACGACTGCTTGATCCACTGCTCCGGCTTCTCCCAGAACGGCGCGTCGAAGAAGCCGTAGGTGAAGAGGGGCACATCCGTCTGACCCGCCATACTCATCCAGTTGATGACGGGGCACCGCACGGCGGCCGCGGCGAAGCGCGTCGTATGACCGATCACCCAGCTCGATAGCACGCCGCCACCCGAGCAGCCGCCGACATACATGCGCTGATCGTCGATGTACCCTCTGGCCACGACGGTGTCGACACCCGCCATGAGGTCGTCGTAATCCACGCTCGGATACGCCCGCTCGATGGCGTTGCCGAACTTGCTGCCGTACCCGGTGCTGCCGCGCGGGTTGGTGTAGAGGACGACGTAGCCGTTGGCAGCGAAGTTCTGTAGCGCATAGCTGAACGCCACGTTGTACATCCCGTGTGGGCCGCCGTGAATTTCCATGAGCAGCGGATACTTCTTGCTCGGATCGAAACCGGGCGGTTTGATGATCCAGCCCTGTACCCGCGTGCCGCTAGTCGACGTGTACCACACCTCTTCGACCTTGCCGAGATGGATGCCGTCCAGTACATCCGCGTTCACGTTCGTGAGCTTGGTGATCGGCTGCGTCTTGCGCAGGTTGTAGCGCACCACGTCGGGTGCTTCATCGGGGTCGGTGCGAATGCCGACGCCGTTCAGGTCGCGCGAGATCGAGTTGAGCGACAACATCTGCACGCCGTCGGTGACCTTGCGATTGCCTCCCTTCAGACCGGCGAAGTACACGTTGCTGGTCCCTTGATCGCCCAGCGCGAAGAATACGCCACTGCCGTCCGGACTCCACCGCACCGCGGCGGGGTCGCGATCGTACGTCGTCAGCGCGCGCATGCCGGCGCCATCGATGCCGACAACCCACACTTCATCCGCGTGGTACGAGTACGTCCCGGCTTCACCCCCGGTGAACGCGACCGTCCGACCGTCCGGGGACACGTCGGGATTCGCCCAACCGCCCTTCTTGGTGACGAGCGGCCGCACGGCGCCGCTCTTCACGTCAACGGCATACAGATACGATTCCCGATAGCGATAGTCGGCGTCCGCTTCGCGCAGCCCGTCGAATACGATCGTGCGTCCGTCGGGCGTCCAGTCGTAGTTGAGATTTGGGCTCAGCTCGCCTTGCGCGAAATCGCCCGATGTGAGCTGGCGCGGCGTGCCGCCTTCAGCTGGAACGAGAAAGAGCTGCGTCGTCCCCATCTCGATATATCCGGTGCGGTCGCGGCGGTAATGCAGCCGATCCACGACCCGGGGCGTGGGCGTCCACTTGGCGCCTTCGGGGGCGGCAGGCATGCTGATCTTCCACGGTGACTCGCTCTTCACGAGCATCGTAAACGCAACCGAGCGACCGTCGGGCGACCAGCTGAGGTTGCCCGGATTCTCGGCGACGCGCGTGACTTGCGACGTGGCACCCTCGGCGTCCATCCACCGGACAAATACCTGCGTACCCTTGGGCTCGCCGTCGGCGAAGTACGCGATGCGCGTCCCATCGGGCGACCAGCGCGCGTTCGAGCCCTTCACGAGGAATCTGTTTTTGGAGCCGTCGGCATTCATGATCCACAAGCCCGCATCCCACCGATCCTCGATCTTATTCACCCAGCGGCGCGTGTAGATGATCTGCGACCCATCGGGCGAAACCTGGGGATCAGCGACCTGTTCCCAGTCGAGATAATGGTTGACGGTGAGCAGCGTATCGGATGCGGTTTCTTGACTGCGGGCCGCGGTGGGGACGGCGAGTAACGCGACCAATATCAGGGAACGCATGCACCCTCCTAGCGAGGAGTCTCGAAGCTGTACAGTTGCGCGTGAACGGCCGGGTTGTGTTCTCCTGCCCAGGTTGTCACCACGTAGACTCGACTTTCGACCGGATTCTGCACGATGCGGCAGAGCTTGTCGGCGTACCCGTCGGCTCCCGTAACCTGCAGGGTCGTGACAACGTTCAGCGTCGCTCGATCGAGCACTTGCAACACAGATGTCGTGCCCGCGGCTGCGGTGGTCAAGCCGGCGACGTAGAGCCAGCGTTGCGCGCCGTCGACCGCCACCGCGCAGGGCGAAAGCCCAAGTGTTCGCGTCGCCAATCGTGCGCCATCGGCCGCAAAAACAGCGGTGAGTGCCGGCGCTCCCGCGGAGTCGCCTGCGAGAAACAGCGTGTCACCGTCGGGAGTGAACGCCGCGCCCTGCACCGTAGAGAGCGCCGGCACGCGATACGCGACCGCGCCTCCAGCAACATCGACGACTGGCATGCCGTTTGTCGGGCCCGCCCCCGGGCTGGTAGGGCGCGCGAGGAGCGCGGCACGATCACCGCGCCGTGAGCGCACCACGTCGGTGCCCACAAGACCAGCGATTGCCTCCGAGGTGCAGACCGTGGCCGATTCGCACACCACGAGCGAGAACAGACCGCCGTTCAGCACGATCCAGCGATCCGATCGCAAGACCGCGACGAAATCCGTGAGGGCCACCGACGTCGTCTCAGTGGCAGTCAACGGCTCGGGGCGCCAGACCATCCAGGTACCAGCCGTGCAGCCGCCGGTCAGGAGTACGAGATCACCGGCGGTAGGACTGGGTCCCACGCCGCGCGTGCAAGTGACCGCGTGCAGACTGTCGGGATAATCGATCGCTTTGTTGGTCGCGATATTCCAGCGGCGCAGACTGGTCGGGCCGTTGCCGAAGACATGGCGTGGATCGCGGCCCGATTCGACGCGACCGCTCAAGAAGGGTCCTTCGACATGTCCCACGAATCCGCGCAAATAGACGATGATGGAGGCAGTATCGACATTCTTGGCGACGACGCGGAGGTAGTGAGGCCCTGGTGTGTCGGGAACCGGCGCGATGAGCGTCGTGTCGTCAATTCGATGCGCGGCGAGCGGCAACTCATCGAGCAACACGGCTGGGAGCGCTGCGGCACCCGCAAAGGCTGCCGAGCTAATCGTGACTGAGCTTCCGCTCCAAACGTCCCTGCTTGCGCGAAACGGCTGGCGTTCGATCAC
>DATFVZ010000292.1:0-8639 GCA_035259785.1 Gemmatimonadales bacterium
GTATGTGCCGGGCCATTGGGTCCCCGAGCTCATCGACGCGGCAGGCGGCGACCTCGTGGCCGGCACTCCACGCCGTCGATCATACGTCATGCAATGGGATGAGCTGCGGGCACTCGAGCCCGAGGTCGTCCTGATCATGCCCTGCGGCTATGATCTCGCCGCGGCGCGCGCCGAAGCGGAACGCTACAACGCGCGCCTGCGTGAGTTCGCGGCCACCGTGCATTGCCTCGATGCGTCGGCCTTCTTCAGCCGATCGGGTCCACGCGTTGTCGATGGCGTAGAACTCCTGAGCGAAATCCTCTAGCTTTCGCGCAAGGAGGAGTCTCGATGCGCTGTCTCACGTTCGCCATCCTGTTTGCTGCCATGGCGTCCTCTGCTATGGCGCAAGCGCCCAAGATCACGCCGGCAGGGGATCCGTCAGTCCGCAACGACACGATCTATCGTCTCGCCGTGGACCCCGCCCAACACACGGACGACGATTACATCTATCTGCTGGATGACGGCGTCATTCGCTTCGAAGCGGACGGCCGGGGCAGCCGCACCTACCGGCAGGTGATCCAGATTCTCAATCAGGACGGCGCGGAAGCGTGGGGAGAGCAGAGCTTCTCGTATTCGAGCGGCTCGGAGAAGCTCACGATCAACTGGATCCGCGTCCTCAAGACGACCGGTGAGGTCATCAGCGCGCAGCCAGCGCACGAGCAGGAATCGCTCGCGCCTGTGGCGCTCGAGGCGCCGGTGTATTCCGACCAGAAAATCCGCCGCGTCACGCTGAGCGGCGTCGCTCCGGGGACGTTGGTGGACTGGAGTTACACCGTCGAGCGCGTGAAACCGCTCGTGCCTGGAGACTATTACACGGGTTGGCGGGTGACGACGGGACTGCTCACGCGCCGCTCGCGCCTGATGGTCGACGTTCCCGCTTCGGTCACACCCCGCATTCAGGAGCACAACGTCCAGTTCAAGCGCGACGAGGTGCAGGCACGGGGCAGGCATGTGTACACCTGGGCGACCAAGGACGTGCAGAAGACCGAAGGCGAGCCGTTTGCCGCCTCACCCAACTCGCTCTCGGTTCACATCGATGTCGTGGCCCCGATCACGTGGGGGCAGTTGGCAAAGTGGTACGCCGGCTTGTCGTCCGGTCGCTACGCCGTGAATCCGGCGCTCGACGCGCAGCTCACCGAGCAGGTGAAGGACGCGCGCGGTCTCGAGGACTCGCTGCGCGCGGTGCATCGCTGGGTGTCACAGGATTTTCGCTACGTCTCGTTGTCCCTCGGCATCGGTGGGTACTTGCCACGCCTGCCGTCCGAAGTCGTCGCGACCCGTTACGGCGACTGCAAAGACAAGGCGACGCTCTTCATTGCCCTCGCACGCCGCATGGGCCTCCACGCATATCCGGTGCTGCTCAGCTCGCGTGGCACCGCAGACTCGACCCTGCCGTCGATGGAACAGTTTGACCACATGATTGCCGCCGTCGATCGGCCCGCAGCCAACGGAGGACGGCTCTATCTCGATTTGACTTCCGAGCTCACCCCATACGGTGAGCTGCCGCCGTCGGAAGAAGGCTCGTTCGCGCTCGTCGTGCATGACGACGGCAGCTTTGAGAGCGTGTCGCTGCCTGAGCACCCCGCAACCGCCAATCGGTCGGACACCCGTATCCAGGGCGATCTCGACACAGCAGGGCGCTTCAGCGGCCGCTACCTCGAGACAAAGACGGGCTCACTCCAGTACGACATGCGCAGCGCCTACGCACGCGTCTTCAGCAAAGACGAGCTGAGCCGGCTGACCCAGGCGTTGGCAAACGGAGTCTTTGCGGGCGCCTCCGGCGACAGCCTCTCGCTCTTCGACGGTCGCGATCTCCAGGCAAAGCCCGCCCTCGCGGTGACGGTGCGGGATGCGCACGTGTTGTCCGGCTCGGGAGGCACGCGGATCTTCACGCTGCCGGAGGCGCTGCCCAACTACGCATCGCTTGGCCTGGTGTCGTCGCTCGAGCGCCGCAAGGCGCGACGCTACCCCATCGATATTGGCGACATCATCGGCCCGATTGAGATCTTTTCCGAGCTGCGGATGACCCTCCCACCGGGATGGAAGGCCGAGCTTCCGGCCACCATCTCGGAGAAGAGCAAGTTCGGCAGTTACAGCGCCGAGTACGTACAGGATGGCCGCGAGCTGCGCGTCACCCGCCAAATGTTGGGTGCCAAGGGAACGGCACCTCCTCAGGACATCGACGTGCTCATCGCCTGGCTCCGCGCAATTTCCAAGGACGACGTCAAGTTCATCGTGCTCCATCCGGGGCCGTGAGATTCTTCTGACGTGAGCCTTGTCTCTACACCGGCGATCGTCCTGCGCACCTATCCGTACAGCGAGACGTCCAAAATCGTCCGCCTGGCGACGCGCGATTATGGTGTGCAGAGTGCCATCGCCAAAGGCGTGTTCCGGCCGCGCAGTCCGTTCGGGGCGGCACTCGAAACCCTGAGCGAAGGCGTCGCGCAGCTCTATCACAAGGAGACGCGCGAGCTGCAGACGCTCGCCGCATTCGATGTCACGCAGCTGCGCCGCGAGCTTGCGTCGGACGTCGGTCGGTTCGCCGGGGCGACCGCGCTCGCGGAAGTGATCCTGAAGATGGCGCCACCCGCGCCGCTACCCGCCGCGTACGATGCTTTCATCCAGGCACTCGATGCGCTCTCGACCGCGCCGGCGGGTCGGGCGGATGCAGTGGCCGTGCGGTGGCTGTGGCTGGTCGTGGGCGTGCTGGGGTTCGCGCCAGAGCTCGCGTCGTGCGTGCGCGATGGCAACGCACTCCCTGACTCAGGAACAATCGCCTTCAGCGTTGCCGAGGGCGGCGTGTTGTGCGCCGGCTGCGCCGGTCTGCAGCCGCCCACCAAACTTCCACAGCAAGCGTACCGCGATCTCCTGGTGCTGAACGACGCCGGCGCGGACCTCCCCACACTGGACCCCGCACACGCCGCCGCTCATCGGCGGCTAGTGGCACGTTTCATCCGGCATCATCTCGACGAGTTTACGAGCAACGGGGGTCGCGAGCCCAAGGCGAGCGCGATCGACATCTGGGAGCGGGGCGCGTGGGTCGCTTCGTAATCGGTACCGCGGGCCACATCGACCATGGCAAGACTGCCCTCGTCAAGGCACTGACCGGAGTCGACACCGACCGTTGGGAGGAGGAAAAGCGTCGCGGGATCACGATCGATCTCGGCTTCGCACCCATCGATCTCCCCGGCGGCCTTCAGGCGAGCGTCGTCGACGTCCCTGGACACGAGGGCTTCGTCAAAAACATGCTGGCGGGTGCGACCGGAATCGACATTGCGCTGCTCGTGATCGCGACCGACGAAGGCATCATGCCGCAAACCGAGGAGCATTTGGCCATTCTCGAGCTGCTTGGGGTGCGCCGGGGAATTCCGGTGCTCACCAAGAGTGACCTGGCCGATGCAGAATGGCTCGGCCTGGTGCGGACGGAGGTTGCTACCCGGTTGGCGAAGAGCAGCGTTGCATGGACCTCGCCCATCGCCGTCTCAGCGGTCACCGGAGCAGGTTTGGACGCTCTGAGAACGTCGTTGGCAGAGATTGTGGACGATCTTCCCGAGCGGCGTACGGACGATCATTTCCGACTCCCGATCGATCGTGTGTTTGCGCTGCCCGGCGCGGGGACGGTCGTGACAGGCTCGACGTGGAGCGGGACCGTCGCTGTTGGAGCGAACGTGCGGCTCCTGCCGCTGGATCGGGAGGCCCGCGTGCGGTCGATCGAAGTACATGGCCAGGAGACGCAGGCCGCCGGCCCCGGCCGCCGCACCGCACTCGCCCTAGTGGGTGCAGCGCGCGAGGAGCTCGAGCGCGGTGACGTCGCCGTCACGGGTGCGGGGTGGGCTCCCACGACAACCCTTGACGTCTCGCTCCACGTTCTTCCCGCCGTCAGGAAGCCTCTCGCAGTTCGATCGCGAATTCGGATGCATCTGGGGACGGCCGAGGTGTTGGGTCGCGTCGCTCAGGTGCCGGCCATCACTCCCGGCCAAACGGGCCTCGCCCGGCTGTTGCTCGAAAAACCACTCGTCGCGCGCGGCGGCGACCACTTTGTGATCCGCAGCTTCTCACCCATCACGACGATCGGTGGGGGGATCGTGCTTGACCCCTTCCCACCCAAGCGGCCCCGTGTCTCAGAGCGCGGCTTGGGCCTGGGTCAACCGACGGCTGAGCGACTCGGTCGTTTCGTCGAAGAGGCAGGACTCGGGGGCGTACGTGTGGCCGATATTCCGGTGCGCCTCGGCATTCGGCCGGGCGAGGTCGCACAGACGATCGCCGCGACGGGTAAGGGTGTGCTGCAAATCGTCGATCTGCTCGTGTCACGCCGCGCGATCTCGGCCGAAGTCGAACGCGTCGCGCACGCCGTCGCCGAATATCACGACGCGCACCCCCTCGACGCGGGGCTCTCCCTCCAGGCACTGCGCGCGAGTGTCAACGCGCCCGCCGCGGTGCACGATGTGATTATTGACTTCGGTGTGAAAAAGCAGGCTTTTGAGCTTGCGGAGAGTGGCGCGGTCGTCCGGAAGCCCGGTTGGCAGGCGGCAATGCGGAGCCGCGCAGGCGATGCCGGAGGACGCATCGCGCAACGCCTGGCCGAGGCGCGCTGGCAGCTCCCGACGGTATCGGAGTTGCAGCGCGAGCTGGCGGATCCCTCAGTGCCGGCGCTGTTGGCGCATCTGGCGCGCGAGGGTGCCGTCGAGCGGGTCGACCAGGAGCGGTATGCCGTGAAACAGGCCCTGGAGGACTTCCGTCGGGCCGTTGAGGAAACGTTGCGGGAGCTCGGCTCGGCCACGCCGGCGCAATTTCGGGACCGGCTGGGCCTGACTCGCAAGTACTTGATCCCGCTGTTGGAGTGGGCAGACCGGCGGGGGATTACGAACCGCAAGGGAGATACCCGGGTACTTCGTTCTTGACAGGGGAGAAGCGCGCTTCATAACGTTGTGGAGGAGTTAAGTCACCACGCGCCCGTACCAAACAAGGAGAGCGGTTAACGCATCTTTACGTTCGCAGAGGAGTCGGGGATGAAGCTGTACGTCTGGGCAGTGCTCGTTGGAGGGCTGAGCGTAGTTGCAGGTGTGGACGGGGTCTTGGGACAGGCGTCTCCTCCACCACAGGTGGAGTTGAAGCAGAATTACCCGAATCCCTTCAATCCGGCGACCACCATTCCGTTCACCTTGAACGGTGAGTTGTTCGCGAACGGCCACCGGCCCAAAGTCTCGCTCAAGATTTATAACGTGCTGGCGCAACACGTGGCAACGCCCATCCTGCAGGGAACGGGCGAAGATCTCAACGATCTCGAGTTGTCGTGCGCCACGCCGAGCACTGGTTGCACGTTCAATGCGTACTGGGACGGCAAAGTGCTGCGCACGGATAAGGAAGCGGCTTCGGGCGTCTACATCTACCAACTGATTGTCGATGGGAAGCGGTTTACGAAGAAGATGATTGTAATGAAGTAAGGCGTCGAAAAAGATCGTTTAAGGGACTGCGTCAAAGGGAACTTCGTCGAATCTGGAAATCGTCGCAGGAGGCGTCGAAAAGAATGCGTTTTCGACGCCTTTTGTTTGACGTCACATGCACCTTCAACGTCTCGCCCCTACTGCCTATTTGACATTAATTATGGGCATATTGCTTGCCAGGACGTCCGCGCATGATTCAACCAGATCGCCTAACCGTAAAAGCTGCCGAAGCTGTCCAGCAAGCCGCATCCATCGCTCGCTCCCGCGGCAATCCGGTCGTCAACGACGCACATCTGTTTTACGCCCTGCTGCAGCAGGACGAAGGCATCGTCGTTCCGCTGCTCCAAAAAGCCGGGCTCAATGTCACGCAACTGCAGGCCGAGACGGAGCGGGAGATCGGTCGCTTCCCCAAGCAGACGGGCGGGGCGGATCCGACGCTCTCGCGCGAGTTATCGCGTGTTCTGGATCGCGCCGACGAAGAAGGGAAGAAGCTCGGTGATGCCTATGTCTCTACGGAGCACCTGCTGCTCGCGCTCGCCGACGAAAAAGGCACGACAGCGCGCCAATTGCTCTCGGCGAACGGGGTCGATCGCCAGGAGCTGTTGACGGCGCTCGAGGCGGTGCGCGGGGCGCATCGCGTCACCGATCAGGAGCCCGAAAACAAATATCAGGCGCT
This sequence comes from Gemmatimonadales bacterium, assembly GCA_035259785.1. Lineage (GTDB taxonomy): Bacteria > Gemmatimonadota > Gemmatimonadetes > Gemmatimonadales > GWC2-71-9 > 20CM-2-65-7. The sequence continues at coordinate 6,160 of DATFVZ010000292.1, forward strand.
GCAGCGCTTCACCCGCGATCTCACGGACATCGCGCGCAAGGGAAAACTCGATCCTGTCATCGGGCGGGATGAAGAAATCCGGCGCGTCATGCAAGTGTTGTCGCGCCGCACGAAGAACAATCCCGTCCTGATCGGCGAGCCGGGCGTCGGGAAGACGGCGATCGTCGAAGGGTTGGCGCAGCGCATCGTCAACGGTGACGTTCCGGACTCACTCAAGAACAAGCATCTCGTCGCGCTCGACATTGGCGCCCTCGTCGCGGGCACGAAGTATCGCGGCGAGTTCGAGGAGCGTCTCAAGTCGGTGCTCAAGGAGATTACATCCGGCGAAGGGCGGTACATCGTGTTTATCGACGAGCTGCACACGCTCGTCGGCGCGGGTGGTGCTGAGGGGGCTGTCGATGCGTCGAACATGCTCAAGCCCGCGCTGGCGCGCGGCGAGCTGCATGTCGTCGGCGCAACAACGCTCGATGAATACCGCAAGCACGTCGAGAAGGACGCGGCGCTCGAACGGCGCTTTCAGCCGGTCTTTGTGGGCGAGCCGTCGGCCGAAGACACGATTGCCATTCTGCGCGGTCTGAAAGAGAAGTACGAAGTTCACCACGGCATTCGGATTACGGATAACGCGCTGGTCGCGGCGGCGACGCTGTCGCATCGCTACATCACGGACCGCTTTCTGCCCGACAAGGCGATCGACCTGGTCGACGAAGCAGCGGCCCGGCTGCGCATCGCGATCGATTCGCTGCCGCAGGAGATCGATGACGTCGAGCGCAAGATCACGCAGCTCGAGATCGAGCTCGCCGCGCTCGCCAAGGAAAAAGACAAAGCGTCCAAGGAGCGTCGCGACAAGATCCAGCACGAAATCGCGGAGCTCCGCGAGCGGTCGAACGCGATGAAGGCGCAATGGACGGCAGAGAAGGATGCCATTCAGAAGATTCAAGCAAAGAAAGCGGAGCTCGAGCAGCTCCGCATGGAGGCGGAGCAGGCCACGCGGCGCGGCGACCTGCAGAAGGCGGCGGAGATCAGCTACGGGCGCCTGCCCGCGACCGAGAAGGAGATCGCCCAGCTCGAGAAGCGGCTTGCCGAGATTCAGAAGAAAGAGAAGTACCTGAAGGAAGAAGTCGATGCGGAGGACATCGCCGAGATCGTCTCGAAGTGGACCGGCATCCCCGTCACGAAGATGCTGGAGTCGGAGAAGGCGCGGCTGCTGAAGCTGGAAGACGAGTTGGGCCACCGGGTGATCGGGCAGCGCGAGGCGGTAACGGCCGTCGCGAACGCCGTGCGGCGCGCGCGCGCGGGACTGCAGGATCCGAATCGTCCGACCGGCTCGTTCATCTTCCTTGGGCCGACGGGTGTCGGTAAGACTGAGACGGCTCGAGCGCTCGCGGAATTCCTGTTCGACGACGAACGTGCGCTGGTGCGGCTCGACATGTCGGAGTACATGGAGAAGCACGCCGTCGCGCGGATGATCGGTGCGCCGCCGGGATATGTCGGCTACGAGGAGGGCGGTCAGCTCACGGAAGCGATTCGTCGGCGGCCGTATTCCGTCGTGTTGTTCGACGAAATCGAGAAGGCGCATCAGGATGTGTTCAACGTCCTCCTCCAGATTCTCGACGATGGCCGGCTGACCGATTCCCAGGGCCGCACAGTCGATTTCCGGAATGCGGTGCTGATCATGACGTCGAACATCGGCTCGCAGTATCTCATCGAGGCGGGGACCGGGAACGTCGCATGGGAGCAGGCCGAGACCAAGGTACTGGAGCTGCTGCGGCAGTCGTTCAAGCCGGAGTTCCTGAACCGCGTGGACGACATCATCATTTTCCGGCCGCTATCGCACGAGGATATCGGGAAGATCGTCGACATCCAGATCAAGCGGGTCGAGCGGTTGCTCGGCGATCGCAAGATCACGATTGAGGTCACGCCGGCGGCCAAGCAGCTGATCGTGGCCGAGGGCTATGACCCGGTGTACGGTGCTCGGCCGCTCAAACGGGCGATTCAGCGGTTAATGCAGAATCCGCTTGCGGTCGCTGTGCTCGAGGGGCAGTACGGCGAAGGCGATCGGATCAGCGTTGATCGTGCGAAGGACGGGAACTCGCTGACGTTCGAGCGCGCGCGCGAGAGGGTGCGTGCCTAGAACTGGGGAGTGGGGAGTGGAGAGTGGTATGGCGGCCGCGCTCGCGCAGGCGCGGCTTGCGGCCTCTCAGGACGAGGTCCCGATCGGGGCGGTGATGATGCGCGGCGAGACCATCATCGCCGAGGCCCATAACGAGACCGTCGCCCGCAGGAATCCCACGTTGCATGCCGAGATGCTCGCCATCGAGCGAGCGCTCGACGCTCTCGATACTGACCGACTGACCGACTGCACGCTGTACGTCACGATCGAGCCGTGCGCCCTGTGCGCCGGCGCGATTGTGCTGGCCAAAGTCGGGAAGCTGGTGTTTGGGGCGTACGACGAGAAAGCGGGGATGTGCGGGTCGTTAGGC
>DATFVZ010000293.1:0-3578 GCA_035259785.1 Gemmatimonadales bacterium
TCTGCGACTGCTGCTGGAACGACCGGGCGAGGTGGTCGAGCGCGAAGAGCTGTTTCAGCAGCTTTGGCCCAACGGAACTTTTGTCGATTTCGAGCACAGCCTGAATGCTGCGATCAAGCGCCTGCGTGCAGCGCTTGGTGACAACCCGCAAAACCCGCGGTTCATCGAGACGGTTCCGCGACGCGGTTACCGGTGGATCCACACCTCTACGCTGCGCAGGATTCGACTTGCGGTCCTCCCCTTTTCGGCCGACAACGCTGACGATGGATTCGTTTGCGGCCTTCAGGACGAATTGTTCGTCGAACTCGGTCGGTGTTCCCATCTCGAGCTCACGCGGCGCCAGTCGACGCACAGCCCCGCCCAACCTGATTACGTGCTTGAAGGTAGCGTGCGCCGGTATGGCGCACGCGTCCGCGTGGGGGCGTGGCTGATCGATGCGCGCCAGCAGGTGCAGGCGTGGAGCGACATCTACGAACGGCACGATTCAGCGTCCCCCGCCGTCATCGACATCGCTGCCCTGATTTCGGCCGCAGTCGTTGCACGGCTGGCGCCGGTCACTGAGATCCAATCAGTGACCGGCCGCCTCAGTCGTGCGGACCGGGAATTGTCAATCAGGTCCGGGCGGATTTCAGCTGTTGCCCGATGAAGGCCTTCACCATCTCTCGCGCGCGGTCGGTCTGCGGCCCTTCCTTGGCTACCCACTCGTGCTCGCAGCCCTCGAATAGTTCGTACCGGATGTCGCCGCCCGCCGCTTTGTACGTCTCCGCAAACTTTTTCTGTGCGGGCGGGATCATGTTGTCATCGAGAGCGCCCTGCATGATCAGCATCGGCACCAGCGTGACCTGCTCGTGACGCTGAAGGATCTCCACCGGATTGCTCTCATGGATGGTGTCCCACGGTTTGAAGAACGCGGTGTTGTTCTTCACCATGTCCTCACGTTTCAGATGCTCCGCATTCTCGTAACGCGCCCATGTGTCGCTGATTGGTGAACGCATCGCCACGTAGGCAACGCTCGCGTCCACCTTTGGCGCGCCCTGCGGCAACGGGATCGCGTTGTACCGAGGATCGCGCGGGCGCATGGCAAGGAGTTCCGCAACATGACCACCGCTGGAGCTGCCATAGATGCCGATCCTGGACGGGTCGCCGTTCCACGTCGGCGCCTTCCATTTCAGCCAGCGAAGCGCGTAGTTCGCATCCTGAACGCCGGCCGGATAGGGCGCTTCCGGTGCGCGCGTCATGTCCACAGCCACAACGAGGACACCGCTGCTCGCGATGGATCGATCCATCGGCTCTTCGGCGGAGCGATCCTTGGCATTCCATGCTCCGCCGTGCAGATCGAGCACGGTGGGGAACGGCCCGGCACCGGCGGGGCGATAAATACGCGCCATCAGCATGCGTCCCGCGGTGTTGCGCCGGAGCTCGACTTCGGACACCGTGACATCAAGCTTCGCTGCGGGGTTATAGGTGATCTTCGTTCCCTCGGCGGCGGCATCCGCCAGTCGCGGCAGGGAAGCTATCAGGGCTGGCAGCCCCGCGGCGACGGCCGTGATCCTCCCGAGAAACTCCCGACGTCCGGACACGTTGCTTTCCATGCGCTCCTCCATGCAGAACGAGGTCACCTGGGCCCAAGGCTGCGCCCGTGATGCGCGGGACACACTATGTGACAGAGAAACGTGGATCGCAAGTGAAAGGACTGGTTGACGCCGGGCGCTGTCGTCGGTGCAACTCGGCGGCGAGCGCACGACGGAGGGCCTGCCGCGCACGTGAGAGCCCTGACATCACGCTTCCAATCGGAATCCGCAGCGCGTCTGCCAGTTCCCGGTACGAAAGGCCTTCCAGCTCGCGAAGCGCGAGCAACTCGCGAAATCGCTCCGGCAAGTCGCTCATCGCATCCTCAATCAGCGACACATTATCCTCGTGCAGCAGAAGCATCTCGGGCGTGATCTGCGAACCCGCGTGCTTCTCTTCGTCGAAGGTGTCTCCTGCACCCTTCAGATTGTCGCCATGCCAGTCGTAACACATGTGTCGCACGATCCTCAGAAACCAGGCTCGTCCGTTGCCACCGGAGAAGGTTCGAAAGTAGCGGAAGGCGCGCAGCGCCGCCTCTTGGACGATGTCTTCAGCATCGTCATCGGTTTCGGTCAGCGATCGCGCAAGACGGTAGGCGGCATTCAGATGCGGCAGAACGACATCCTCGAAGTTCAAAGGGCCGCAATTGGCGTTCGATGTGTGGACGTTCTCCATTCGTCGAGTGTGGCGCGGCGGGCGCCTGCGGCCCACCTACGACGCCCGCACGGAACTCGTACGTGCCACGCACAGCCGCGCTGTAAGATGGGCGGTTCATGAAGGCCGGCGCTCCGGGATCGTTTGGGGCGTACTTGAAGACGTTGCGGGCGACAGCCGGCTTTACGCAGGAGGAGCTCGCCACCAACGCCGGCCTCTCGGTTCACGCCGTCAGCGCACTCGAGCGTGGAGAACGACGGCGCCCCCACATGGAGACCGTACGTGCGCTGGCCGCCGCGCTTGGCCTGAAAGACGACGCCCGTGACGCGCTGGTGAAGGCGGCACGAGCGCCGGCGGACGAACCGGCGTTCGACGAACTCAGCGGCGTGCCACTGCCCGTCGCGCTGACCGCGCTCGTCGGACGCGACGCGGACGTTGAGACCCTGCAGCAATGGCTCGACGAGCCGCTTGCGCGGCTGATTACCATCGTCGGCCCCGGCGGCGTGGGCAAGACACGGCTCGCCCTCGAAATCGCGCACCTTGTCGCGGACGAACGCACGCTGCGCGTGGGCTTCGTTCAGCTCGCGGCAATTCGCGACCCTGCGTTCGTCGCGTCCGCGATCGCCGAAGCCCTCGGGTTGTCGGACGCGACGGCCGCGGACTTGCCGCAGCGAGTTTGCGCCGTATGCGACGACCAACATCCGATGTTGCTGGTGCTCGATAACTGCGAACACGTTCTGGACGCAGCACCACTGGTCGTCGACCTTTTGACATCCGCGCCATCGCTCCGCTTGCTCGCCACGAGTCGCGCACCGCTGCGCCTCCGCGGCGAGCGACTGTACACACTTGGCCCGCTCGACTTGGACGTGGACGCCGAGGCGCTGTCGCCCGACGATCTCGCGCAGATGCCTGCGCTGCACTTCTTCATCGAGCGCGTCCGCGGTGCCCGGCCCGATTTCCGGCTGACGTCCATGAATGCTCCTGCGATGGTCGCAATCTGCCGGCGACTCGATGCACTTCCACTCGCGTTGGAGCTGGCGGCGCCGTGGATCAAGGTGCTGACTCCACAAGGTCTGCTCCGCCGACTCGAGCAGGATGTTCTCCTGCCACCAGTCGCACGAGGCGATCTCCCGGAGCGCCAGCAGACCATGAGTTCCGCCGTGACGTGGAGCTATCAGCTGCTCGGACGCGACGAACAGCGCGCCTTTCGCCGGCTCGGCGCCCTGCCGGGTCGTTTTCCGCTCGATGCTGTTGCCGCGGTCCTTGCCGGCGCTGCGGACCGATCCGACAGCGGCGATGCATCGCTGCGCGCCGCGGCTGCGCTCACGGAAAAGAGTCTCCTTTATCGGGTCGAA
>DATFVZ010000294.1:0-3740 GCA_035259785.1 Gemmatimonadales bacterium
GACTGCGATTGCGCGCCGCCATGTGATGAACGGGATGCCAAGCGCGTCGGCATCGGGAGTGACAGCTTCTGGGGTTACCGTGCGCGTGTGCTGCGCTGGCCCGCTGATCTTCTTGCTGTAGGAGATCCCTGTGCCGGGAATGCTGTAGGTCGCCGGCGTCCCACGCTTGCTGACATTCAGCGTGGCCCCGCGTCCACCGATGCTGAGGGAGGAGCCCCGCAGCCTGACGTTCCACCGCACTCCGGGCGCGATCTTGAAACTCTTCCGGAACCGAAAACCCATACCCCTATTCTTTCGGTCAGTTTGGTCCGATACGAGAGATGTGTTCGGCTGGTCTGGCTTAGATTCCCACGATTTTGGCTACCCGGTAAACGGATGAGGCTGCGGGGCTCATGCGGCTGATACCCGACAAGAGTATTCGGGATAGGGACTCCAAGAACGGCTGTCTCGGTGGCACCGGTGTTCATTCGGCGCTCGTTGCGGGGTGACGATGTGTGTAGGTAACTCGCATCGGTACCATTCAGGGTTAGGAGTCGCTCTTGTGCCGAGTCGGGCGAGGGTGGCGTGAATGATTCAGGCCGCGCGCCGCGAAGGGCCACACGTCGGGTGACGCTCATGCCGACCCATACGCTGACGTTTCAGGTCGACCGACGGCATCACAGTCGGCGCAACGGCTAGTGGTCCTCGCCCGTGCGTTATCGCTCGGGGCTGTCGACGTTCTTGCCCGTCCCACGCTCTCGGACTGGACGGCTGAGACCGTCACCCATGTCGTCGCGGGCCGCTTGAACACTTCGCCCGCTGGGCTCAAACCGGCCCCTGATGAAGGCGCAGCGTGAGAGCACATGCTTGTCTACTCACGCCGGTGGCGCAAGTTCCCAGGAGGATTATCTGGCCAGGTGCAGAACATCTCGCGTCAGCCTGATTATTGTGAATGCGGTGGTGCTATTTCATCGCAGAAACCCACCGGGACAATGGCCACGGTTCTTGCAAAGGCAATCATGATCACGACCTCTGAGGGGGCTAGCAGCCCGTGGTGAAAGTCTGAATTAGGGATCGACATGATCGATCCCGCGTACTACACTGTCGCCGATGGCGATGGGCAAACGACGACGGCGCCACAGGCAGACGTCGATGTGGGTAGCCACACAAGACCTGCCCCGGAGCGCCGCGCATCCGTTCTACACGCGACTGAATCAGATCCTCGACCAGGCGGACTTCGACGGATACGTCGAGTCGCTCTGTCAGCGCTTCTACGCCGACGAGATTGGGCGTCCGGGGCTGCCGCCAGGGCGCTACTTCCGCATGCTGCTGCTCGGGTACTTCGAGGGACTCGACTCCGAGCGCGCGATCGCGTGGCGAGCCGCCGATTCGTTGAGCATCCGGAGCTTTCTCGGTCTCGAACTGCACGAAGCGCCGCCGGATCACTCGACGGTGTCGCGGACACGCCGGCTGATCGACGTGGAAACGCATCAGGCCGTGTTCACATGGGTGTTGCAGCGCCTTGCCGAGGCCCAGCTCGTGAAGGGTACGACAATTGGGATCGACGCCACGACGCTGGAAGCCAACGCGGCGCTGCGCAGCATCGTGCGGCGGGACACCGGCGAGAGCTACGACGACTTCTTGACGCGACTGGCGCAGGCCTCCGGCATTGAGACGCCGACGCGAGAAGACTTGGCGCGCCTGGATCGCAAACGGAAGGGCAAAGGTTCCAACGACGACTGGACGCACCCGCATGATCCCGATGCAAAGATCACGAAGATGAAGGATGGCCGGACGCACCTCGCCCACAAGGCCGAGCACGCTGTCGATCTCGAGACCGGCGCGGTCGTCGCCGTCACCGTGCAGGACGCGGATGCAGGCGATACCACGACGAGCATCGAGACGCTGATCGATGCGGCTGAGAAGATCGAGACGGTGCGGCCCGACGGCGATGGCCTGACAGAGGTCGTCGGTGATAAGGGCTATCACAGCAATCAGGAACTTCTCGACCTCGAAGCCGTCGGCGTTCGCAGTTACATCTCGGAGCCCGATCGGGGACGGCGGAACTGGAAGAAGAATCTCGCGGCGCGCGACGCTGTCTATCGCAACCGCCGGCGCATTCGCGGCGCCCGCGGGAAGCGACTGCTCCGCCAACGAGGCGAGCGGCTGGAACGGCCGTCTGCGCACCTGTACGAAACGGGCCGCATGCGGCGCGTCCATCTGCGCGGTCACACTAATATCCTCAAACGGCTCTTGATCCATGCCGGTGGCTTGAATCTCGGCATGCTCATGCGGCAGCTGTTCGGCGTCGGCACGCCGCGGAGTCTCCAGGGCCGTGCGCTCGCTCTTCTTCGCTGCATCTGGTCACTCATTCGGCTGCCGGACACCCGGTGGGGCGCCGTGACCACGCTCGGTCGCCCTCGACGGCTCTCGGTGACTTGTTCGTCGCTCGCGGCGACCGCTGGTTAGACGTACCCGCGAGAACCGTTTTCACCACGGGCTGCTAGCTCCGATCACGGGCGTTCTCCAGGCCGTTACCCTCGGCTACTGGTGCAACACGTCCGATACTAGGCGCGCTCGCGGCGGCACAGTCAATTGAAATCGATTACTCGGCGCGACCTCCCATGCCTTCCGCGGCGACTACTTCGTGTTGAAGTGGATCACATAAGCCCTGAATCCTTTCGCGTTCTTGAAGCCGTGCGGGACACCCGGGGGGACGTAGAGAATATCGCCCGGCTGTAACGACTGCTCCATGCCGCCGCTGATCGAGCTGCCCACCACATCCTCGTTCTGGAGGTTTTTCTTGCCGCCAAGCAGCTGACCGCCAGTGATGGCGGTGGCAGAGCCCGTCTGGACGATCCAGACATCGCACATCTGGCTGTGAATCCAGGGCGGGTCCCTCTCCCTGACGATGCGGGTGTTGATGCTATATGCGCCGCCTTCCATCATCCGCCTGGCGATCACGTGGCCGGCTTCGAGGTCCTTCCAGGTAGACTGGATCTCGCTATTTGCGATGTACATCGCCTGGTCCGTCGGCGCAGGCGGCACCGGCCGCGCGGTGTCTCCTTGCGCCTGGTGCGCGCGTGCCATCCCCGCGTCCCCAACACGCGTTCCCCAAGTCGCGGTTCCCCAGGGGCGGACCGCCGGGGTGGCCGCGCCGACCCACACACACAAGCAGGCGATCACGCCCGTGACGCCGCCGACCACGAATTTACACATGTGACTCTCCATCGCGGTTCGAGACGACTACCATCACCGCCTTCGCGTTTTCGATGCTCCTTGTTCACGACCCGAATCGGTGCCTACGTTAGAAGGTCAGTTTTCCTCCGAACTCGATCAGCCGCGCGTCCAAAATGGCCGTCGGTCGGAGCCACGCCGCCGAGCCGTGTGTATTGTTCACACCCAGAATCGTGTTGGCGTTCAATACCTTACAGATGTCGACATTCGCCTGCAGGCGGATGCGGGGGCCCACCCTGAAGTGCCTGCTCAGCCGCACGTCGAGCTGCGAGCGCCCCTTTCCAAAGACCTGAAGGGTGCGCAAATCACGTCAGGCCGCCCAAACGCACGGACACCGACGTTGCAACATGTCCAGGTCACGACACCGAGTCGGTGCCGCCTAGAATAGCAGGCTGCCCGACCGCGGGCTGTCGGAGGCGTCGTGTTTATTTCATTGGTTTGCGTCCTGTTGCGCCGCGTTCTCAGCTGGTCATGCTCTTCGGTCGCTCGCGTGACTTCAAGGCGTTGGAGATCGTGGTGCTCCG
>DATFVZ010000295.1:0-18633 GCA_035259785.1 Gemmatimonadales bacterium
TGTTGTGCATCTTGCCGCCGCGCATCGTGTCGCGGAAATGCACGCGCCAGTTGTCTTCGGGGAACACGTTGCCGAGCGCGGCGGCCGCGCCGCCTTCGGCCATGACGGTGTGGGCTTTGCCGAGCAGCGATTTGCAGACGAGGGCGACTTTGGCCTTCTGGGCGCTCGCTTCGATCGCCGCGCGCAGCCCGGCGCCGCCTGCGCCGATCACCACCACGTCGTAGTCGTGGCTCCGAACGTCGGACGCGGCCATTAGAACAGCCGGACGTCGTGGATGACGCCCATCGCGCACAGCCGGATGTAGACGTCAGTCAGGGCGACCGAGAACAGCGAGCACCAGGCGTACAGCTGGTGGTTCTTGTTCAGCACCGTGATGCCCTGCCACAGCTTGAAGCGTGCCTTGCCGCCGCGCACACAGGAGTAGCAGTCGACGTTTCCACCGATGAGATGGCGGATCGAGTGGCAGCCGAATGTGTAGCTCGCGAGCAGGATCACGTTGACGGCCATGACCAGCGTGCCGATGCCGACGCCGAATTCCTTTGGCCCTGCGGCCATCGTGCCGTCGGCGAGGACGCCGTTCACCGGCCAGCGAAGCGCCAGCCACACGTCGTAGGCGAGGATGAAGATGAAGATCACCGCGGCATACATCGCGAAGCGATGCAGGTTCTGCAGGATGAACGGAAACTTCGTTTCGCCCTTGTAGCCGTGGCGCGGCTCGCCCACGGCGCACGCGACCGGGTCGAGGAAGAACGCGCGGTAGTAGGCCTTGCGGGAGTAGTAGCAGGTGGCGCGGAAGCTGAGCGGGAAGATCAGGATCAGGAATGCGGGTGACAGCGGCCACCATGTTGTCTGGATAAGCGGGGAGTAGAACGGCGACAGGTACGGGCCCCACTCGTAGTGCACATTGATCCACGCCACCCACGTCGAGTAGATGCCGAAGCCGCCGAGGACGAGTGCGACAAGGACCGGCTGAATCCACCACGCGTCGCGGCGCATGGTGGCGCCGAAGCTGCGCTCCTGGAGATCGCGAACCGACGTCGTCATAGCTTCACCGCCTCCATCGTTTGCTTCACAGCATCGGCTGATTTCTTGAGCGCCGCCTTTTCATCGGCCGTGAGCTCGACTTCAATGATCTTCTCGAGCCCGTTCTTGCCGAGCTTGCACGGTACGCCGCAGTACATCCCCGACATTCCGAACTCGCCTTCGAGCCACGCCGCGCATGGCAGCACGCGCTTTTGGTCCAGGACAATCGACTCAACCATCTGCACCGTCGCGGAGGATGGTGCGTAGTACGCCGAGCCCGTCTTCAGGAAAGCAACGATCTCGGCTCCGCCGTTCCGGGTGCGGTCGACGATCTTGTCGAGCTTGGCCTTGTCCAGGAGCTGAGTGACCGGAATACCGGAGACCGTCGTGTAGGAGACGAGCGGCACCATGGTGTCGCCGTGCCCGCCGAGGACCATGGCCTGGATGTCCTGTACCGAGACGTCGAGCGCCTCGGCAAGGAACGCACGGTAGCGCGCCGTATCGAGCACGCCCGCCATGCCGAGCACCCGCTCACGCGGGAATCCGGTGACCTGCTTCGTGACCCAGCACATCACGTCCAGCGGATTCGATACCACGACGACGATCGCCTTTGCGCAATGCTGTTTGATCTGCTGGGAGACCTGCTTGACGATGTCGGCGTTGGTGCGGACCAGATCGTCCCGGCTCATCCCGGGCTTTCGCGCGATACCGGCGGTGACGACCACCAGCTCGCTTCCCGCCGTGGGTCCGTAGTCATTCGCGGCGCCGACTACGCGCGTGTCGAACCCTTCGATAGGAGCTGACTCCCACTGATCGAGTCCCTTCCCCTGCGGGACGCCGTCGACGACATCGACAAGAACGACGGTACGGGCGAGTTGTTTTTCGGCGAGACGCTGAGCGGTGGTGGCACCGACATTGCCGGCGCCGACTACAGTGATTTTGGAGAGCATGGTGGCCGGGAAGTTAATTGTCGCCGTTATCCTCCTCTAGTGTGCATTTCTTTATGAGGATCGGCGCGCAATCCATCGACTTGGTAGAGCGGAGTGCGGTCCGCGAGTCCCAGCCGAGTCTCGGCTCCGCGATCGGTTCGACCGCGCCACGTGGTCGCGATGAGCGTTGCCAAATCCGCGTCGCTGGCTCCATTGCGCAGTGGCTCGCGTAAATCGACGCCCCGCTCGGCATACAAACACAGGAACCACGTCCCGTCGGCCGTCAGGCGGCTGCGATCGCACGAACGACAGAAAGGCGCGGTCGTGGAAGCTACGATCCCAAACGTCGTTCCATCGGGGAGCCGAAAGCGCTCGGCGGGCGCCGCGACGACCTTGCCCTCGATCAGCGGTGTGATCGTGCCATAATGGGCTGACACCACACCAAGGATCTCGCGCTGCGAGAAAACCTGTTCAGCGGTCCACCCGGTCGCGCCACCGACGTCCATGTACTCGATGAAACGGACCTCTGCGTCGTGGACGCGAGCAAATTCGATAAGGTCCACCAGCTCATCATCGTTGACGCCACGGATCACCACGCTGTTGAGCTTCAACGGAAAGCCAGCGGCCCGCGCGGCTCGAATTCCGTCCAACACCTGCGAGTGCTTGTCGGTGCGAGCCAGCGCTCGCATGCGCTCCGCTCGGAGCGTGTCGAGACTGACGGTCACGCGTCCCAAACCCGCCCGGCGCAACCCTTCGGCTTGGTGAGCGAGCAAGAGCCCGTTGGTGGTCAGGGCGAGATCGCGAATTGCCCGGTTTCCGGCCAGCATCCGGGTTAGAGTCGCCAAACCGTGCCGCAACAACGGTTCCCCGCCCGTCAGCCGGACCTTGTCGACGCCCAGCGATGTGAAGACACCAACGAGCCTGGCGATCTCCTCGAACGTGAGGATGGACTGCTTGGGCAGCCAGACGTATTCCTGCTCCGGCATGCAGTAGCGGCACCGCAGGTTGCAGCGGTCAGTGACCGAGACCCGCAGACTGCCGAGTGGACGCTGCAGTTTATCGCGCGTCATTGAGGCAATCGTTCCCGGTGAGGCTTCCCGGACGGATCGACCCAGGTGGTGGTGCCATCCGCGTGGATCTCTTTCTTCCAGACGGGAAGCCGCTTCTTGACCTCTTCGATCACGTACCGGCACGCTGCGAAGGCTTCTTCGCGGTGGGGTGCGGCAGCGGCGATCGCTATGCTGGCCTCGCCCAGAGAGACGAGACCCAGGCGATGCTGCAACATCACGCGGGCGCCGGCCCAGCGCGCGTGTGCGTCGTCGAGGATCCGTTTGATCTCGCTGATCGCCATCTCGTCGTACGCAGAGTAGTCGATCCCAGTCACGTCATCCTCGCGGCGGACTGTGCCGAGAAAGACACAGGTGCCGCCACGCTCCGCGCTCTGGACTTGGGCAAGGAGAGCGTCGATCGATATCGGCGAACGAGTGAGATGGTCCGTCATGGCGTATGGTCCACACGCTGAAGCGTGGGCCCGGTGAAGCACTGCGCTTTAAGCGCAGTGCCGTGTTGGGCCCATGCTTCAGCATGGGAACACTTGACGAGGGCTGCGATCACTCTGTTCAACCCCCCGCCAGTGGCGGCAACAGCGCTACCTCGTCGCCGTCGCGCACGCGCGCGTCGGGCTTCACCTGCTGCAGGTTCACGGCGGTCAGCGGACGCGGCGGTAGATCACGCGCGCCCGGAATCGTCTCCCGCACGCACTCGAGCACGTCCGCCACCGTCGCGGAATTGCCGGGCACCACGATCGCCGCCGATTCCCGTCCCGTGAGCTCGGCGTAGCGCGCGAAAAAGCGGACCGTGACGTTGGCCATTAGCCGATTATAGCCCCGCCGAGAGGCCCTGCCAGATCTTCGCCTGCTTAGGCGTGGGATTCGGCGCGCGGCCGAGCGAGTAGCTCGCGTTCGTGCGCTCCCGCACCGTCGTATTGAGCGTCTGGAGGCGACCCCCTCGTTGCACAATGATCTTCAGAGCCTGGCCGGCCTTGCCGCGGTATTGGTTTCGGAACGTGGACGCCCAATCCTGGTTGGTCACCACGATATCACCAACGGACGTGAGGACGTCGCCCGGCTGCACGCCGGCCGCATCCGCCGAACTGCCAGGTGTCACGGCCTGCACTTGCATCGCGCCGCTCGACGTGGGCTGCATCGAGACACCCACGAACGGAACCGTGACGACTTGCTTGTTCACGACGATCCCCGCCTTCGCGAACACCGTCTCGTACGGCAACGAGTCCCGTCCGTCGATGTAGCGACTGTAAAAGGCGTCGACGTCGGGCATGCCGGCCGCGCGGAGCTCGTTCAAGAGATCGGCCGTTCGAAATCCCTTGTTCTGGCGATAGTATCGCGTGAACAGCGCGCGCATCACCTCGTCGAGATTGTGGGCGTTGTCGGTTGCGTCGCGGATGGAGATGTCGAGCAGAAACCCGAGCAGCGACCCCTTGGGATAATAGAGCTGCGAGCTGTTGATGTAGACCTCTTGAATCCACGTGGCCTCGCTGCCATCCTCGGCGCTCCAGGGCTCGGGCGTCGACTCCACCTGCTGAATGTTGGATGTGGCATTCTGAAGGAATTCTTCGGGAGTCCACAAACCCGACCGCAGGTTGGTGACGTCCGCGTAATAATCCGTGACCCCTTCCGACCACCACAGCAGCGGCGTGTATTGCTCGGCGTGGTAGTCGTACGGCCACATCTCGGCGGGGCGAATCCGCTTCACGTTCCACAGGTGGAAGAACTCGTGCGAGAGCAGCGGATACATGAAATCGCCGAGCGTTCCCGAGGCATCGGCGAACGCGCCCGCGGGCATGATGTCGTATTGCGACGCGCTGTGCTCGAGTCCGCCGCCGAAGTTCACCGGCTGGTGGATGATGTTGAAGAAGACGGTGTAGGTGTCGTACGGCGGTCCACCCATGATGCGATTCTGCATCGCGGTCATCTTGGTGACGCCATTGCGGATGTTCTTGGCGACAGCGGGTGTGTAATCGCTGGCCGGCCAGACGGCGATCCGAATCCACTTTCCATCGGTCTGCAGCGAGTCGAGGCTATAGCGACCGAGGAACGTCATCGCATCAGCGAGCTCGTGATAGTCGGCGGCACGATAGACGCCATTCACCGGACCGTTCAGCGCGGTCGTCACTTGCCAGTCAGCCGGAACTTGGAAACGCACCTCGGCGGGACGGGCGATCTGCCCCTCTTCGAAGAGGAACAGGTTCGTGCCGAGGAATTGCGCGAAGTCTTGCGTGACTCGCGCCACCGAGAGATCGATAGTGTCGGCTGAAAAATCGAATTCCACGGTCACGCGATCGGCGCGTCCGGTGATGACACGCCACGTGTCCTTGTCGCCGCGATCCCAGCGGAGCTGTTGGCCAGCCGCGTTCTTCGCCGCGAAACCGTGGACATATCGCGCGTAGTTTTGGATCTCGTAGTTGCCAGGACTCCACGCCGGGAGTGAGACGAACAGCGTCTCTTTACCGGCAGCGGGAAACTCGGCGGATACATGGAACTGCCTTTCACTCGACGACCGGAGCGTGATATCGTAGCGGACCGCCTGTGCCGCGAGCGGTGTGGAAAACAGCGCCGCGACGAGCGCGACGGGAAACACGCGATGCATCATCACTCCCAGTAAGAAGTTGGACCTTCGTAAATAAAACGGCCCCGGCATCCAATTGCCGAGGCCAATCCCCAAGTCTGCATCCTTCAGCGGTTTAGGATGAGACGCGCGCGCTCGCATCCGCGACCATCGCGCGCAACTCCTTGCTGGGCTTGAAGACAGGAACGGGGCGAGCCGCGACTTCAACTGGATCACCAGTCCTTGGGTTACGCGCCATCCGGGTCTTGCGTTGGCGGATTTTGAAAGTGCCAAACCCGCGTATCTCAATGTTATGCTGCTCGGCGAGCGCGGCTTTCACCGCGTCGAGGAAAGAGTCAACGACGCGTGCACAGTCCTTTTTCGAAATTAGGGGACCTGCAGTGCGAGCGATTTGCGCCGTGACCTTTTCGACCAGATCGGCCTTCGTCATTGGGCCCCCCGTAACTGCTGGTACGCCGCCGAGTTGCAAAAGTCGGGGGCTATGATAGGGGCTTACTTATTTGGCGTCAAGAGCTTGTAGGAATTGTTGAAAGTGTCCCTGGGCGTCGTGAGGCCCCGGCGATGCCTCCGGATGGTACTGGACTGCAAAAATCGGGTACTCCCTGTGACGTATTCCTTCAACCGTCCCGTCATTGAGGTTGAGATGTGTGACCTCAAGTGACTTCGCACCCGGCACACGGCCGGTCTCGCCCCGTACCGCGAACCCATGGTTTTGCGATGTGATAAGTACTTGTCCTGTCGCGAGATCGCGGACAGGATGGTTTCCTCCGCGATGCCCGTAGGGCAACTTCACCGTCTCCCCACCCATCGCTAGACCGAGCAACTGATGACCGAGACAGATGCCGAAGATGGGCATGGAGCCATCGGCGAGCTCTCGGATGGCCGTGATCGCATAACCCACCGCCGCGGGGTCGCCGGGCCCGTTTGATAGGAAGACGCCGTCGGGTTTGAGCCCGCGGATGGCAGCAGAGTTCGTTGTCGCCGGGACCACGGTGACGCGGCACCCGTGTTGGACAAAGAGCCGTAGGATGTTGCGCTTCATCCCGAAATCCACGGCGACGACGTGGTGTTGTGCCTTCGCAGACGCCGGCCCTTCGGTGTACGCAACCGGTATCGTTGCGGCGCTCGCGAGGTCGAGACCATTCATCGAGGGCGACGCGGCGAGGGCCGCCCGGATCTCGTCAGTGGGTTGCTGCCCCATTGCCAGCACGCCGCGCATTGCGCCACGCGAACGGATGTATCGAGTGAGTTGGCGCGTGTCGACATCAGCGACGAGAGGCACCTTGGCTCCCGCCAGCCATTCGAGCAGTGTGCCGGTCGAGCGCCAGTTGGACGGCGTTCCCGAGAGCTCGCGAACGACGACGCCCGCGACTCGCGGTCGGTCGGATTCGACGTCGTCGGGATTAATGCCGTAGTTGCCGATCATCGGCGCGGTCATCACAACGATCTGGCCGAGGTAGGAGGGATCGGTGAAGACCTCCTGGTATCCGCTCAGATTTGTCGTGAAGACGACTTCTGCGTACGCTGGCTCGAACGGCAGTGGGGCGGTTCCGGGGAACCACGCTCCGTCCTCTAGGAGGACGTAGGCAGGCGCTGGATTACGGTCTGCGATTGGGTTGCGGAGGCGGCGCCGGTGGGGGCGCGGTCGGTTGAGTTTCGATCGGTAACGGCGTCGGTTGTACCGGCGCCGGCGCTTGTTGCTGGACCTGGCCTTCGAGGATCGAGCGGACCTGCCTGCCCGACTGCGACATGAACGTCAGGACCAACGCGAGAAACAAGAAGATTCCGGCAGTCCACCAGGTGACCTTCGTGAGCAGCGTGGTTGCCTGCCGGCCGCCCATGATCGTCTCGGTGCCGGCGCCGCCGCCCAACGTGGCGAGCCCACCACCCTGCCCGGCCTGGAGCAGCACCGCGGTGGTGAGAATCAGCGCGTCCAGAATCAGAATGACAACGAGCAATGTGTACATGCGCCGGGCAAGATACCTAGGCCACGGCAGTGCGCACAAGCTGCGCCCAGCCGCGCGGCTCGAGTGACGCTCCGCCTACTAGCACGCCATCCAACTCTTGTTCCGCGAGCAGCTCGGCCGCGTTCTTCAGGTTGACGCTGCCGCCGTACAGAATGATGAAGGGAGACGCGGTGACGGCGTGGGCCCTGAGCCAGGCGCGGATCGCCCGGTGGACTTCCGCGGCATCCTGCGGTGTGGCGTTCCGACCGGTGCCAATCGCCCACACGGGTTCGTACGCGATCGTCACGCGCGCTTTGCCGTCGCGTCTTCCGATGGCCGCCTCGAGTTGACGCGTCACGACCGCCACGGTTTCACCCGCTTCGCGCTGGGCTAAGGTCTCGCCCACACACAGAACAGGCTCCAGGTCGGCCTCGAGCGCTGCGGTCACCTTCTTTCCAGTCTCCGCGTCCGTCTCGCCGAAGACGTGGCGGCGTTCGGAGTGGCCGATGAGCGTCAGGCGGGCACCCGCTTGTTTGGCGAGGGGTCCGGAGATCGCGCCGGTGAACGCGCCCTTCGGCTCCCAATGGATGTCCTGGGATCCGACGAGGACGTTGCGATGGCCGGCTGCTCCTTGTGCGACCACCTCGATCGACACGGCGGGAGGGAAAAACCACACCGATCGCTCGCGGGGGATCTCGCCGGCCGCAAAGAACGTTCGCAGATACTCGCGGGCTTCGACGGGGCCCACGTTCATCTTCCAATTGCCTGCGAAGACGAGCGGCCTCACCGGTCCTCGAGCGCAGCCACGCCGGGTAGTTCTTTCCCTTCCAGAAACTCGAGCGACGCCCCACCACCCGTCGAGACGTGCGTCAGCTGATCTTCCATACCCGCCACGGCCGCCACGGAATCGCCACCTCCAACGACCGAGACGGCGCCTTTCTTCCCCGCATCGACAAGTGCGGTGGCGATAGCGCGCGTGCCGGCGTCGAACGGTGGCGTCTCGAACACGCCCATCGGGCCGTTCCAAAAGATCGTCTTGGCGCGCAAAAGACGAGCGCGGTAGTCGTGCTGAGTGGCGGCATCGACGTCATACATCGCCCATCCCTTAGGGATGGCGTCGTTGGCGACGGATTTGCTCTCGCCTGCGCGGTCGAGTGACGGCGCGATGACAGCGCCCCGGGGGAGGACCAGCTTCTTCCCACTGTGCGCCAGCAGCTCTTTGGCGAGCGCGATGCGATCGGGCTCGACGAGCGACGAGCCGACTTCGAGCCCTAACCCCGCGAAAAACGTGCACGCCATCGCGCCGCCTATCAGCAGCTCATCCACGCGCGGCAACAGAGAACGGATGACATCGATCTTGCCCGAGATCTTCGCGCCGCCCAGCACCGCGACAAACGGGCGCTTGGGGTCGCTCAGCAGTTCTCCGAGGTACTGCAGCTCCTTCTCCATCAGAAACCCGGCGACCGCCGGCTTGAGCAAATGCGCCACCGCTTCGGTCGAGGCGTGCGCGCGATGCGCCGAGCCGAACGCGTCGTTTACATAGAGATCGCCGAGCGCAGCGAATGTTCTGGCGAGCTCCGCGTCGTTTTGCTCTTCGCCCGGCCAGAAACGCGTGTTCTCGACCAGCGCTACCCCTCCCCGCGGGAGTCGCCGTGTTACGGGAACACCGCTGGCCGGATCGGCGATGAATTCCACGGGCGCCCCGAGCAGCGTCTCCAGGTCGCGCACGATCTGCTTGAGGGAGTACTGCGGGTCGGGGCCGCCTTTCGGCCGGCCCAGATGCGAGAGCAGGATCACGCGCGCGCCCTTGTCGCGCAGATACTTGATCGTCGGCAGCGACGCTCGCAGCCGGGTGTCATCGGTGACTCTGCCGTTCTTGAGTGGGACGTTGAAGTCGACTCGCACGAGCGCGCGTTTGCCGTCCAGCGCCTGCGGGGGAAGATCCCGCAGGCTGCGTTTGTTCAACGGTGGCTTCCGATGTAGGCGAGCAGGTCCACACAGCGCGCCGAGTAGCCCATTTCGTTGTCGTACCACGACGACACGTGTATCAACGAGCCGTCGATGACCGCGGTCGACATCGTATCGATGACACTCGAATACAAGCTGCCGATGTAGTCCGTGGAGACTAAGGGTTCATCGCTCGTCTCCAGAATTCCCTTGAGAGGACCTGATGCCGCCGCCTTTTTGAATGCGATGTTGACGGCCTCGACGGTCGCCAGGGTCTCTACGTCCGCGACGAGCTCGACGATCGAGACGTCTGGAGTGGGCACGCGGAGTGAAATGCCGTCGATCTTGCCCTTTACTTCCGGAATGACGAGGCCGGTTGCCTTTGCGGCGCCGGTCGTCGTGGGGATGATGCTGAGGGCGGCTGCGCGGGCCCGCCGCAGATCCTTGTGCGGGAGGTCGAGGATCTGCTGGTCGTTGGTATAGCTGTGCACGGTCGTCATGAACCCATGCTTGAAGCCGAAGTTGTCCATCACGACCTTCACCATCGGCACCAGGCAGTTGGTGGTGCACGACGCGTTGGAGATGATGGTGTGCTTGGCGGGATCGTATTTGTCGTGATTGACACCCATGCAGATCGTGATGTCCTCGCCTTTGGCGGGCGCCGAGATCACGACCTTTTTCGCCCCCGCTGCGAGGTGCTTGGAGGCGCTTTCCTTGTCGGTGAAGCGGCCCGTGCTCTCGAGTACGAACTCGACGCCCAGCTCCTTCCAGGGGAGTTTCTCGGGCTCCTTGATGGCCGAGACCTTGATCGACTTGCCGTTGACGACCAGGACGTCCCCCTTCGCCTCGACACTTCCGGGAAAGCGCTTGTGTACGGAGTCGTACTTCAGGAGGTGCGCCAGCGTCTTCGTGTCGGTGATGTCATTGACGCCGACGAACTCGATCTCGGTCTGCTTTGCCATCGTCGCCGCGCGGAGGACGTTGCGTCCGATGCGGCCAAACCCGTTGATCCCTACCCGAACTGCCATGAACTCTCCTTAGGTGAAGTCCGGAATCGCGGCGCGGGCGAAGGTGACACCGTGGATTCGCGCCGCGCCGGCCTGCTCTAACGCTCTGGCTGCTTCAGCTAACGTCGCACCAGTGGTGAAGACATCATCGATGAGGACAAGCGTCGTCCGATGTGTCGCTCTGGTTGCCGAAAATGCTCCAGCGACGTTCGCTAGCCGAGTCTCCGGTGTCAACGCCGTTTGCGTCGGTGTTTCGCGCGTGCGGACCAGCACGTCAGGGATCACGGGAATCCGCCATTCTCTCGCGAGCGCGCGCGCCAGCACTTCGCTCTGGTTGTAACCGCGCTGGCGCAGCCGTCGTGTCGCGAGCGGAATCGGAACCAGCGCCGCCGGTCCATCGACACCGGGTCGCAGCGGCGCCATCGCCCGTACCAAGTCATCGGCGATACGCGGCAAGCCGCCGTACTTCAACGCGTACACCGCTTGCTGTGCTCCGTCGGCGAGCCAGACAGCAGACCGAACGGAGACCAGCGCGGCGGGCCACGCGGCGCACAGCCGGCACGCGCCGAAATGCGGCGCCGGCTGGCCGCAGCGCGCGCACCAGGGCGGTCGTACCACGCGCCAGCGCCGGCGGCAGAGCGCGCAGACGATGCGATGCGCCTCGCGATCGCCCAACAGGGCATGGCAGAGCAGACACTCCGTGGGAAGCAGCAGCTGCTCGACTGCGGATGTCAAATGATCAGTGATCATTGATCGATGTTCACGCGGTGGGCTACGCACGCAGTGCGCGATTGACCGCGGCGCGCATCACCTCGGTGGGTGCGGCCGCGTCGGGAAAGAAGCGGCCAAACGCCGCGGCACCCTGCTGCACAAGCATCTCGCGGCCGTCCGCCGCGGTGATGCCGCGCTCGCGCAGCGCGTGGACCCATCGGGTCTCGCCAGGGGCGTACACCAGGTCGAGCGCCTTCTGCGCGCCGGGGATGTGATTGACGTCGACCGGCAGCGGATCGTGTCCCGCGAGCCCGAGCGGCGTCGCGTTGATCACGACGTCCACTTCGACCGGACCGTTTGCGACGCTCGTCTCCACGCCGACCTCGTTGGCCCAGGTCGCGAACTGCCGCGCCCGCTCTCCGTTGCGCGAGCGCACGAACAGCGTCGCGCCGCGATCGGCGGCCGCTATCGCCGCCGCACGCGCCGATCCACCCGTTCCAACGACGAGCCAGCGCTCTTGCCGCTGACCTGCCCCAATGCGCGCCAAGGCCTGCGATACGCCGAACACATCGGTGTTGTCGCCGACCAATGCGCCGTCCTCGGTCCAGAACGTATTACACGCTCCCACGCGCGCGCAGATATCCGTTTTGCGCGTCACGGATCCTTCGACCGCCTCCTTGTGCGGGACGGTGACATTGCCCGCGCCACCGGTGGTGCGCTGCATCGCCAGGACTTGCGGCAGGGCGTCGGCGCTGACCCGGAGCGCGACGTACACCGCGTCTAACCCCAGCGCGCGGAATGCGGCGTTGTGCATGGCAGGAGACAGCGAGTGGGCCACCGGATCGCCGATGACCACCAGAAGACGCGTCTTAGCGCCGATCTCCACGTTTGCTTTCGGCAGCCAACCGGTCCGCGACGGCCGCGGCGAGGGCCTCGAGCTCCTGGCAGGTGTCGCGATAGACATCCAGGTCGCCGCCGAACGGATCGCTCACTTCATCGCCGCCCCGGCCGGCGTACTCGCCGAGGACGAAGACGCGGCCTTCCCCACCGAGCTCGTCGACGCGGGCTCGGTGATGACGGGCCATCGTGAGAATAAGGGTGGCGTCCTCCACCAGCTCGCGGGTGAGCAGGCGGGCGCGATGACTCGAGAGATCGAGCCCGCGCTCAAGTCCGACAAGGTAAGCGCCCTCGGATGCGGGGGCGCCATCCCACGCGCCGGTGCCGGCGGACGTGACTCGCACGTCGAGCCCGCGTTCCCCGAGGGCGCGCTCCAGCAACGCAGCCGCCAGCGGGCTGCGGCAAATATTGCCGGTGCAAACGAACAAGACGTGTTGGGTCATGGGGCCAGGCGTCCAACCGCTCGGCGCAATTCCGCGATGCTGAGCGTCCCTTCCCGTACGATTTGCGCCTGCGGTCGCGTGCAGTCAACCACAGTCGACGGCGGGCGGTTCCCCAGCACCCCCCCGTCGAGCACGAGCAGCTTTCCGTCGTCCACCGCCCGCGCGAAGTCTCGAGCAATGGCCGCCGCGCCGGGGCCCGGGGGCTGCCCGGGCACGTTCGCCGACGTCGATGTCAACGGCCCCCCTAAGGCCGCGACCAGGGACGCGATCGCTTGATGCGAAGTCCACCGCACCGCGATGCCGCCGTCTGGTCCACGCAACAGCTCGGGCAGGCGGCCCGATCCCCCCGGGAGCACGAGCGTCAACGGCCCCGGCCAGAACGCCCGCGCCAGCGCGTCGGCGGAAGGGTTGAACGCGAGTCCGTGCGCCTCAGCCATGGATCGATCGCTGATCAATAAGAGAAACGGCTTGCTGGCAACGCGGCCCTTCAGGGCGGCGAGCGCGGCGACATCCGTCTGCACGGCGCGCGAGCCGAGGCCGTACACGGTTTCTGTGGGATAGGCGAGCAGGCCGCCCTTGGCGAGGTGCGTGACGACCTGCGGGATCGCGGCCGCAATCTCGTCCCCCGTTTGAAACGGCAACGGATTCAACGCAATTCACGCGCGAGAGCCTCGGCGATCCGGAAATCGTCGGCTGTCGTGATCTTGACGTTGTACGGTGAATCTGGGATCAGCTCGACCGGAAACCCCGCGCGCTCGCACACCTCGGCATCGTCGCTTGGAGCGCCGTCGTTGAGCCGCTCGTAAGCCTCGAGCAGCATTTGCCGCGGGAATCCCTGAGGGGTCTGTGCCCGCCAGATCCGCTCCCGGTCGACAGTGCGCGTAATAAGTGGCGTCGTCCGCAGCGGACCCTCGGCGATCTCTTTCAGCGTGTCCGAAGCCGGGACCGCGGCGACGGCGCCGACGCCCGCCCGCGCACGCGCAACCACGGCGTCGATTGTGCCGCGGCTCACGAAGGGACGCGCCGCATCGTGCACCAACACTACTACGGCATCGACCGAGAGAGCCTCGAGCCCCGCGCGAACCGAGTCGATCCGGTGCGCCCCGCCCGCGACGAGGGAGAGTCGGTCCCCGCGGATCCTGGACAGCCATTCGGGCGGCCGCTCGGCGTATCCAGGCGGCAGGGCGACGATCACGTGCCGCACCTCGGGATGGCTGGTGAACGGGCGCAACGCTCGCAACAGCATCGGCACACCGAGAATGGGCCGGAACTGCTTTGGCTCGCCCGGACCGGCGCGCACACCCGCGCCCGCCGCGACGACGACTACCCCGACGTCAGGCGGCGAGGCGGCGGGTGAGGTCACCAATGCCCTCCAGGCCGATGACTTCGAGATCTTTGCTGCCTTTCGACCGACTGGACAAGAACACGCGCCGAAACCCTTGGCGCGCGGCCTCGGCGAGCCGCCGGTCGACGCCCGCCACGGGCCGAATCTCACCGCCTAATCCCACTTCACCCAGAAACAGCGCGTCGGCCGGAACCGGACGATCATGGACGGTGGAGACGAGCGCGGCAAGCACCGCGAGGTCGGTGGAGGGTTCGATCAGGCGAACCCCACCGGTCACGTTGACGAAGACGTCGAGACTCCCGAACGGGAGCCCGCCGCGGCGTTCCAAGACCGCGAGCAGCAGGGAGAGGCGGCGCTGGTCGAGCCCGGTGGCGACGCGCTGCGGTGTGCCGAATCCGGCTTTCGATGCGAGGGCCTGGATTTCGACGAGCATCGGCCGCGTGCCCTCCATCAGCGCCGTTATGGCGGAGCCCGCGGCACCGCTGCTCCGCCCGGCCAGGAACGCGGCGGCAGGGTTTGGGACGGGCTCGAGTCCCGCACCGGTCATGCTGAATACGCCGATCTCATCGACCGAGCCGAAACGATTCTTCACCGCGCGCAGGATTCGAGTGTCGAGCGTGGCCTCGCCTTCGAAGTACAGCACGGTATCCACGATGTGTTCAAGCGTCTTCGGGCCTGCGATGCCACCACCCTTGGTCACGTGACCGACGAGGAGCACCGCGGGCCCCGAGTTTTTGGCAAAGCGCATCAGCCGGGCGGCGCACTCACGCACCTGCCCCACATTGCCCGGCGCGCCCTCCAGCTCTTCGGTGTAAGTCGTCTGCACGGAGTCGAGCAGCACGACGCGCGACTGGAGCTGCGTCGCGTGATGAATGATGGCTTCGAGCCGGGTTTCGCCGAGGACGTGGATGGCGCCGGCCTGTTCCTGGAGGCGATCGGCGCGCAGTCGCAACTGGTCGGGTGACTCTTCGCCGGAAACGTACAGCGTGGAAATCCCCTGATCCTCGAGCCGTGCGGCGCACTGCATCAGCAGCGTGGATTTGCCGATACCGGGCTCGCCGCCGACGAGGGTGACGGAGCCCGGGACGATGCCCCCGCCGAGGACGAAATCGAATTCGGCGAGGCCGGTCTGCCAGCGAGAACGTTGGACGGTTGGAATGTTGGAAAGTTGGACGGGAGCGGCGGTCGTTTCCTTCCAACCTTCCGACCGTCCAACCTTCTTTCCCACCGGCTCCTCCACCAGCGAGTTCCAAGCACCGCAGGCGTCGCACCGGCCGCCCCATTTGGGCTGGTCGGCGCCGCATTCGGTACAGCGAAACACCGACCGCGTTTTAGACACTCGCCGGAGCCTCGCGCGCGGTGTAGTTGTCGAAGCGCGTGTATTCCTTCTTGAAGAGCAGCTTCAAGCTTCCAGTCGGGCCGTTGCGCTGCTTCCCCACGAGTACTTCGGCGATTCCCTCGATGCTCTCGTTGGTCTTGGGATCGACCGGGCCGTCGTAGAACTCTTGTCGGTAAATGAACAACACGACGTCGGCGTCCTGCTCGATCGCGCCCGATTCGCGTAAGTCGGAGAGTTGGGGCCGGCGGTGTTCGCCGCCGCGTTGTTCCGGCGCGCGAGACAGCTGCGAGATCGCCACGACCGGAACGTCCAGCTCCTTGGCGAGCGCCTTGAGCGAGCGTGAAATGTAGGAGATCTCCTGCTGCCGATTCTCAACATCGCCCGGCCCTTGCATCAACTGGAGGTAATCGACGATCACGAGGCCGACATCGTGCTCAGCCTTGAGCCGCCGGGCTTTGGAGCGCATGGCGAGCGGCGTCAACCCTGCGGAGTCGTCGATCCAGATCGGCGCGGTGCCGAGCAGTCCTGCGGCGCGCGCGAGCTTGGGGTAATCGTCATCGCGCAGCTGCCCGCGCCGCAGACGCTGCGCGTCAACCAATCCTTCCGAGCAGAGCAACCGCTGCACGAGCTGGTCCTTGGACATTTCTAGCGAGAAGAACGCGACCCGCGTGTTGTGCTCGATCGCGGCATGCTGGACGATGTTCAACGCCAGCGCCGTCTTTCCCATGGACGGCCGAGCCGCGAGGATGACGAGGTCGGAGCGCTGAAAGCCGGCCGTATAGCGATCGAGGTCGACGAATCCGCTGGGAACGCCTGTCAATGCGCCCGCGCCCGACTGGAGGGACTCGATCCGCTCCATCGTCGGCCAGATCAGCTCTTTGATCCGGATGAACTCCTCGGCGCGCCGGAACTGCGCCACCTGGAAGACGCGATGCTCGGCGTTGTCGAGCACCTCTCCAGCCGTATCATGTCCTTCGTAGACGTCCTGGATGATGCCGGTGGCCGCTTCGACCAGGCGTCGCAGCACCGCCTTGTCGCGCACAATCTTCGCGTGGTAGTCGACGTTGGCCGCCGTGGGCACGACGTCGATCAGGGCCGCGATGTACTCCATCCCGCCGGCGCGATCGAGGTCGCCGCGCCGCGACAGCTCGTCGCGCAAGGTGACGGGGTCGATGACGTCGCCGCGTTCGGTCAGGGACAGCATCGACCGGAACAGCAGGCGATGACTCTCCTTATGGAACATCGTGTCGTCCAGGATCTCGGCGGCTTTCAATGCCGCGTCCTGGTCGAGCACCATCGCGCCGAGGACCGCCTGCTCCGCTTCGTTACTCCAGGGAGTCTGGCGGCCGGCGTACTCGGCCGAGCGATCAGGCAGCGAGGAGGCGAGCGGCGATGCGGACGTCATCCCAGGTTGGTCTCTTCCAGTTGGGGTTTCGCAGCAGCGCCGCCGGGTGATAGGTCACGATCAGCGGGATGCCACGAAACCGGTGAATCTGATTGCGCAGGGCGCCAAGGGACTGCTTAGTGTTGAGGAGCGACTGAGCGGCCGTTCCGCCCATCGCCAGTATGACTTTGGGTTTGACCAGCTCGATTTGCCGGTACAAGAAGGGCATGCACGCGGCGATTTCATCGTACTGCGGTAGCCGGTTCTCGGGAGGCCGGCACTTCACGACGTTACAGATGAACACCTGATCGCGCGGCAGATTGATCGCCTCGAGGATCTTAGTAAGCAGCTCCCCGGCGCGACCCACGAACGGGCGACCAGTTTCGTCTTCGGTTCGCCCGGGCCCTTCCCCGACCACGACCAGGTTGGCTGTCGCCGGGCCTTCGCCTGGCACGGTATTAGTGCGACTATCGCAGAGCTTGCAGTCGCGGCAGCCGGCGATGAGGGTCGCGACGTCCGCGAGACTGTTTGCCCGCTGGATTGGGCTGGTAACGAAAAGATCGGCTGATGGCGGGTCGAAGGAGATACCGGGCCGCGGCAGATTCGAAGCCTGGTTGGCGCCAGGTTGGGGTTTCCCCGGGCTGCCGCCCGGGGTCAGCGCGGGTGTGTTTTCGGACTCGTGTGTTGGGTTTTCTGACCCCGGGCGGTAGCCCGGGGTTACAGACCTGTCGGCAAGGATCACCTGATCCCCACCAAGTAACCGTTGCTGTTTTAAGTATGCCGCTGCCAGAGCCCAGGGATCAGTCAAAGCGCCTCTTCAACAACGTCGAGGATTCGTTCGGCCACCTCGCGTTTGGGGAGCAGCGGCAGGTCGACGTGCTTGCCGCCCGGTCCCAGAATCGTCACGCGATTGGTCGGTACCTCGAATCCTGCGCCGGGCTCAGTGGCGTCATTCAGGATCACGAAGTCGAGCGCCTTATTCTGCATCTTCGTCCGGGCGTTCGCCAATCCGTTTCCCGTCTCGAGGGCGAAACCCACCACGACCATCCCCTTGCGCCGTTTGAGCGAGGTGAGTATGTCGGGCGTCGCTTCCAGCTCCACCGTGAAGGCGCCGTTGCCGCGCGGGCGCTTCTTCGGCGCCGCGTGCTTGGGGCGGTAATCGGCAGGGGCGGCGCTCATGATGAGCGCATCGGCATTCGGGACTAGGGCCTCGAGCGCGCGCTGCATGTCCTCGGTCGTCTCGACGCGCGTCGTCGCGAGTCCGTTCGGTGGCGTAAGCTCGGTCGGCCCGCTGACGAGCACGACGTCGGCGCCGCGCGCTCGCGCTGCCTCGGCCAGTGCGTATCCCATCCGGCCGCTCGAGGGGTTCGTGATCACGCGCACCGGATCGAGGTGCTCACGCGTCGGCCCCGCGGTCACGACCACCCGTTTGCCCGACCATTTGCTCGTTGTGGCCCCCCCGCGAGCGGCCCGCGCGGAGCCGAGTAGCTGTTCGGCGGCGCGGAGAATCGTTTCGGGCTCGCTCATCCGGCCGGGCCGCTCGCTCGGTCCTTCGGCGAGCGCGCCGATTTCTGGACCGACGAAGTGCCAGCCGCGCTCGGTCAACGTTTTGATATTCGCCTGTGTCGCGGGATGTGCGTACATCGCGTCGTTCATGGCGGGCGCCGCGAGGATGCGGCCGCCGGCCCGCGCCAGCAGGATGGCGGTGAGCAGATCGTCCGCCATGCCCATCGCCGCACGGGCCAGGACGTTCGCCGTCGCCGGTGCGATGATCACCAGGTCGGTCTCTTTCGCGAGATCGATGTGCGCGAGCGCGCGACCCGGCTCCCAGAGCGAAGTCAGGACGGGGCGACCGGTGAGGGCTTCGAAGGTCAGCGGCCGCACGAACTCCGCGGCCGCGGCGGTGAGCACCACGTCGACCGTGATGCCGGCTTCCGTGAGTCGTCGTGCCAGTGTGCAGCTCTTGTAGCAGGCGATTCCGCCCGACACGCCGAGCACGACGTACGGCATCAGGCTT
>DATFVZ010000296.1:0-4184 GCA_035259785.1 Gemmatimonadales bacterium
CTTGAAGGCGTACGCCCAACGCGCACGCTCCCCGATGCGCTCCTCCATCCAGCGCATGTCGTCAATCGCATGATACGGCTGGACCTCGGCGGTGATGCCGAGACGCTTGTAGCGTTGCGCGACCTCGGCGTTGCGGATCACTTGCGAGTGGATGATGCGCCAGCGCCGTTCTCTCGGACCGTTGGTGGTGATCACTTTCTCCATGACGTCCAGGATGGTGTCGATCGCCTCATCCCCGATCGCATGCACGTTGGCCCACCACCCCGCCGAGTCGAGTCCAAAGAGCAGGCGCTCCATGTTGCCGGGCGGATTCATGCCGGAGCCGGGGCCGTCGGTCGCGGCGGTATTCGTACTGTCCCGCCATTCGCCGCGTTTGCCGGAGTGGAGCTGCGGCTCATAGAAGCGCGCGGTCGAGTTGCCCTGGATGCCGTCCACAAAGCCTTTCAGGGCCCGGAGGCGGATCCAGTCGTCGCCGAAGCCGGGCGCGATGCCGGCGTAGCGCAGCTCGTCGTACTTGTCGAGCGTGGGTCGCGCGAAGACCCGCACCGTCAGCTCGCCGCGCCGTTTCAGCTCGGTAAACACGGGAAGCTGGGTGGGAGGCGTGATGTCGTGGATGGTCGTGACGCCGAGCTCCGTGAGGTGCTGCAGCGCCGCCCGTGCCTCGCGGAGCCGCTGATCGAACGTTTTGGGCGTGATCGCGCGGCGGACGCGCGCGAGCGCCGAGTCGGACACTCGGCCCGTGGCGCGGCCGTTGACGCATTCGAGGCCGGACACGGGTTGTGCGCAGCTGAGAGCGGCGCGCTCGAGCGCCACGCTGTTCGCCAGCCAGGTGCTGCGGTTCCAGCGATTGACCAGGACCGGCGTGTTGGGAGTGACCGAATCGATGAGTGAGCGATCGGGCCGGAAGCGTGCGCGGGTCGTGTCCTCGTACGCGCCCCAGTCGCCGCCCGTGAGCCAGGCGCCGGGACTCATGCGGCTTGCTGCTTCCTTTATATAGGATGCAAACGGGCCCGGCGTGTGGACGGCCAGGAGATTCGCACCGATTAGCAGCGCACCGGCCTGGGCGAAGTGTGTGTGGTCGTCGATGAAGCCTGGCGTGACGAATCGCCCGCCCGCATCGATCACGCGTGTGCGCGGCGAGCGGTGCTCGTCGATTTGTGCGTTGGTGCCGACGGCAATGAGGCGGTCGCCGCGAATCGCCACGGCTTGGGCGCGCGGTTGCGTCGAGTCGCCGGTCCAGATGATCGCATTGCGGATGATGAGATCAGCCTCGGATCCGCTCGGTGTCTGGGCCAACGCCGAGACGGCGAGACAGCCGAGAAGGAGGGTGGTATCCATGATGCGTTCGAACCTATCGCGAAGCACGGCCGAGCGCGATGCGAAGAAGGCGCTTACATCCCGCCACCGCGCCCCCTAGTTTTCGTGCTGAATTTTCATCGTCCGTGTAGTCTCACCCTCATCCACGAGAGAGCATGAGCACCGCGCTACGCGATTTCCTGGAAATTCCCTACGAGGAACTCGAGGCTCGTAATCTCGCCGCCAAGAAGCAGCGGCTCGACCGCGCGGACGCCGAGC
Organism: Gemmatimonadales bacterium; assembly: GCA_035259785.1. Taxonomy (GTDB): domain Bacteria; phylum Gemmatimonadota; class Gemmatimonadetes; order Gemmatimonadales; family GWC2-71-9; genus 20CM-2-65-7. Next base: position 1,576 of record DATFVZ010000296.1, read on the forward strand.
AAATCCAGGAAGAGCGCGTCAAGTACCTCACGGACGAGAAGCGCATCAAGGCCGTCACGGTCTGCTTCACAGACCTCGAAGGCCGGTTCCACATGCTGGACTACGACAAGAAGTTCCTGCTCGCCTCAGTGGACAACCTCACGTTCGACGGCTCGTCCATCCGCGGGTTCTCGCGCCAGCAGGAATCTGACCTGCGATTGCGGGTTGATTGGCCTGCGTTCTACTTGCTCCCCGCCGACGTGTTCGGTGCCGGCAAGGTGCTCGCGATGGCCGAGGTGCTCGAGCGCGACGGCGCCCCGTACGCGGCCGACTCCCGCGGCATCCTGAAGCAGTACACGGAGAAGTTGTTCGCGAAGGACGGCACGACCTGCTACGCGGCAAACGAAATCGAGGGATTCCTCTTCAAGGGCCGGGATGCCGAGCGGCGCTATCACGAGATGGGGAAGTTCGAGTTTATCTCCACCGGCGGGTACTACCACTCGCTACCGGGCGATGCGCTGCGCCAGTTCATCGACACCGCGGCTGAAGTGCAGCGCGCGATGGGATTCCAGAACGAGAAGGATCACCCCGAGGTCGCGCCGTCGCAGTTCGAGATGAACTACAACTACGCGGAAGCGGTGATCGCAGCCGATCAGGTGCAGTTGTACAAGCTGCTGTCGCGCCAGGTCGCCGCGCGGATGGACATGACGGCGTGCTTCCTGCCGAAGCCGGTGACCGGCGTCAACGGCAGCGGCATGCACACCAACGTGTCGGTAGCGCGCAAAGGCAAGAATCTGTTCTGGGACGAGAAAGGCCAGGACCAGCTGTCGCAGGCGGGCTGGGACTTCATCAAGCGGATTCTCTCCAACGGCGCGGAGATCTGCCTGCTGCTCAACTCGAGCGTGAACAGCTATCGCCGGCTCGACCCGCATTTCGAAGCGCCGAACCAGATCAAGGCGTCACCGATCGATCGCGGCTCAATGATCCGTATTCCGTTGGGCAACGAGCGGTCCAAGCGCGTCGAGGTTCGCTCGATCGCGCCCGATGCCAACCCGTATCTCGCGATCTACACGATCTTCAAGACGGGACTCGAGGGTCCGATCGACGAGGCGAAAGCTGGTGGGACGAAGTACCTGTCGGACAACATCTACGACGCCATTCGACTCCATCAGGGCAGCAGCTTCCTGAAGCAAGCGCTGGGCGCGGATGTGCACGGAAAGTTTGCCGAGCTGAAGCAGATGCAGGCAGACCGCTGCCCTAAGGCGCTCGGCGCGGAAGTAAAGGCTGCCGAGATCCAGTTCCACCACGAGGTAACGAACCAGTATCTGTGGTCGAAGTTTTAGGAAGCGGTGTCGGCGTCCTGCTGATCGTGTTCGCCGGCATCGCTCATCCGACCGTCGCACAGTCTCCCGACACCACGGAACGCAGCACGCACGTGGCGGGAGCCGTCACCTTAACAAACAAGGGCATCTCGCTCCTTCCCGCGCTTACGCTGGGCAAACCAGCGGGGATCCTCGACGTCGCTATTTGGCGCGGTGGGTTGAGTTTCGAGCCGCAGTTCCGCGTAGCGCTCGAAGGAAAACCGTGGTCGTTCATCTTCTGGCTGCGTTATCGATCGCCGAGCGACAGGAAGCTGCATCTCGTCGTCGGAGCGCACCCCGCGCTGGTGTTTCGGACGATTACCGATTCGATCGGTGGCGCGCCGCGAGAGATGATCGTGGTAAGGCGGTACCTCGCCAGCGAGGTGAATCCCTCCTATGCAGTCACGAGGAACCTCGATCTAGGGCTCTACTACCTCTACTCCAACGGCGTCGACACCGACGCGATCCAGAATACGCACTTCATCGCGGCACGGGCCAACCTGCACTACTTCAATCTTGCCCGCGACTATACGATCCAGTTCGCGCCGCAACTCTACTACTTGTTCATGGATGGCGAGGATGGCGTCTATGTCAGCTCCGCGCTGACGCTGGGCAATCGGAAGATCCCGATTTCAATCTCGACGTTGCTCAACGATCCCCTCCACAGCACGCTGGTCGGGGGGCAGGATTTCATCTGGAACGTGAGCGTCACCTACTCTTTGAGGTAGGCGCGCAGGCGGCCGCCCCGCTCATCGCTCAGCGGTGACGATCACCCGCTGATACCGGGTTAGCAGCGGCGTTCCATTATCTGTCGCCTGGAGGATCAGCTGAATCGTCTGCCCCGCCGTCGCGTCGGCCGGCATCTGCACGCTCGTGGTGAGCGCCGTGGGACTGGCAACCGTGACCTGGCCTGGATAGGTGCCGACGTCCTTCCACTGCCACCACCGCACCGCCACGGCATTCCCGTCGGGATCGGACACAACGCCCTCGAGGCGGACCGTCTCGCCCGGACGCGCCGTGATCCGGGAGCTGCCGCGAATCGTAACGCGCGGCTCATGGTTCGAGTCCGCGTACTTCGACGTCACCGACCAGCGCATGCGCGCGGCGAAGTCGTTCTGCGCGGCGGGAGTGAAGTTTGGATTGGGCGACGGCGGGCGCTCCGCAGAAGCGGCGCCCTCCATGAGTTTGAGCAAGTCGTCGTAGGACGTGAGCGCGGGGAAACCGGCTCCCTGGAAGGCATTACTCTGCCCGCGACCCGCCCATCCGCCC
>DATFVZ010000297.1:0-2245 GCA_035259785.1 Gemmatimonadales bacterium
AGCACGTGCTCGCCGGTCGCCTCAGAGAGGTGCTCGCCAAGTACGCGTCGACAACATTGGGCGTGTTTCTCTACTTCCCCAACCGGAAACAGGTCTCACCGAAGCTGCGCGCATTCATCGACCATGCGCGCGATTTCGCGAAATCCCGAGAGGACGTTAGGAACAAGGACCAACGGCACGAGCGCCGGAAATCATAACTAAAGGCCCAAACGCGCCAATACGGCTGGGGGTTCCGCCTCCTCCCGGTGGCACGCTCGATATCCTGGCGCGCGGCCTCGCTCCTCAGAGAGTGCGCCGAGCCTCTTTACCGCGCGGGAGTGTAGAGCAGGCCGATCAACTCCCTTGCGATCGTGGTCGCCGGATCGCGTCCATCAACGGTCGGTGCGAGATTGGCCCACACTACCAAGGTCACGCGGTTCCTTGGGTCGCGGCCCATGAACGAGTTGTAGCCGGGCAATTCGCCAGTGTGGCCGAAGAGGTTGCCGAACTTGGCTATTGCCCAGCCGTACGACGCGGTATTCGGATTGCTCGGGTCGATCGGCGACACGCTGGCGAGCCGCCGGGCCTGCAAGTCAGCGTTCAGCAGCTTGCCGTCAACCAATGCCTCCACCCACGCGACGAGGTCGTTGGCGGTGGAGATGCCCGCGCCAGCCGCCCAGCCCCACGAGGGGTTCGCGTCGGTCTGGTCGCCGGGCGCGAGCGTACCCGCGCGGGCGGCGACCTGCATGTCGTTCGGTAGCGCCGGTGGCGTGCCCATCGTCAGCACGTTGTTGCCGTACATGTAGCCGCGCGCGAAGGGCTCGGGGATCGCGTTGGACCTGATATCGGGCAACAGGGTGTTCTTCAGGCCTAGGGGCGCGAACAGCCGCTCGCGCATGATCGCCGCGAGCGGCTTGCCGCCTTCGCGTTGCTCGGCGATCAGGCCGAGCAAGACCGTGTTGGTGTTTGAGTATGCGAACGAAGCGCCGGGTGGAGTGAAGTACGGCTTGTGCTGGTAGCCGAGCGCTAGCAACTCGTCCGGCGTCCATGCCTTCGCGGGCCGCTCGTCGAGCGTCCGGTTGAGCTCGAGCGTCGTCGTATAGTTGTACAGACCGCTGCGCATCGAGAGCAGGTGCTCGATCGTGATGTTGTCGCCGTTTGGCACGTCGGGCCGGTACTTAGAGACCGGGTCGTTGAGCGCGAGCCGGCGCTCCTGAATCTGTTGCAGGATCACCGTGCCGATCCACGTCTTGGTGTTCGAGCCGACACGCACGTGCTGGTCAAAGCCGGTCGGCACCGTGCCCTGGTAGCTTGTGACGCCGTAGCGCGCGGTGAACTCGCCGTTCGGCGTACGCAGGATGACGACCGCGCCTGGGACGAGCATTTCCTTCGCCAACCGTTCCACGGTGCGTTGCACCGCGCCTGCATCGATCGGGCGCAGTGGGGGTTCATTGGCGTCCGCGCCGCCGCTTGCGACAGCGAGGCCGGCGGTTGCGCAGGCAAGTATCAGCTGGTACGCGAACCATCGCATGCGTCCGAGGCAAGCCCGCGACGTCTGGATCGGCAGAACAGATCGCGAAACAGGCTTGTTCGATGCCATGGCTCCTCCTTGTGCGGGTCGCGTGAACTGCCGTGCAGAGCTGGTCCAAGAACGTACCGAAAGGGCGGGCCCTGCGGCCCAAATATGGAGCTTGACGTCCGCGCGAACGGCCGACGCCGAGTTGTTGTTCCGACGCGATCAGTCTACGCCATCACTGGCATCAGAGGGAAGCAAGTCCGATTCCATGTGGGTCGGGGTGCGCGCTTACAGATTGTGAGCGGCGTCCGTGGTGCGGCTTCTGCTCCACCGCAGCCGCGATCAAGCCGAAGATTTTTTGAAGCCGAAGGAACAGTCCGACCGTCTCCTCTTGGGCCGAAAGTGGCATTCACGAGTGGCAGCATTCGACCCCCGCGGAGTACTTCATGTCGCGGGCACGCGCGGTTCAACGCTTCTGGTACGGGTGGAAGATGTAGTCCTTGCTCTTCACCGCCACATGGCAGGTGTGCCCGCAGTCGGCTTTGGCCTCGTCGGCCGTCATCTTGCCGGTCGCGGCGTCATGGTTGAAGAGGGCGTATCCCCAGCCGCCGGTCTGCGGAAACCGCTTGCTGTCCTTCTCGATGAGGAAAGCCTGCGTGGGGGCGTCCGGCACATCCACGACGAAGGGGGCCTCCGTGCTCTTCTTGAAGCTCCATTGGAGCTTCGCGATCTTGGAGCCTTCCGGGAAAG
>DATFVZ010000298.1:0-5235 GCA_035259785.1 Gemmatimonadales bacterium
ACGCACCGTCTCACACTTCCAGGTGCTCGAGCCGCTCGGAGCTGGCGGCATGGGCGTCGTTTACCGCGGTCTGGACACGCGCCTTGGGCGGCCGGTGGCGCTCAAGTTTCTGCTGCCGCACTACAGTCTGGATACGTCGGCCAGGAGACGCTTCCTGCGCGAAGCTCGCGTCGCCGGGACACTCAATCATCCCAACCTCTGCACCATCTACGACGTCGGGGAAAGTGAGGACGGGCGGCCGTTTCTGGCGATGGCGCTGTACGCTGGCGAGACGCTCAAGGTCCGACTCAGCCGAACTGGCCCGCTGCCAGTGGCGGAGGCGCTGGCGATTACCGGGCAGATCACACGGGGGCTCAGCTGCGCCCATGCCGCGGGGATCGTCCATCGGGACTTGAAGCCGGGCAACGTGATGCTGTTACCGGATGGAGAGGTCAAGATCCTCGACTTCGGGCTGGCCAAGGCGCTGAACGAGAGTACCGCCCAGACGGACGGACTGTTCGGAACGGTGTCGTACATGGCGCCGGAACAGATCCGGGGAGCGGCGGTGGATGCGCGCGCGGACCTGTGGGCAACGGGTGTCGTGCTATACGAGATGTTGACGGGCCGGAAGCCGTTCGGAGGCGAGCGCGAGGTAGCAATCGCGCACGCGATCGTGCACGAGGAACCCGAAGCGCCGGGGGTGCTGCGCGATGGCCTGCCGGAACCGGTGGACGAGTTGGTGCTCGGGCTGCTACAGAAGGATCCTGACAGCCGCTACTCCTCAGCGGAGGAGCTTCTCGCAGATCTCGCGGCGGCCGGGACGCTCAACGAGTCAGCGGTTCGCTGGGTGCGAACACGCCGGCTGCTGAGGAGACTCCGCCGACTCCCCAAGCGGGGGTGGGTCGTGACCGTCGGCGCGGCGCTGATCATCGGCGGCATCGTGTACACGGTATTGGCGTTCTCGCTCCGCGGCGGCGACCACAACGTAGTCCTTCAGGACCGGCGGCAGGTCACCTTTAGCGGCCGGGTCTCCTCACCCGCCATCTCGCACGACGGCAGGCTGCTGGCGTACGTGGTGCAGGACTGCGCTGCGACGTGCACCTACGCCATCGAGCTCCAGGATGTGGCCGGGACGGAGACCCGACGCATCCTCGGGGGCGCGGCGGGTCTCGGCAACTTGAAGTGGAGCGCGGATCGCCGCCATCTGCTGTTCGACGGTCTCGGCAAGGGCACGTACCTGATCTCCGCCCTGGGCGGATCACCCCGATTGGTGACGACGACGGGCAGCGTTGCGTTCTGGGGCTCCGGTGATTCACTGCTGGTGGCCCCGCTGGACGCTCCAGACAGCGTCTTCTGGCTCCGCGTCACGACCCTGGAGGGTGCTGCGCGTGACAGCATCCGGATCGCAGGGCCGGGGCGCGTCAGAGTACGAGCCGTCGCCGGGGCGCCGTGGATCGTCGTCGGGGTGGGCCGCGAGTACCGAACCTTCGACCGGCACGGGCGCGAGCTCGACCGCGTCGCCGTGCCGTGGGCGACGGGCATCGTCCGACTCTCCGCCGACGCGTTGTGGATCGCGCCCACGACGGAGTCCAGTTACGGCAACGAGGTCGCGGTCATCACGCGACTCGCGGTGAACACCGCGGACGGGAGGTTCGCAGCGCGGCTGGACACCGTGTACAGCGGAGCGACGACCGGTTACGACGTCACGGCCGACGGGAGCGCGCTGGTCCTCGATGGGGGCAATTACGAGTACAGCCTCTGGGCCCTCGACCTGCCGGGCGCGTTGCGGAATGCTTGGCCGCCCGAGCGACGGGTGCTGACCGCTTCGACGTCCATGGCCGCGGTGGTTTCGCCCGACGGCCGGCGGCTGGCCGTGGTGCGCGAGCTGCCGGATGGCAACCGCCTGAGCGTCATGTCGTTTGCGGGCGGACCCGAGACCCCGCTCCCAGGCTCTGGCGCATTAGAGTACTGGGCGGACTCGGTGACGATTGTCGTTGTCGAGGAGGCCCCGGGTGGATCCCGGCTCTCGCTGCTCGACGTCCGCAACGGTAACCGGACGGCGGTGCGCCCGATCGCGGACACCGGATTCGTCTACCCGGCGTCGCTGCCCGGCGGGGGTTGGGTGTGGGTGCCCCTGCTTTCCCGCAGCATCCGCGCTCAGCGCCCAGACCAACCGGCACCCGACACGATCACCGTGTCTGACTGGTACCGAGAGCTCACGTGGCTGAGCGTGAGCCCTGACGGGAAGCGCATCGCCTACACTGGCGTGGGGGCCTCGCGCGACTCCGTCCGGGTGAGCGTTGTTCCAGTGGACGGGGGGTTGGCCACGACGTGGGCAACGCTGCCCTCGCGTGGCGGGGAAGCGATCTTTCTTGTCGACGGCTCGTTAGCGCTCGCCGCGTTGGTCGATAACGCCCGGACCCTGTTTCATCTTCGGCGACCCGGGCGCGTGGAGCGCCTCGGGGCCTTGCCCCGACAGACCCTCTGGTGGGATGCGTCCACGGACCTCCGACATCTTCTCGTGACGGTGCGGGACTACCGGGCCGATGTGTGGCTGAGCCGCGTCGTCAGACGCTGAGTTGCCAGATGCCTCCCTTAAACCCGAGGGCAGTTCACCGTCTCTACTCCTGGCCAGTTGTTCCTCGCAGTCGCATGTTTTCGACAATGACGTCTCCGCAGCTGAGCCCCTCGGTCGCCGACACGGAACCACATCCGACATCGAGCAATGTCGACGTATTCGGGCTGACGGACCGCGGTCGAGTGCGATCCGACAATCAGGATCAGTTCCTCATTGCGAGCCTGCACAAGCTGCTCCGGGTCCACCAGTCGAATCCTAGGGGGCCAATTCTCTCCGGGGGCCAATTCTCTCCCCACATCGCGAACTCGCATGACGTGAATCACTACGCACTCTCCGCGAACGTGCGCGGCGAACAGAAGCGGGAGTTTCGGCGGGACTTCCAAACAGCACGCTCGCCATCACCGTCGCGTTGAGCCCGCGATCCTTCTGCTTCACATAGCGCGCCGTCATGCTCGCCGTCTTATGCCGCATCCCAACCTGCACGACCCGCTGTGGGACGCCCGCATTGATCAGCCACTGGCCGTAAGCGTGGCGCAGGTCGTAGAGGTGCAGCTCCTCGGCGCCTGCTGCATCCTCGAGCTGGACGACGTGATCGCGGACTGGCGGCAGGAGGCGCGCTTACCGCGCATCGGGACGAAGTAATTTGAATCGGTGGGCATCCTCGCCGGAGAGAAGTCCTCTCGCGGGGCTCGTTCAGGCGCTGCCCTAGTCGGGCGCACCCGAAACCGTATCGTTTACGGTTTGGCTCGCCGTTTGGCTCACCAAGCTGGAGGCACCCTATGTCCCGCACCGTCGCTATCTGCGGATTGGCGCTCGCACTCACTTCCGCCGCGTCCGTGTCTGCGGCCGCCCAGTCGCCTCAGCGAGAGCGACCAGTTGCAGCGCCTGTCCGACCAAATACTCGGTACACCCTGACGCCGACGCAAAACATCTGGACGTCGCTCCTTCTCGACAGTAGTACCGGACGCATCTGGCAGGTCCATTTTGCACTAAACGACAGTTCGTTTGCCGGGCGTTTGGCAATCAATGCAGATTCACTCGTTCCGCCTGCGGGGGCGCACGTTGGCCGATTCGCCCTTCAAGAGACTCACAACATCTTCACGTTCTTGCTGTTGGACCAAGATGACGGGCGCGTTTGGCACGTTCAGTGGTCGAACGATGAAGACAAACGTGGCATTATGCGCCAACTCTCCACGCCAATCCCATAGTGCGGCCCGAGTGGTCCCCTATGGCCCCGAGTGGGCGATCCTAACTGCTTGAATCGCAGGCACGAGGCTGAGTGCGCGCGATTGCGGGAGCGGTTCCACTCCTAGGGGGCCAACTGACGGTGTTCGCCTATCGGTTGATCGTAATCCGCATGTCGCGACTGGCCGACATCTGCCCGGAACTTCCCGACCCAATTGCAAACCCGACCACGCTACCGGTCGCGGTTGCGGACTGATCCTCGGATTTACCCACCTCCTGCTCCGAGAACTCTGGGTTTGTGGAGCGGCGAACGCCATTGAAAGTCGTCCTAAACAAATTATCGGGAATCCATTCGATCGCTATTTCTCCTGGCAGGCCGGCGAACGTGAAGAAGTTGGGATTGTTCGCGGTGTTCGTACTGACGCGGTAGCGCTGCCCGCGCGTATCGAAGTCGCTGCTGGGAATCTCGCCGAAGCCGCCGGCAACCAGTGCACATGAGAACTCGAAACACTCGAACACGCTATAGAAGAGGAAAGCCTGTTGAGCACCGCGCTCGCCGCCGCGCGAGACGCTCACGTTCCCGGAGATGAAAGTCCCCCCGCCCCCACCACCCGTATCGCTTGCGATGGCCGGACCGACCGGAGTCGTCCAGAAGGTGGACGCCGCGTCGCCGAGCGATTTGAATGTGCACACGCGGTCGGTGCATCCGCCGGGAACTGTGTCGGCCGCGGCGACTTCGAGATTGGGTCGTGCGGGGCTACTCGCGGCTTCCCGACACCCGACATTGGTGACGACAATAAGCAGCACGCCAAGAGGGATTGTTCGAAGGATGTTCATCGAGATCTCCTGGTGAGTAGTGATTCGCCGGGATTCGCGAATTACTACCCACGTGAACGGTGCTAGCGTCGTCTCCAATTGTGTACGTTTGAAGCGGCTCACCGTACTTTCCTCCTAGCCTGTTGCTCCGCCCAGTGGCATGTTTTCCATGATGACATCTCAGCAACTGCGCCACTCGGTCGCCGACACCGACCCGCATCCGACATCGACCAATGTGGACGTATTCGGCCTGACCGACCGCGGTCGAGTTCGATCCGACAATCAGGATCAGTTCCTCATTGCGAGCCTGCACAAGCTGCTCCGGGTCCACCAGTCGAGCCTGCCCCCAGAGGACATCACCACGCTGGTCAGTGAATCACGGGGATACATCCTGCTCGTGGCCGATGGCGTAGGCGGCCGGCCCGACGGCAAGACGGCGAGCGGCACGGTCGTGAAAACCATCGCGCAACACGTTACGCACCTCATGGATCTGTATCGCCGGCTCGATTCCAACAACGAAGCGACCTTCGTGTCGGAACTGGAGAAGTCGGTTCTGAAGAGCCACGACGTGCTGGTAGAAGAAGGGAACAAGGAGTACGGCGGGCGCGGTGGTGCGACCACTCTGACAATGCTGGCAGCGCTCTGGCCGCACGCCTACGTCATCCAGGTCGGAGACA